>JBKJQB010000024.1:0-63568 GCA_046594105.1 Thermoanaerobaculia bacterium
TCCGGCGCGAAGCGCTGACCATCGGTCAGAGCCCACTTCATGAAGTCGACCATCATCCGCGCGCGCTGCTTATCCTTTGGCCGCTCATAGAAGAGCATCCAGGTAAACGACGAGATCGGATAGACGTTGTGTCCTGGAGCGTTGGTGATGGAGACCCGAAAGTCCTTGGGCATGGCCTTCGTTGCCGCGCCTGCGGCGTTGGTCACGGTTTCCGTGGAGGCGCGCACGAACTCGCCCGCGGCGTTCTGCACCGGCCCATACGGAATCTTGTTCTGGATCGCGTAGATCAGCTCGACGTAGCCGATGGCACCGGGAGTCTGCTTGACCAGACCGGCCACACCCTCATTCCCCTTGCCGCCAACACCAACCGGCCAGTTCACCGAGGTGGCCACGCCGACGGTCTTCTTCCAGTCGGGGGAGAGCTTCGCCAGAAAGTCGCAGAAGATGTAGCTCGTTCCCGAGCCATCGGATCGGTGCACCACGGTGATGTCGAGATCGGGGAGATTGAGGCTGGGATTGACAAACTTGATCGCGGCATCGTTCCACTTCGTGATCTTGCCGAGGAAGATGTCGGCCAGCAGCTTGCCGGTAAAGCGGACCTCGGCGCTAACGCCGGGCACCAGGTACACCGGCACCACCCCTCCCATCACCGTCGGAAGGTGCAGGATCGGGCTTCCTGCCGCGAAGATCTGCTCCTGGGTCATCGGTCCGTCCGTGGCGCCGAAGAAGACGGTCTGGGCGGTGAGCTGCCGGATTCCGCCGCCGGAACCGATGGACTGGTAGTTGATGCGCACGTTCGGATGCAGATTGTTGTACTCCGAGAACCACTTCGAATAGATCGGGTTGGGAAAGGTAGCGCCGGCACCGTTGATCTGCTGTGCGCCGGCAACGGTGGCAACGAAGAGTGCAGCGATGAGGGCAACGATGGTTTTCATTCGAGTCATTGGTTTCCCCTGTTAGAAATTGATGAGCATCTTGAGACCGTAGCGGGTGTCGTCCGCCCGGGCCGGCGTGAACTGGTCGGAGCGCAGCTTGTCGTAGTCGAGCAGGAAGGCCGTGGTCACCTTCTGGAGGTTGGGCACCCAGTAGGCCACCCCGAAGATGTCGCGCCTGGTGCTGGTGGAGCGAAAATCCTTGTTCGGCTTGAAGTGGTCATGACGCAGCAGCAGCTCCCAGCCGCTGGTTCCCAATCGTGGAGTGGCCCACACGGACCAGCCGTTGCTGCTGACGGTCGGCTTGGTTACGGTGGCCCGGTCCTTGGCGGAAGCCACTTCCACTCCGAGGTTTCCCAGCGGATGCTCGAAGGTGACCTGCCCGATGGCGCGCTGGCGCTTGGCGCGCTCCACGACGTGATCGTCGTCGAAGAATCCGGTCAGGCGAAGGTTCCGCCACACTCCTCCGAGAGGCAGCGGACGCACCGTGCCCCGCACCTGAAATGCTTTCTGGTTGTTCGCTTCCGCCCGGGTGTAGCCGTCCCCGTTGTAGTAGCCGGCGTGCAGATCGCCGTAGTTCCCCGGAAAGTTGTAGTGGCCGGACAGGCCGGCATCGGCGGACGTCAGGTAGCCGATGCGCTCGGCGAATCCCGTTCCCTGAAACCGGTAGCGGTAAATGGTATCGGTGTAGTCGACGTAGGGCGTCTGCTGGATTCCCAGCCGGGCCCAGGATCCTTTGGTGGCCCAGTCGTCGAGGTTCACCTGGGCAAAGGCGTACTTCAAGCGAAAGAGCTGACTGCCGGTGAGCGATGGTCCGGTACTCGTTTCGCGCGAAATGTCAGGGGTGACCCGGAAGGCGATCCAGTGGTTCAGATTTCCGGTGACGTTGATGTAGGCGCGGTTCACGTTGAACGACGACGGGTGGATGGAGTTCCCGTCGGCGTCCCTGCTGGAAGGCGACCCGATATACGTGTAGTCCGCAAAGATCGTCGTGCCGATCTTGATGGCCGGCGTGTCGTCCGCCGGCGTGACTCCCGCGGCGGGCGTGACCTGAGCGGCAGCCGACAGCGCGATCAGGGTGGATGCAGCAACGGCGAACACCATTCGATTTCCAGCGGCTCTGAGTCTCATTCTGCGAAGCCTCCTCATGGGCGGTGATGTTGAGTCAGAGGAGGTGCAGCGCGATTGGTGGACACGTAAATTCGAAGTGAAAGGAGAGCGAATCCTGCGCGCGCTTCGAAATCCGGCCGATGTCGAGGCAGAGACGCGTGGCAAGCCCTTTAGGTGAGTCCGGCCGCGGAATGAGTCGGTGAGGCGGGACGGGCGTCCGACGCGCCCCAGCGCCTCCCGAACGACGGGCTCGCCGCCAAATCGCGCACGATCGATTTCGTGACTGCAACCGCAGTCGACTGGCTGGTCAACAGAAGCCTGAAACGCAGAACGCCGCATTCCTGCGGCGTCGACGATCGGGGGATTGGTGGAGCCGAGGGGGATCGAACCCCTGACCTCCTGAATGCCATTCAGGCGCTCTCCCAGCTGAGCTACGGCCCCTTGCGTCCGGGACTGGGTCAACGCGAGGACCGCGTCGAAATTCCAGTGCGCGCGGATTGTAGACGACGAGGCTGAGAGGGGCAACGACTTCGCGTTTGGCTCCGTCAGACCACCACTCTGGTTGCGCAATCACCCCCTCCTGTGTCGAACCAGCAGGAACGGCTTCGGGCCCGCGGAACGGCAGACGCACAGAACAGTTGGCATCATCTCTGAACTGTTCCGTTACTCGTTCCCGGTAGGCCAGAGGCAAAGGGGTTTCCGCCGCCATGTTTGACGATGTCCTGATCGAATCAGCAGGTAGGGACAAGCAGAAAGGTGGATGGGTCACCGCCTTGATTTCGGGCGCCCTCCACGTCGCCATCATCGGCGGCGTCATCGCTGCGGGTTACTACGTCAAGCAGAACCCGCAGATCATCGAGAAACCGATCCACGCGTTCGTGGTGTCGCAGGCGGCCCCTCCACCACCGCCGCCCCCTCCGCCGCCACCGGCAGCCCATGCCTCCTCCACCCCGAAGACTCCTCACGTGGTCAAGAAGACGCCCATCCTCACTCCGCACAACACCTTTCATCAGCCGACAAAGACTCCCAAAGAGGTTCCCCAGCTGGAGCCGGTGGAGAGTGACACCGCAGCCGACACCACAGCCTCCACCGACACCGCCGACGATACGGGCGGCGTGGTGGGCGGGGTGGAGGGTGGCGTCAAAGGTGGTGTGGTGGGCGGTGAGAAAGGCGGAGTGATCGGCGGCGTCATTGGCGGCGTGGTCGGAGGAACCCTGGGCGGCACGCTGGGTGGACAGCTCGGGGGCGAACTGGGTGGAACCGGCGACAAGCCGATGCGCGTGGGCGGAAATGTTTCCGCTCCGGTGGCCATCAAGCGCGTCGATCCTCAGTACACAGAAGTGGCGCGTTCGGCAAAGATCGAAGGCATCGTGATCATCGAAGCCATCATCGACACCGACGGGCGGGTCACCGACGCGCGCGTGCTCAAGACGCTGGGAATGGGCCTGGACGACGCAGCGCTCGATGCCGTGAAACGATGGAGATTCAAACCGGGAAGACTCAACGGGCAGCCGGTGCCCGTCATTTACAACCTGACGGTCAATTTCCGACTGCAGTGATCGAGACGTAGAGAGGAGCGTTTGCATGGAAGGTATGGGTAGCAATTTCAGCATGCTGGGGATGTGGGCCTCGATGAACTGGGTGGCCAAGGGTGTGGTCGTCGTTCTGGCCGCGATGTCGGTATGGTCGCTGACCATTGCCATCGAACGGGTGATCCGGTTCCAGCGCGCCAAGCGCGAGTCGCTGGGCATCGCCCTCGGTGTCACCCCGATGCTCAAGCAGCACAAGCTCGACGACGCCATCACGCTCACCCGCGACAAGAAGTTCAAGCACAGCCATCTGGCGCGCGTGCTCAAGGCAGGCCTGACCGAGTTTCAATACCAGGCCAGCGAGAAGCTCCCCGACGACTTCGATCTGGTGGCCTCCGGGCAACGGGCCATCGAACGGGAGACCCTCATGACCACCGCGGAGATGAAGAAAGGCCTCGGCAATCTGGCCACCATCTCCACGACCGCGCCATTCGTCGGTCTGTTTGGCACTGTGGCCGGAATCATCCACGCCTTCCAGGGCATGGCCCTCAGTGGTTCGGGCGGACTGGGCGCGGTCTCCGCCGGCATCGCCGAGGCGCTGGTGACCACGGCTTTCGGCCTCTTCGTGGCCATCCCCGCCGTGTGGATGTACAACTACTTCCTCAACAAGGTCGAGCGCTTCCAGGTGGAGATGTCGAACTCCTCCTCGCAGCTGGTCGACTACTTCATCAAAAATGAAGCACGCGTGCGCGCCTCAGCGGGAACGCGGCAGGGGTAATCGATGGCATTCGGTGCAGGCGGCGGAAGCCCCGACGAAGTCAAAGGAGACATCAACGTCACCCCGCTGGTGGATGTCTGCCTGGTGCTGCTGATCATCTTCATGGTGGTCACGCCCATGCTCCAGTCAGGAGTGGACGTTCTGCTGCCCGAGGGCCCGCACTCATCCAAGAAACCGGGAAAGCAGGAAGACCTGGTCGTGTCGATCAAGTCCGACGGCACGATCTTCATCGGCCAGGACTGGATTCCCGAGCGCGACTTGATCCGCTACCTGAAAGCCGAGCATGCCAAGGATCCCGCTCGCGCAGTGATGGTCAAGGCGGACAAGCGGGTGAACTTCGGCAAGGTGCGGACCCTGATGAAGGCGGCCAATGATGCAGAGTTCACCGCGGTGTCTTTCCTGACGCAGAACCAGCAGGCTGGCGAACAGATCGCCAAAGGAAAGACTTAGCCATGTCCATGAGTGCCAGCAGCGGCAGCGGGGTCCGCTCGGAGATCAACATCACCCCACTGGTGGACGTGGTCCTGGTGCTGCTCATCATCTTCATGGTGGCCACACCAATTCTTCAGATGGGTCTGGATGTCGAAGTGCCGCCGAAGGTGGAGATCACCGGAGCGCCCCCACCGGAGGAAACCAATCAGCTGGTGGTGACCGTGCGCGGCGACGGCGTGTATCTCAACTCGTTGCGGCTGGCCGACACCAAAGCGCTGCGCGACGCGCTGGCACCGCAGCTGATCTCGCGCCCGGCGGCCGATCGCGTCGTCTTCATCAACTCTGACGACAACATCGCGTTCGACCGCGCTGTCGCGGCGATGGACGCAGCCCGCGAGGCGGGCGCGCGCAAAGTCGGCTTCCTCACCGACGCGCCGTAGGCGGGCACGGCCGGCGGCGCTGGTTGCCCAGGGCTCCGCCAAGATCACGCTCCAAGACGTTCTGCCGCGCAGGCGCCGTAGCTCGCTGCGCGGAAACGGCGCGCCGGCCGACCGGCGGACGAATGGCGGAGGCGGGTCGGAATCGAACCAACCCATCGACGCTTCCGCGCCGACACAACGGTTTTGAAGACCGCGGGAGCCACCAGACCCCATTCGCCTCCTGAAGAAGGACTCACGACAACAGCGCGGATTCCATTCAGAATTTCGCTGCACAACCACAGCTCACACTTCTCTCCGCCGCCAATCCCTGTACCCTAGAAACCGATGCAGACGCTGCTTGCCTTTTACGCCCTGGCCATCGGCGCAATCGTCGGCAGCTTTCTCAACGTGGTCATTCACCGGTACCCGCGTGAAGAATCCATCGCCTTCCCCGCCAGCCACTGTCCGCACTGCAACACGCCGATCCGCTGGTACGACAACGTTCCCGTCCTCAGCTTCCTGATCCTGCGGGCACGGTGCCGCGCCTGTGCCGAACCGATTTCCGTCCGCTATCCGCTGGTCGAGCTGGCTAACGCGCTGCTCTACCTCGCCATTTTCCTGCGCACTGGTGCCACCCTCGGCTTCCTGCCGCTCGCCGCGGCTGCCTCGATGATCATCGCCCTCATCTACATCGATGCCGACATCCAGATCCTGCCGGACGTCATCGACCTGCCGGGCATCCTGGTGGGACTTTTCGCAGGATGGCTCGGGCTGGGGACTCTCTATCCGGGACTGGTGCTGGCCACTTCCCTGCTCGACTCTCTCCTCGGCGCGCTCTTCGGCGCGTCGGTTCTTCTCGCCGTGATCGGCCTCTACTGGCTGGTGCGGCGGGTGGAGGGAATGGGACAGGGCGACGTGAAGATGCTGGCCATGATCGGCGCCATCCTCGGCTGGCGCGCCGTGCCGGGCGTCCTGCTGGTGGCCTCCATCACCGGTGCGCTCATCGGCATTCCCGCAGCGATGCGCAGCGGCCGCGGGATGCAGCTGGCCATCCCGTTCGGCGTCTTCCTCGGATTCGCCATGCTGATCGTGCTGTTCTTCGGACAGACTCTGGCGGGCTGGTACCTTTCGCTGATCGTGCGGTGAGGGGAAGTTGAAACCAGAAACCAGAAGGCTCGGAGCGGAGTCCGTCATCCTAAGCAGTGGACAGCGCGCGCGCTGCGCCTGAGAGAAAGAAACGGGGCGCGGAGGCAAAGCGCCGGAGGCGCGATTGACCTTAGCCCAGGACTTCAGTCCTGGGACTTTGAGGGGCTCCCCCAGACGAGTCCCGGAGGGACGATTGACGATGCTTCGTTGCGACACTTTCAATCGTCCCTACGGGACTCACTCTTCAGGGGCATCAAACCCAGGACTGAAGTCCTGGGCTAAGTTCAATCGTCCCTACGGGACTCTCAAATCCGCATAAAACCTGGGAGTTTCTTGAAAGCTGGGAAACAGCACGATGAGCCGATGAGTGGGCGATGAACGTGCGCTTCGTGGTTCTTGTGAGCGGAGCGAACGGAGCGCTGGCAGGATGCCGGCGCTCCGAAGGCAGCAAGATCTCCCGAGAGCTGCAAGAGACGGTTCATTAGAAGCCGCGCAGATGGCGAAGGACCTGCAACGTCGCAACGGCTGCCAGCAGCTTTCTCGTGATTGCAGATCCTTCGCTACCCATCCGCCACCCACGCCACTCAGGATGACGGTCGTCAGGGTTGTTCTGCTTTCTGCCCTACGAACTCGCCTTCTCGGCGTCCAGCGCGGCTTTGAACAGTTCTTTGTCGATGGCCTTGTCGTAAGCCGCGCGCGCGCTGACCTTCTTCGCTTCGAAGAGTTGCTTGATCGACGAGTCCATGTCGATCATCCCTTCGCGGATGCCGGTCTGGATGGCGGAGGTGATCTGCGGCGTCTTTCCCTCGCGGACCATGTTCCCGATGGCCGGTGAGGCGAACAGGATCTCCAGGGCGGCCACGCGGCCTCCTCCGATTTTCGGCATGAGCTGCTGCGCCACGACGCCACGAATCGTTTCGCCGAGGACGTTGCGGATGCCTTCCTGCTCCCCGGCGGGGAACACGCTGATGATGCGATCCATGGTCTTGGCCGCGTTGTTGGTGTGCAGGGTGCCGAAGACCAGCGTGCCGCGCTCGGCGGCGCTCAGGGCCATGGAGATGGTCTCCACGTCACGCATCTCTCCGACCAGGATGAGGTCGGGATCTTCGCGGCCGGCCGCCTTGAGCGCCTCGGAGAAACTGGCCGCGTGGGAACCGATCTCCCGTTGATGGATCAGGCATTTTTTGTTCGGGTGCACGAACTCGATAGGATCTTCGATGGTGATGATGTGCAGACTGCGCGTCTCGTTGATCAGATCGATGATCGCCGCCAGCGTGGTGGACTTGCCCGATCCGGTCGGACCGGTCACCAGCACCAGCCCGCTGCGGAACTGCGCCACGCGCTTGACCTGAGGCGGCAGCCCCAGCTGGTCGATGGTCATGATCTTGGTGGGGATGACCCGGAAGACGGCACCGGCGCCTCGCTGCTGGCGGAACAGGTTGACCCGATAGCGGGCCACGCCGGGGATCTCGTAGGAGAAGTCGATGTCGCCGCTCTTCACATACTCAGCCCACAGCTTGGTCGCCGTGATGGGCTGCAGCATCTCCGTGAAGTCGGCCTCGGTGACCACGCGGTAGCGGATGGTCTCGATCTCGCCGGAGGCGCGCAGCATGGGGGGACGGCCCACGGTGAGGTGGAAGTCCGAGGCCCCGCGGTCATTCATCAGCTTGAGGAAGCGATCGATTTTCTGCATGTCAGGAGCTCGCCTTCAGAAACTCTGCTGGCACCATCGATTCGAAATCCTCTTTCTTCAGCGCAGCCATGTACGCAGTCTCGCCGCTGATCTCGCCGCGCTTGACCAGATCGCGCAGCGCCTCGTCGAAGGTCTGCATGCCCAGGCTCTTGCCGATCTGCATGGCCGAATAGATCTGGTAGGTCTTCTCGTCCCGGATCATGTTGGCGATGTTGGGCGTGCCTTTGAGCACTTCGAAGACCGCCACCTGCTTCCGTCCCTGCTTCGCCGGCAGCAGGCGCTGGGCGATGATGTATTTCAGCGACTCGGAGAGCGAAGCGCGGATCTGCGGCTGCTGATCGATGGTGAAGCTGGAGATGATGCGGTCGATGGCTTTGGGGGCGCTGGTGGAGCTGAGGGTGCCCAGCACGATGTGACCGGTCTCCGCCGCCGTGAGGGCGAGCAACACCGATTCGTTGTCGCGCAGCTCCCCGATCACGATCACGTCGGGATCTTCGCGGAGAGCTGCTCGCAGGGCGCGGGCGAACGACTGGGTGTGCGATCCGATCTCCCGCTGGTTGATCAGCGAATTTTTGAACGGATGCACGAACTCCACGGGATCTTCCATCGTCAGCACGTGCGCGTTGTGGGTTTCGTTGAACAGGTTGACGAACGCCGCCAGCGTGGTCGACTTCCCGGAGCCGGCAGGCCCGCAGATGATCACCAGCCCCTGGTGGTAGTCGGCGATCTCGGAGAGCTGCGCCGGCAATCCCAGCTCGTAAACCGTCGGAGGCTTCTCCGCGATCACCCGGAACACCGCGTTATAGCCTTTGTGATCGAGGAAGACGTTCGCTCGATAACGGCCACCCTGCGGGATGTAGTACGAGAAGTCGATCTGCCGCTTGGTCTGCAGCGTCTCCCATTGCGGTGCGGTCAGGATCTCCTTGATCATGGCCTCGGTCTGCGGTGCGGTCAGCGGCTCCGCCTGCGCCCGGATCAGATCGGCCGCCATGCGGATGATCGGCGGCTGGCCCACCGACAGATGGAAATCCGATCCGCCCTGATTGCGCGTGGCGATCAGGTAGCTGTTCAGTTGCGGCCCGCCCGCGGTTGCCTGCGCCACCAGCGCCGCAGCCCGGATCGCGCTGAGATCGGCCGTCGGGCCCTTCGATTTTTTCGCCGCGGCGTCGATCAGATCGAGAACACGAGTCTTCACGTTCCGATCGGGATCGTTGGTGGCCATCTGCGTGAGCGCCGTCAGCACCTGTGTATGAGGCATCAGGTGCAGCGCCTCGGCCACGGCGATGCGCACCTCCGCCTTCGGATCTCCCAGCAGCCGCCCCAGAGCGGGAAGCGCGCGCATATCCCCGATCTTGCCCAGCGCCTCAACCGCCGACCATTTCGCCTCGGGATCAGCCAGCGCTTCAACCAACGCGTCCACCGCACGCGGATCCTTCAGATTGCCGAGCGTGTCTGCAGCGGCCAGACGGATCCACCAGTCGTCATCCTTGAGCAAAGGGATCGTGGCCGGGACGATTCGCGGATCGTCGAACGCTCCGGCGACGGCCACCGCAGCCGAGCGGATTTCCGGATCGGCGTCCGAGAGCAACGCAATCACCGGCTCGATCAAGGCGGCGCCGAAGACTCTGAGGGACTCCAGCGCGCGCTCGCGCACGAAGCCGGCCAGCGTTTTGGAAAACTCGAGGTAGCGGCGGATGACCGGATCAGGGTCGCCCAGCCCCATCAGGATCTTCACCACCGTGGTGCGGATTCCCGCATCGCCCGAGGCGATCAAGGGCAGGAGTTGATCCACGATCTGCGGACCGGCCTGCGCTCCCAGCCGGGTCAGCCCGGCAATGATGGCCTGCTGCAGCGCGTACGAGGCGGTGGGGAGTTGGGCGACGAGGATTCCGGCGGAGGAGGGCGTGACGTTCGCGGCCAGCACCTCCAGCGACTTCTCCCGGATGAGAGGATCTTCATCTTTTGCCAGTTTCTGCCAACGGGCGATGGCCTTCTCGTCGATGGGCAGCGGAACCAGTTTCGCGATGTAGGCCAGTCGCTCTTCTGCCATGCCTGCGTCGGCCAGCTCCCAGAGGATCGGCTCCATCTGCTTGTTCACCGGCGCTTCCAGAAGGATCTTGCGGGCGATGCCCTGCATCTCCCGGATCGCCGGCGTGGACTTCTCCTCGAACTTCAGAACGGTGTCGGCCAGCCGGCGCTCCAGACCGGGCAGACCGAGCGCGAAGAGGAAGGGCACCGCGCCTCGCATGGCCACATCCGGCTTCCCTCTCGCTTCCCCGAGAAAGAGATCGACGGTCTCCGGGTCGCGCAGACGCTGCACCAGTTTGGCTCCCGCGTCGCGCACCGGACGGTCGGGTCGGAACAGCATCCACATGACGTCGCGCGCCTTCAGTCCTTCCGCGGTGCTCAGCTGCGTGAGCATCGCGTCTCGTTCTTCCACTGAGCCGAAGCCGCGGTCCGCCGCCTTTTTCAAAGCTTCGCGGAGATCCGATCCGAACATTGCCATGAAGGGACGGAGTATACGGTCTCTCTCCTGATCAAGGCGATGGTGTCCACCCGCGGGCCAACCCGTTTGGCCTACACTTTCGCGGTGGAGACTTCGGTTCAGGCACCGCTGACACGGATCGGATTCCGTCGCGACGTGCGACTGTTTCTCACCGGCCTGGTCGGCTTCCTGGTGGTCCTCATCTTCACGCTGCTGCTCCTGCTGCGGGCCAATCTGTCGAGCAGGGAGGAGTCCCTCCATCGCTCTCAGCAGATGATTGCGGACGTGGCCGCGGAGAGCGTCAACCGCACCTCGGCCGGCCTCTCCGACCAGGGAGCGCAGCTACTCTTTCTGCGGGGACGGTTTGGAATCGCCGGCCTGGAAATCGTCCGCCGCGATGGAGGCCGGGTGGTGTCCGGCGCGCGGAGCGGCCAGTTTGACGAGGTGACCCGGCTGGTCGGGCCGGGCACGCTGCTGCTGCGCTTCGACTCCAGCCAGCGCCGCGAGGCTCACCGCGACTTTCTACTCACCGCCGCCATCTGCATCGCCGCGGCCAGCCTCGGTGCGAGCCTGCTCCTCTTCTATCTACCGCGCATCACCCGTCCCATCGAGGCCATGCTCGATCATGCCCGCGAGCTCGGCGCCCCGGGCGATCAGGAGGAGACGGCCTATCTCATCGATACCTTCCGCAACTCGATTGCCACGCTGAAGACGCAGGAGGCCGAGCTCAAGCAACTCCACGATCGCGAGAAGACCCGCGCGGATGATCTGGAGCGGGTTACCGCTGCGCTCACCCGGAGCCTGACCTCCGGACTGATCGCCGTCGATGCCGATGGGTTCATTCTGGAGATGAATTCTGCGGGACGCGAAATCCTTCGCATCGACCCAGCGGCCCTGGTGAACGGAGGGAGGCTGGAGACCATCGTTCCCCTGACGCGTTTCCGGGGAGCGCTTGAGGATTCTTTCCGCGAACAGAGCGCGGTCAGTCGCATCGAGATCGAGGACGTGCATTCCGACGGCGACGCGGTCAGCATCGGCCTGACCACCGTCCCACTGCGCAACGAGTTTGAGACATTCCTCGGCTTTCTCGCGCTGTTCACCGACCTCACGCCGATTCGCAGTCTGGAGAGCCGCGTTCAGGACATGACCACGCTGGCCCAGCTCGGCGAGATCTCGGCGGGCATCGCGCACGAGTTCCGCAGCTCGCTCTCCACGATTCTCGGCTACACCCGACTGGCCCGGAAGGGAGGAGTGGGCGAGGTCGCCGAAGGCCGGCTGGCCAGCGCCGAGAAGGAGGCATCGCTGCTTCTGCAGGCCATCGAACGGTTGCTGGCCTTCGCGCGGCCCGTCCAGCTGCAGACGGAACCGCTCGACCTTCGAGAGCTCGTCAGCGAGCAGGTGCGCCAGTTCCACGAAATGGCTCCCGACGTCCCGGTGACCCTCTCCGGTCCTTCCGTAATGATCGACGGCGATCGCGTGCTGCTCAATCGAGCGGTGGAGAATCTGCTGCGCAATGCCGTCGATGCGGTGCGGGAAAAAGCCGACGGCGGCGGCGTTCAGGTGGCCATCTCGGAAAAACCAGTGCCCACACTGACCATCACCGATCAGGGAGTGGGCTTCGATCCATCGGAGACCGCGCGCCTTTTCCTTCCCTTCCAGTCGAACAAGCCGAATGGATTCGGGATGGGGCTGCCCCTGGCGAAGAAGATCGTGCTGGTCCACGGCGGATCGATCCGCCTGCAGGGCCGCCCGGGCGAGGGCAGCGTCGCCGTGGTGGAGTTCGCCCCGGCTGCGCCAGCGTCCCCCACGGCGTGAGCGCTTCTCGTGTTACTTTTTGTAACACATTGAGCGGCCTCTTCCAGTCACGAATTACCTCGTGCTTGACGTAAACTGTTGCAAGCCATGTAGTTGAAGGGCCACGCGTCGAGTGGCACCTGCGTCGCAAAAGGGAGCATCCTCATGAACAAGCAAGATGGTCGTTCGGAAGGCGGATACAGCATCGCAGAGTTGTTGACGGTGGTGGCCATCGTCGGCGTTCTCTCGCTGGTGACCGTGCCCTCCTTCATCGGTTACTTCAATTCCAACAAGGTGAAGGCGGCCATGCGCACCTTCAGCTCTGACCTGCGCACCGCGCGGTCCACCGCGATCAGCCAGAGCCGGGAAGTCAAACTCACGTACAAGACCGGGACGAAACAACGGGCCTACGACCTGTATCTGGGCGACCGGGCCTTCGGGACCGTTCCCTCGGCGAACTGGACCCGCCTGACCGGACCAGGTTCCAACCCTCCAAAGCCCAGCAAGATCCTCGACGATGTCGTCTATTTCCCAGCGGACAGCGTGACCACGCCGCAGACGTTCACCGACCTGGATACCACTGCGGACGGCTGGCTGGACGTCATCTTCTTTCCTGATGGACATGCCCAGCTTCCGACGGCGGCAACCTCCGGGACCATCACCATCAAGACGGACATGAACGTGCCGAAGTCTTCCTACGCAATCACCATCAGCCCCAGTGGACGCGTTCTGGCGCAATGAGCCGGAGCAGCGAGGAAATGATGAAGAGACGAGAAGCGAGCGGCTACAGCCTGATCGAAGTCCTGATCGCCATCGCCATCACCAGCGTGGTGCTGCTGACGGTGATCACCCTGTTCTACATGGGGCGGCGCAACGTCTACAGCGGCAAGCAGCAGACCATCGCCGTCGCCTCGGGCACCCAGATTCTGGAAGACCTCTCCACCATGACAGCGCAGGATCTGGGATCCAACTTCAACATCAATGACGGCACGGCGCTCAGCACGGTCACGCTGCAGGGAGTGGCGGATGGCGTGAACGGGCAGCTGGCCTTCACCAACAGCGTCGGCCGTGACTCCAGCAACTGTACCGTCGCTTCGACGACCCCGTACGCCATCACCTGCACGGACGATCCGAACGGGTACATGACCAAATGGCTGCGATTGTTGTCGCCCGCCGGAGACCGGAACGAAGTGCTCACCAACCCGGTGGTCGGCCTCGTCTTGCGGCCCCGCAATCCCACCGATAACGCCAAGGCATTCAGCACCGCCCGGTTCATCCGGGCACGCGTCTATGTCTCGTGGGAAGAAGCACAGAATCGTCGCCGCTACGCGTTCTTCGACACCACGAAAGTGAACCGGTAGCCAGGAGCAGCCATGAAACCAACCGCGCGTCACCAGCAACGGGGATTCACACTCGCAGAGATCCTGGTCACCACGGCGATCTTCGCCGTCATCATGATCGCCGCCCTTTCGGTCTACGACCAGAGCAACCGTGTGTTCAAGTCGGGAACCGAGTCGGCGGACATGCAGCAGAGCACACGGATCGGCTTCGACAAGCTGGTGGCCGATCTGCGCATGGCCGGCTTCGACTACAACCGCGGCGGCACTCCCACGAAGACCGGGGAATTTCCGCAACAGGACGAGCAGATCGAATACGCCGGCCCCACCGCGGTGGCCTTCCGGGGGAATTTCAATTACAACACCGCCTCGTCAAACGGAAACGGGCTGGAACCAACCTTCACTCCGAAGGATCCCACCACCAACGCGGCGATCTTCCCCTTCGTCACCACCAGCGATGACGAGATCGTCGCCTACGTCACCCGTTCCGCGGACAACACCCAGAACACCGGGTCCATCTCGTTCTACGTGGACGCCGGGAAACCCCGCAATGTGTATCCCGGCGGTGCCGCGGAAGCGCTGATCACCATCAGCAGCGCTCTCTGCGCCACCTGCGGCGTCGACACCAGCAATGCCAACCCTCCTTACACGCTGTATCGAATGACCCTGAACGACTACAAGAACCGGCAACCGGGAACGCCGATCGCCGAGAACATCCGCAGCCTCAACTTCTTCTACTACACCGACGCGAATGGCCAGACGGTGCTCAAGAACAACGATGCCACGGACATCACCGCGACCCGGAATGCCGATGGCTCCACCGTCCCGGCCACGGCCTCGGTCACCATTTTGAATTCCGACGGCACCACGTCGACCACCACCTCGAACACCGGGGCCATCGGAGGGGCGGGACAATACGACCCGGCCAGCCCCGGCACAGCGGCGAATTTCGTCGACCGGCAGCAGCGCACCACCATCCAGTCGGTGCGCGTGAATGTGATCGGCATGAATGCCAACCCGGAGCCGGGCTATACCCAACGCACCGAGTCCATCGCCCGCATCAAAAACTACCGGCAATACGCGCTGTCCGCCTTGATCGTGCCCCGGAACCTCGGACTGACCGGGTTCCCCGAGCCCAGCAACTCCGCGCCTTCGGTTCCGGTGATCACCGGCATCTGCACCGCGCACTGCGCCGCACCCGTCCTCTGCTGGGCCGCCCCGACCGGGGGCGGACCGGTCGATCAGTACCGCATCGAATGGGACAGCGTGGCCACAGGCTCCTTCCCCAACTCGCTCATCGTGACCGATCCCACCGTCACCACCGCGATCATCCGCGACAACGGCATCATGGATCCGTCGATCACCTGGTATTACCGCATCTTCGCGCAGAACGACAACGGTTCGAGCCCGCCGCAAAACCCCACGCCGGCCCAGCCGAAGAACTCCACCCGGCCCCTGCCGCCCGCGCCCGGCACCATCACCACAAGCAACGCCGTGAATTACGCGGTGACCGTGGGATGGGTGGCCCCCTCCAACAACGACCCTGCCAAGGCCACCATGAACTGCACCGGGGCCGGCTGCAGCACCGATCCCAGCACCATCCCATCGCAGGAGATCATCAAGTACCGCGTGTATCGCGGGCTCACTGCGACGTTTGATCCCACCAACCCTGCCGAGAGCTCCAAAGTCCTGGCCGCTACCACCGGTGTCCAGCCGACATCCGCAGGCCCCGGGTCGCCGATCTCCTGGGCAGATTCGCCGAGCACCTCGGCCTTCCCCTCTGGAACCTGCGTGGATTACTACTACCGGGTGCAGGCGGTGGATCGCTGCTTCTCCAGCAACAACTACAACACCAGCGGCGACCTGAACGATTCGATCAGCACGATTTCACCGCCTCTCGGTTCGAATGCGATTCTGGGCCGGACGAACGACCTCTCCACGGCCAAAGCGCTGGGGCCGGTGAATCTGAAAGTGAGCAGCGCCACCTCTGCCTGCCCAGCACCCGCATCGCTCAACTGCAAGGTAGATTTGAGCTGGTCCAAGGTGACCGCCGACAATGCCGGCAACGCCATCGGCGTCGATAAGTACCGCCTGACCCGTTACCGAAAGAAGTATCTCGATCCTGGATTCGTACTCGACACCACGTTCAATCTCACCGGCTCGCTGGACATGCCTGGTTACTCGCAGAGCGGCACTGGCCTGGTTGGAAAAACCGACACGACCGGCCCCGCCATCGACACGGCAGACGGCGCTCCCTGGTACTACCAATATACGGTCACCGCGAACGACTGCCGGCTGGGTCTTCCCTCCAATACGGCGGACTTCCCGACGTTGTGCGCGGGCACTCCCTCCACAGTCAGCCAGGTCGGCGCTTCGGGCGGAGGCTCCGGTGACACCGTGGCCCAGGCCTGGGTCATGAATAGTGGGGACCTTCTCCGCATCACCGCTGCTGCGGGGTTGACCATCGCGAACGTCAAATACGATGTGTTCGCCTATCCCTCCGGTACGGTTGCGGACTCGGTGACCACAACAGCCTCACCGACCTTCCCCTACGTCTGGTCCGACCGCACCGACAACCAGATCTACCAGATCCGGATCGCCATCACCGACTCCACTGGCTGCACCGAGGTCCATGTGAAGTATGTGAAGGACGAGCAGGCTGCGCCCTGCGCGTTCGGCAACGTGGCCCTCACGGCATTCACCAGCACAACCTCCGGCCCGACCCGGTCGCTTTTCGAAACCTACACGGTGACGAACGTAGCCACGGAGGCACTGACCTTCAGCGCGAAGCCGATCAAAGTCACATGGGCTATCCCGGCCGGCTTCGCCGCCAGCCACAGCGACATGACTCTCGATGACATCACCTACTCACTGGGTGGCTCCGACGGAGGCGCCAATTCGGGCCCCGGAACGGTCACCCGGTCAATCCCGGCCGCAGCGATCCTCTCTGCGAGTTCGTCGATGACGGTCCGGCTGCACTGGACTTTCAGAAAGAACGACGACAACCCCACAACCCTGGCCGGTCAACCGCTCTCGAAGATCTGCCTCGACTACACCATCCTCAGTGAGCCAGGCATCACCAAACACTGCAACCTGGTCGGGCAGAGCGCCAGCACCACCAACCCGACTTCGTGCGATTAGGAGTAGACGACAATGAAACGCACATCACGTAGAAAACGACTCCTTCGCAACGACCGAGGCTCCGCGCTGCTGGTGAGCCTCATGGTCATCGTCGGGCTGTCGTTGCTCGGCCTCGGCTTCGTGGCCATCTCGGAGACGGAGACCGCCATCGCCAAGAACCAGCTGTCGGTCGTGCAGACTCAGGCTGTGGCGGAGGCGGGAGCCAAGCTCGTCGTGGAATGGTTCCAGGATCCAGTCTGGGCCGAGCTAAATGCAGGATTGCCCTTGAATGACGGGTCGGTGAACGCCAGTCTGGCAGCCATCAAAACCAACCGGGTGATCGCCGGGACCAACCCCATCAATGGCGTGTACAAGCCAGCCGCCAACATCCGGCTTCTGGAGAAACCATACCGGCCGAAACCGGAGAATCGATTCTATGGAGACGAGAACTCGGCCGATCTGATCATCAACCGGACCACCGACATCACCACCATCGACACCATCAACAACGTGTTGCTCGGAACGACTGCGGAAGAACGCCGCAGTGGCGAGGTCACCGAGGTCAAGATTTACGCGCCGCCCATCGTGGGTGGAACGCTGCTCACCGACGGCACCACCACGAACGCGGACGGAACACCGCGGCGTTTCTGGGGCGGCACGGCAGAACGATTCGGCGTGGCCACCATCAAGGTCACCGCCACCATGTTCCGCGACCGCACGTTGACCGGCGCGGCTCGCATGGCAGCATCGAACATCATGGCCTCCCATGCCGTGCGGCTGGTGGTCGGAGAGATTCCCCTCCCCATCCCCGGCGGCCCCATCCAGAGCAACACCTCGATTTCGTTCGGCGGCAACTTCGTCGTGCACTGGGGCAATGAGACGTCGACGACCGACCTCACCAACAAGCGGAATCCGAGCTCGCTCCCCTGGGCCAACGCCTACGAGCGCCCGCACTTCGAGCACGGCTACGAGCCGGGCCAAAGCATCTCCCAGATTCAGCTCACCTCCGGCGGATCGGGCTACCCGGGAGGAACGACCGTCAATATCGTCGGGGGGGGGGGCTCATTGGCGACCGCCACTGCCACTGTGACCGGCGGGGTCATCACCGCGGTCACTCTGACCGCGCGCGGCACGGGCTACTCCACCTCATCGCAGCCAACCATCACCTTCACGGGGGTCGGGGGCTCGGGTGCCTCCGCCACTCCCATCGTCGGAGCGGAAGTGTGGCCCACCACGCAGGCGTCCTTCGAGCAGGAAAACTATCTCAACGAAGTTCTCAACAAGACCTTCGAGGATCCCTGGTTCGGTTCGCGAGCCGTGCGCGACAACTTCATCGATGGGGCCACAGCGTCGGGAGTTTTTCCGCAGTGCTACCCCTACTCGGCGTTATCGAACGAAACCAGTCCTCCCGGTTCCTACTTCTTTCAGTGGCAGGCAGCCAACACCTATCCATTGTTGAAAAAGGTCGTGTTCCCGACGATCAAATACGACTTCTGGAAGAGGATCGCCTCGCAGGGCCGCGGCTACAAGGGGATCTACTACTTCAGCTTCGACAAGGCGGCCGGCAGCGGCTACAAGAAGGGTGGAACCGGTACCACTAAGCCGATGGCGTACTGGGCCAATTCTCTCAAGACCGGGCCGGGCGGGCGCCTCGGCCCCGGCGTGTACTTTTTCGACACCGTCGATGCGATCAACCCGCAGAATCTGATCGGCGGCGCACGCACTGCCCAGTTCACCCCCGCGGAGTCGTGGAACTCCTCCGATTACGGCTCTTCCTTCCTGATGGAGGGGTTCCTCTACGCGAACAACTCATCCTTCGGCACGCAGGGACAGGGCAGCTCCGCGGTAACGATCCAGGCAAACTTCCCCGGTGAGCCGTATCGCGATGTCGGTTGCCCCCTGTTTGACCTGGCCTCCAACGACTGGAACCGTACCTGTGCAGGAGCCATTTGTACGAAGGGCGCCGGCGATGGAATCTTCACCTCCGATGACCTGAATGGAAACCAGAGATTCGATGTCGTCACCATGCCTGCCCCGGCCTGGCTGTCGAATGACCCCGGCCCCATTGCTCATGCTGCCGGAAGCACGTACATCGTCAAGACCTGGAAGTCGCCCTTGCAGGCCACTGCCGACTACGGCGCACCCTGCACCGTTCCGGCCGTTGGATACAACGGGACGAATCCCGGCCCCAACGACTGCTCGGAGCCGCACGAGCCGTACCTCAATCTGATCTACACAGGCACGGCCACCGATCCGCTCACCGTCGGATGGCAACCGTCGAACGGCTCCCAGACGTTTCTGAAGAAGAACACCGGCATCACCTGCACCGCTGCGTCCGCGCAGACGGACTGCACCTCGAACGCTTACGACCTCGATGGCTCGCAGGTGCCCATCGACGTCATCCTCGACGGCATCTTCTACAACGAGGGCGGCTACGACACGCAAGGCAATACCGCCTACTACGGCTCGCTGCTCATCAATGGTGTGGTCACCGGAACCGGTACTCCCGACATCTGGTTCGACGAGAAACTCATCAAGGGCACCTGGGCTCCCCCGAACATGCCCCGGGTCATCGTCTACAACGAACAAACGGACGAAGAACAGTAATCGCGGTTCGTTCGCGGCGGGCAGGACTTCCTGCCCGCCGCGTTTTTGGGGGTTCCAGCCCATGGTCAGCGCGTGCACCGCTCAGCAAAGAGACCCACAGGGGTTCCCGACGCAGTCGGCGAAACGCCGTGAGTCTGCCGGCGCAAGCCGGCAATAGGTCCGTAGACCCCGGCTTCAGCCGGGGGCGGTCGAGCTCCCGACCCTGCGGCGCTGCGGAATCCGCCCCCTTCACCCACCGTTGTAAACTACTCCCCTCCCGCATGAGTCCCGGCGGGAAATCCCTCGGCAATCGGAACGTTTGGCATCATCGGCCGTCGTAAAGGCAGGCCACAGAAGGACAATGCCCGAATTCATCATCAGAGCCGGAACGCCCGATGGGCAGATCGTGGAGCGCCACGTCCAGGCTCTGAATTCGCGTGCCGCCCAGGAAGAATTGACCCGCCAGGGCATGCATGTCTTCGAGGCCAAGCGCGGGACCATGCACCTGCGCGACCTCCTGCCGCGCGGCGGCAAGATCATCTCCACCGAACGATTCCTCGTCTTCAATCAGGAACTGCTGGCCCTGGTCCGGGCCGGACTGCCTATCCTGCAGTCCTTCGACATCATGCTGGAGCGGCAGAAGAACCTGCGCTTCCGCGACGTACTCATCGACATCCGGGACAAGCTGAAGTCCGGCATCTCGCTGTCCGACGCCTTCGCCTCTTACGGCGACCAGTTTCCTGCCATCTACTCGACCTCCATCCGGGCGGGAGAGCGATCCGGCGACCTGGAGGGCGTGCTCAAGCGTTTTCTTCGTTACCAGAAGATCATCGTCAACCTGCGGAAGCGGGTCATCGGCGCAATGATCTACCCCGCAGTGCTGATCGTTCTGTCGGCGGCCATGGTGTTCATCATGCTGACCCGGGTCATCCCGAAGTTCGCGGAGTTCTACGCCGGGTTCGGTGCCGAGTTGCCCTGGTTCACCACTTTGATGATCAAGGTGGCCAACCTCCTGAATCAGAACCTGATTATTCTCGTCGTGGTCTCCGTCGTCGGATTCGTCTTTTTCCGGCGCTGGGCATCGACCACCGGTCGCCTGCTTTACGACCGTTTCAAACTGGGAATCCCCCTGGTCGGGGGGATCCTTCACCGCTTCGCCATTCTGCAGTTCACCCAGTCGCTGGGGACTCTGCTCTCGGGCGGCACTCCCATGGTCCCGGCCATCGAGATCGCCTCGCAGTCGGTCACCAATCAGCTGGTGGCCACCCGGATCTACAGCATCATCCAGAACGTCCGGAACGGCGAGCCACTGTGGCGCTCGCTGGAGAGCACCAACGCCGTGAGCGACCTCGCCGTCGAAATGATCAAGGTCGGAGAGTCCACCGGAGCCTTGACGGAAATGCTGTCCAACGTCAGCGAGTTCTACGACGAGGAGATCGAGGCGCGGCTCACTCGTCTGGTGGCGGCCATTGAGCCGCTCATCCTGGTCTTCATGGGCATCGTGATCGCCACGCTGCTCTACGCCTTCTATCTCCCTCTGTTCCAGCTTTCGTCAGTGACACAGCAATGACGCGCCCCGACGGCGCCTGACCTTCAAAGAGACCAATGGCCATCGATCCCCGCACGCTGTACAAGTCCGCCGACCCCACCGGCGAGGGCGCGCGTGCGCGACGCCTGGCCGGACAGTACGGCTTCGACTTCGTGGAACTGGAGCATTTCCAGATCGACCACAGCCTGTTCCGCGACGTCCCGCTGGAGCTGATGATCCGTTACCAGTTCCTGCCGGAGAAGCGCGAGAACGGCCACATCAACGTGGTGGTGGGCGACCCCACCGATGTCTTGAAGCTCGACGAGCTGGAGTTGCTCCTCGGCGCGCCACTCAGCGTCAAGGTGGCTTCTCCCGCCGCCATCCGCGACAAGCTGCAGAAGTCGGAGTCGACGCAACGGGTGCTCGACGAGGCCACCGAGGGCTTCCGCATGCAACTGGTCGGAGAAGATGAAGAGGGGGAAGAAACCCTCACCATCGACTCCATCACCGCGCAGGAGTCGTCGCCGATCATCAAGCTGGTCGACTCCATCGTCTTCAACGCCATCCAGCGCCGCGCCTCGGATATCCACATCGAGACGCGCGACAACGAAGTGGTGGTCAAGTACCGCATCGACGGCGTGCTCTACGAAGCGCTCGATCCGATCGACAAGCGCCATCACTCCACCATCATCAGCCGGCTCAAGGTCATGTCGGAGCTGGACATCGCCGAGAAGCGCGTGCCGCAGGACGGTCGTTTCAAGCTCCGCCTCACCGGCCGCTCCATCGACTTCCGCGTCTCCATCGTTCCCACCGCGCACGGCGAAGACTGCGTCATCCGCATCCTGGACAAGGAGTCGATGAACAGCGAGTTCAAGAACCTGCGCCTGGACGTCCTCGGCTTCGACGAGGACATGCTGGGCACGTTCCGCAAGTTCATCAAAGAGCCGTATGGGATGGTGCTGGTCACCGGACCGACCGGCTCCGGCAAGACCACCACGCTCTACGCCGCCCTCTCGGAGATCCAGACCTCCGAGGACAAGATCATCACCATCGAGGACCCGGTCGAGTACCAGCTGCGGGGGATCACCCAGATTCCAGTCAACGAGAAGAAGGGTCTGACCTTCGCACGCGGGCTGCGGGCCATCCTCCGCCACGACCCCGACAAGATCATGATCGGTGAGATCCGCGACGAGGAGACGGCGGCCATCGCTGTACAATCGGCCCTCACCGGCCACCTGGTGTTCACCACCGTTCACGCCAACAACGTCGTCGACGTCCTCGGCCGCTTTCTGAACATGAAGGTCGATCTCTACAACTTCGTGTCGGCACTCAACTGCGTGCTGGCCCAGCGGCTGGTCCGCAAGATCTGCGACTCCTGCCGGCACGAGGTGACCTACCCTTCGGCGTTCCTGATCGAATCGGGACTCGATCCCGAAGAGTACAAAGGCCGGACGTTTTTCGAGGGCGCCGGATGCCTCGAGTGCAACGGCACCGGCTTTCACGGCCGCTCGGCCATCTCCGAGCTTCTCGATCTCTCCGACCGCATCCGCGGCATGATCCTCGACCGCCGCCCGGCCTCCGAGATCAAGAAGGCCGCCAAAGAGGAAGGCATGATGTTTCTGCGCGAGTCGGCGCTGAAGAAAGTGCTCGAGGGAAGGACCACGTTGCGCGAAATCAACAAGGTCACCTTCGTCGACTAATGCGCGAGCCTTCAGTCATGACGAGCCTGCTGCATCGCGGACCCTCTCCTTTGAGTCACCGAACGACCCCTCATCCGCCTTCGGCACCTTCTTCCCGCTGCGGCGGGGAGAAGGAACTCGATCGTAAGGGGCCGCGTCCAGTCTGTGTCCTCAGAAGACGCGCAGACGGCGAAGGGCCTGCCTGTGAGAAGAAGCGAGGTCGACTTTCTCTCAATCCTTCCTTTCCAAGCTCCTTCTCCGCAACTCTGACTGTGCATCCGTCGTCCAACTGACATGGCTCGATCTTTTCCACCGGACGTGATCGTCCTCGATACCGATGCGCTCGTGCATGCGCGCGTGGGACGGGGCGTGAAGAACCCGCAGATCATGCAGGCCAAGAGCTACCGGCTGGCGTCCGACACGTTCCTCCCCTCCGTGGTCACGCCGGAACTGGCTTCCGACGTGGGGCTGGCCGAGGCGGTGCGGAGGATGAAAGGGGAGACGGGCCGCTGGAGCAAGGCGTCGCTGCTGCTTCCTGACTCCTGGTTCCGCATGAACATCCTGGAGATCCCCACGCTGCCCGACAAGAGCGACGAGGCAGACGCCATGATCCGGTGGAGCCTCAAGCGCACCATGCCGCTGGAGGGTTCCCAGCTCCGTCTGGCCTACGAGGTGCTCGACCGCGGCGCGAGCGGCGTTCGCGTCCTCGCCGTGAGTGCGGTGGAAAAGACTCTGGTCGCGATCGAACGAGTCTTCGAAGCGGCCGGCATCGAGATCGTCCTGATCGAGCCGGTAGGCCTGAACATCTGGAATGCCGTGACCGTCCGCGAGCCCTCCACCGCCGGGGACCGCATCTTTTTTTACGTCCGCGATCAGGACTTCACCACCGCCGTGTTTCGTGGTGGTGCTCCCCTGTTCATCCGCTCGCGAAACCTCAATGCCCAGCGCAGTCTCCAGCAGGAGATCAAGCTCTCCGCCTCCTATCTCCGCGACACCCTGGGCACGGAGACGATCGAGAACTGTTACCTCTGTGGCAACCAGCTGGCTGCCGGACTGGCGGATGAAATCGCGACGGAGTTCTCCGCGCCGGTGCGGGTGGTGGCTCTGCGCGACTTCACCGAGCACACCCCCGAGGGTGTGGGAGCATACGAAGCGGAGCTGACTGCCTGCACGGGAGTGTTCACAGGTTGAAACCGATCCATCTGAATCTCGCCGCGCGCCCTCACCGCGATTACCGTCCGTATGTCGCCGCCGTGGTGTTCAGCTCTCTGCTGATCGCCTACCTCACCGTGACGAACTTCGACACTTGGTACCGCTATCGAAATGAAACGCAGACCACACGGACCAGGATCGAGTCGCTCGATCACCAGACCGAAGAGGAGCAGCACCGCACCGACGCAGTGAACCAGCGACTGCGGGCCGTCGACGTGAAAGTGCTGGCCACCCAGACCCAGTTCGCCAATGCCCGGCTGGCCGAGCGGGCCTTTTCCTGGAGCGAGCTTCTGGATCGACTGGAGCGGGTATTTCCCAACAACGTTCGCATCGACTCGATCGCGCCAAGTTTCGGCAAGACCGGCCTGGTGCACCTCACGCTGCAATGCGTAGCCAAGACTGGTGACGGGTTGGTCACCACGCTCGATCGCTTCAATCGCGACGGCCATTTCGCCAACGCGTTCCCCGCCAACGAAGACCATGCCGAACAGGGATACCGTTTCCTCCTCGGCGTGGACTACCGGCCGTCGATCGCGAGGTCGGTCGAATGATCTGGCGCGAGAAACGAATCTCCCTGGCCATCCTCGCCGTTCTTCTGCTGGCGAATGTCCTCTTCTTCTTTACCTACCGGGTGCAGTACCAGAACCGGCTGCAGGATCTCGAGGGCCGCCTGCGCGCCAGTCAGGACCGCCTGGCCCAGGCCCAGCGCATGCGCACCACGGCACAACAACAGCTTGATGGTTATCGCAAAGTGCAGCAGGACCTCCAGGCTCTCTACAACCAGCGCTGGTCGACGCAGGCCGCGCGGTTCACATCGTTGATCATCGAGGTCAAGCGGCTGGTGGTGGCCAGCCAGCTGGTGTTGCCCCGAAGCTCCTCCTTCAGCCGCACCGAGGCGCGCACCACCAAAGAAACGGGCGCCATCGACACCGCGGTCGTCGGAATCAACTTCACCGTCCAGGGCTCTTACGAGCAGGTGCGCAGGCTGATCAATCTGCTGGAGCTTTCCAACCAGTTTGTGATCATCGACGGCATCAGCCTCGGGAGCGGGAACGACAAGATCCTGACCCTCAATCTCCGTCTGAAGACGCTGTTCCGCGAACCAACGCAGCAGAATGCACCGCCGGCATTCGGATTCAGTGAGCCGGCCAGAACTCCCGCTCGGAATCAGGGACTGTGATGGATTGGATGAGCTGGAAAACCTGGGGCATCATCGGGCTGGCGCTTCTGGCCGTCTTCGCCATCTATTCGTTCGCCGCCCCATCGGCCCCGGCGGAGTCCGCCATCGTTTCGTCAGAGACGGTGGGCCGGACTCCGGCGCGCTCGCCGCGCGTGACGGCCGCGCCGGCGCGTGGCGTCGGCGTCCTGCACAGCGAGTGGCTGGATAAAGTCACCGGCAGCTACCGGAGCGAGCGGAATCTGTTCTCCTACGTGGAGCCGCCCCCTCCCCCGCCTCCTCCACCGCCGAAGCCGCCCCCGCCTCCGCCCGACAAAGACAAGGACGGCATTCCCGACTTCAAGGACAACTGCCCTGACAAGGCCAACCCCGATCAGGCCGATATCGACGAGAACGGCATCGGCGACGCCTGTCAGGCCGGTGAGATCATCCGCAAGGTTCACCTGCCGCCTCCGCCGCAGCCGCCGCCGTTCAGCTTCAAGTACATCGGGACCTTCGGAACGCCGTCGAGCCCGATTGCCACCTTCTCGGGCAACGGTGAGATCGTCAACGTGCGTGTGGGGGAGACCTTCGCCGGGAAGTTCGTTCTGCGCAGCATCGGCATCGAGTCGGTGGAGATCGGATTCGTCGGCTTTCCCTCGGACATCAAGACGCGCGTTCCTGTCGGAGAGTGACGTTTGGACCGTTTGGACCGTCAGAAGCAACGTGTGAGAGAGTGGCCCGGAACGGACACCCGCGCACAGGACTCAGGACTGAAAACGAAATGAATCGACTGAAGATCGCAATCGCCGCACTGGCCGTCTCCCTTCCCCTGCTCTCGTGCGCCAGCTACAACGCGTACGAGAAGGCGAGAACCGCTGAGAAGCTGAAGAACTGGGACGACGCTGTCATCGAGTATCAGAAGGCGCTGGAAGTCGATCCGCAGAACCTTCGCTACCGGGTCTCCCTGCAACGGGCCAAGCTGGAGGCTTCCCGCGTTCACTTCGAGAAGGGCAAGACCCTGCGCACCGCGGCCATGCAGTCGGTCGGTCCGGACCAGCTCCGCCTGGCCCAGCTGGCATCCGCCGAGCTCGAGCTCACGGTGAAGCTGGATCCCTCCAACCAGTTCGCGGCCGTGGAACGCGACAAGGCGGTGGGAACGATCAACGATCTGACCGTGCGCAACGATGCCACCCTCTCCATCGACGACATCAAGAAAAAAGCGCGCAACAACGTTTCCAAAGCACAGCCCCCCCAACTCAACCCCGCCTCCGATCAGCCCATCTCTTTGAGCTTTCCGCGGGAGACTCCGATCAAGGAGATCTACAAGGCGCTGGGAAACGCATTCGGCATCAACATCCTCTTCGATCAGGCCATCAAGGACAGCGACCGGCTCTCCATCGAGCTCAAGGACGTCACCGCGCAGGAAGCTCTCGAGCGGGTCATGCAGGCGGTCAATCACTTCTACAAAGTGCTGGACTCCCACTCCATCATCGTGGTTCCGGACAACCCGCAGGCGCGCCGTGACTACGAGGATCTGGTCATCCGCACGTTCTATCTCTCCAACGGCGACGCCGAGCAGGTCACCAACGTGGTGCGGACCATGATCGAGGCGCGCAACGTGTTCCCGCTCAAGGCCCTCAACGCCATCACTATCCGGGACACCGCCGACAAGGTGCGCATCGCCGAGAAGATCATTGAGGCGAACGACAAAGCGAAAGCGGAAGTGGTCGTCGACGTGGAACTGGTGCAGCTCGATCTCAACCGCGGGCGGGACATGGGATTCGCCCTCAGCGCGCAGAGCGGCTCCATCCAACCGCAGGGCTCGGTCACAGACACCGCCGGCAAAACCACCGGCGGCACCATCAGCTCCATCCTTCTGAGCCAGCTCAAGACCCTCGGCCACAGCGGGAACTACTCCATCACCCTGCCCACGGCCAGCTACGCGCTGCTGAAATCGATCAGCAACGTCTCCCTGCTGGCCAACCCCGAGTTGCGGATTTCCGAGGGGGAGAAGGCCACGCTGCACATCGGCAACCGCATCCCCGTTCCGGTCACCACGTTCACCACGGCGGTGCAGCAGAACAACTTCGGCAGCCTTCCGGCCACGTCGTACCAATACCAGGACATCGGCATCAAGGTGGCCATCGAACCGCGCGTGCATCACAACCGCGAGGTCACGTTGAAGCTGACAGTAGAAGTCTCCAGCCAGGGTCCGGACGCCCCGGCACCGGCAGGTCAGATCGCCCAGCCGACCTTCATCACACGCACCATCGAGTCGACCATCCGCCTGAAGGATGGCGAGACCAACTTCCTGGCGGGCCTCATCCGGGAAGACCAGACCAACTCCGATCAGAAGACGCCATTCCTGGGCGACCTGCCGTTCATCGGCCGGCTGTTCACCCAGAACCGCCAGCTGTCGCTCAAAACCGACCTCATTCTGACCATGACTCCGCACATCATCCGGATCCCCGACATCACCGAGGACGATCTGGCGCCGATGTGGGTCGGAACGACCAACAATCTGACCTTCCGCGGGATGTCGCCACGGCTGGAGTCGCGATCGGCAACCGATCCGTTCGTCAATCGCTCCTCGGCCAGCAGTCAGTTCGGCACCGACGCAGCGACCGGCCTGCCGCTCGCTGACGGAGAACCGGGCAATGTGGTCCGTCCTCAAGGCACCGGACCGATCGCACCGGGGACTGCGCCCAACGATAGGTTCCGCAATTCGCCTCCCCCACCACCGCCTGTCCGGCCTCCATCGAACAGCAGCCTGGTCTGGCCGAAGCCCGTGGGCAGCGAACCGGACGGAACTCTTGCGGCGGCGACGTCGAGATCCGCTTCGTCCGATTCCGATGGCCTCTCGCCGCGCATCTCGCCGCAACCGGTGCATCTGTCCCTTCGCAGCGGGGAAGAGAAACTGTGGACTGTGGTGGGCATGGACCTCGACGGTCTGAGCACGAATCGAATCGTGCTCCACTACGACCCGCGCACGCTCGACGTTTCCGAGGTGTTGTTCGGGCCGGCACTGGCCATCGACATCAAGGTTCCTCCGGTGGTGGTCATCGACCGCAACGGCGGAACGATCAAAATCACTTCCTCGAACGGTCAACCCCTGTTGTTCAAAGGCGGGGGAGACATCGCCATGCTGCGGGTGCACGGTGGCATCGGCGGAGAGACGTTCCTGGTGCTGGAGAATCCTGATTTGAAGAACGGTCACGGAGACACCGTGGCGTCGGCCGTCTCCGGAGGACGCGCGAAGGTCGAATGAGCTCATTCTCCTTTCCGCTCCGGAACGCCAGGTCCGTCCGGGAAACGAGTCCCCGGCCGAACGGCTTCACCATCGCCGAGTTGATCACGGTGGTGGCCATCATTGGAGTCCTGGCCTCCGTCGCCGTTCCGATCGCCAGCTTCGGGATCCGCCGGCAGAAGGAACTGGAATTGAGGGAGAAGCTTCGCCGGATCACCGATGCCATCGATCGCTACCATGACCTCCGGCTGGGCGGCGCGTTGAATCCGACGCTGGGAATCAAGAAACCGCCTGACTTCGGACAGGGCGAATGGCCCAAGAATCTCGAGGAGCTGAGCAAGCCCATCGAGCTGGGAAACGGGAAACATGTGCGGTTTCTGCGCGAGCGCGATCTGATCGATCCGATGACGCGAAAGAATGACTGGATCACCCTCAGCATCAGCGACGATCCGGACAAGAGCGACTCCAACTCGGAGCAGGTCTTCGAGGTGCACTCTCGTTCCACCGCCCTGGCACTCGATGGAAAGACGCACTACAACGAATGGTGAAACGAACTGCCTCAGCCCGCACGACCAAAAGCGAATGATGACCAAACCGAAGATTCGACGCACCATGCAGCAGGGATTCACGCTCATCGAGCTGATCGTCGTGGTGACGATCATCGGGATCCTGGCCGGCCTGGCCCTCACCAATGTGAGATGGGCGCAGCAGAAGGCGCGCGAGGCCGCTCTGCGCCATGACCTGTTCGAGCTGCGAAAAGGCATCGACGATTACTACGCGGACAAACAGAAGTATCCCGAGAATCTCGAAGCGCTGAAGGCCGCCCACTACCTCCGCAGCATTCCCAAGGACCCCATCACCAACGCGGCCGACTGGAAGGAAGAGGCGGTGCAGGTCGATCCCACCGGCAGCGATCCGAACGCCGCTCCGGTCGACCCGACCATCCCTCAGGACAGCGGGCCGCCCGGCATCGGCGACGTCCACAGCAACGCGACGGGCAATGGGCTCGATGGCACTCCCTACGCGAGCTGGTAGCGATTCGGAGCGGGGCTTCACCCTCGCCGGCGTCATCGTGCTGATGACGCTGATGATGATCATCGTCGCCTACACCGTGCCGCGACAGTGGTCCGCGGTTCTGCAGCGGGACCGCGACCGCCAGACCATCTTCGCCATGCGCCAGTACGCCCGGGCCTGCCGCGAATGGAACAAGAAGCACGCCGGCATCTATCCCACCAGCATCACT
The DNA here is from genome assembly GCA_046594105.1 of Thermoanaerobaculia bacterium. Classification (GTDB taxonomy): domain Bacteria; phylum Acidobacteriota; class Thermoanaerobaculia; order Gp7-AA8; family Gp7-AA8; genus JBDSGC01. The sequence goes on from JBKJQB010000024.1 coordinate 29,430, forward strand.
CAGCTGAAAGAAGCGCGCTCTCCTCGTTTCATGCGCGGGGTCAAGAGCGAGATGATCGATCCCCTGACCGGACAGGTGGACTGGCTGATCATTCCGCAGGCCGCCGCAACCCAGCCGGGCGCACCGGGTCCCGGCAGCCCTCCCCCAACCGGCGGCCCCGCACCCACCACTCCGACCGGATCACCCACCCAGCCGGGCCTCGGACAACCCACGCTGCCGAATGGCCAGCCCGCCACTCAAGCCCTGCCGGGCGTCCCGATGAAAGACTACGCTGGCGGCCCCTTCGTCGGCGTGCGCCCCCCGAAAACCGGCAAGAGCATGCTGCGGCTCAAGGACGCCGACACCTACGAAACCTGGATGTTCACGGCCCTGGACCTCGAGCAGGAAATCGCCGCGAGAATGGCGGCCATGAACAATCCCTGGAAGTAGGGGCTTCGTCGAACTTCTTGCCTGCTTTTTTTCTTCGACGGCCGCGCTCTTCCATCGAGTGTCCTTCTCCCCGCGCACGAGGAGAAGGTGCCGAAGGCGGATGAGGGGTGCTCTCGCGACGTAGAAGGACCCCTCATCCCCGCTTCGCGGACCTTCTCCCCGTGCGCGGGGAGAAGGACACTCGATGGGGATGCTCCGCGCGACGACAAAACCTTAAATTGCGATGGCGTCGCGCAGCATCTCTGCGGAGAATCCTGGCGTCTTGATGTTGCCGAGGAGCGTGAGCGAGAGGCTGTCGGGATCGACGATGGTCTGCGCGGCGCGCTGGATGTCCTCCAGTGACACCTCGTCGATGTGCTGGATGATCTCGTCGGGAGAGAACTGCTGGCCGAAGTAATACTCCTGACGGACCATTCCCGACATCCGGCTGACGGTGGACTCCAGCGACAGGAGGATCGAGCCCTTCAGGTGCAGCTTGGCCGCGCTCAACTCGTCCGCGGTGACACCACTGTTCCGGATGGTGCGCATCTCCTCGAGGGTGATGGTGAGCACCTTCTTGAGGTTCTTCGGCACGCAGGCCGCGTAGATCGCCTCATAGCCGCCGTGCAGGTACCCGTTGTGGTACGACAGCACCGTGTAGACCAGGCCTTCCTTCTCCCGGATCCTCTGGAAGAGCCGTGACGACATACCGCCACCAAAGACGGTATTGAAGAGCGCCGCGGCGTAGCGTTCCTGGTTCTGCTGCGGGAATCCTCTCGATCCGAGACAAAGATGGACCTGCTCGAGCTCGCGCTTCTGGCGCAGCAGAACGTGTTGATTGGGAGTGGGGGCGATCCAGGTTCGAGTCTCCGGCGCTTTGGAGTTCTTCGGAAATGCCCGTTCCAGAAACGGGATGATCTGCTCCGGCCGGACGTTCCCCGACGCGCAGAAAATCAGGTTGGCGGGATGGAAGGTTTCCTTGTAGTGGGCGACGATCTGTTCCCGTCGCAGCCGGTTGACGGTCTCCTCGGTGCCCAGGATGGGCCGGCCCAGCGGATGGTTGGCCCAGAACGCGGTGACGAACAGCTCGTGCACCAGATCGTCCGGCGTGTCTTCCACCATCTTGATCTCTTCGAGGATGACGCTGCGCTCCGACTCGACGTCGTCTTCGGTGAAACGGGGAGAGGCCACGATCTCCGTCAACAGGTCGAGGGCCAGCTCCACCTGCTCATCGAGCACGTGGGCGTAGAACGAGGTGTACTCCTTCCCGGTGAAGGCATCGACGTCCCCACCGAGAATGTCGATCACCTGAGCGATCTCGGTGGTGGAACGGTTTGCCGTTCCTTTGAACACCAGATGCTCCAGAAAATGAGAAGCGCCGCTGTGCTCCTCCGACTCCACGGCCGAGCCGGTGCGCAAGGTGTAGCCGAGGGCCACCGACCGCACGTAGGGAAGCGTCTCAATGAGGATGGTCAAGCCGGACGGAAGGACGTACCGGCTGACCTGAAGGGGATTCGATTTCATCGCGGCCGATTGTAGCCGCGGAATCGGAATGACGTCGTCAGCATTCGCGGAGGGTCTCTGAAAGCCATCCCTGACGCACAACACGAACTGGCGGCGCATTGCAGGAGCCTACGCGGCAGAACGTCTTGGAGCGTGGTCTTGGCGGAGCCTTGGGCAACAGCGCCGCCGGCCGTGCCGGCCTAGGGCGTCTTTTCTTCGGCCTTCTTCGCTACTTCCGGCATGCCCTCACGGCTGCTGTCGACGAACGAGACCTCGACCCCTTCGCTGATCCGATGAGAGACCTCGACGGCGTCCCAGTTGGTCAGGCGCACGCACCCATGTGATGACGCGTAGCCGATCGAGTCGGGGTCAGGATTGCCATGCATCCCGTAATGCGGTTTGCTCAGGGCCATCCACACCAGGCCCACCGGAGAGTTGGGGCCGGGCTTCAACTGCGCATCGGGCTCGCTGTCGGCGACCTCATGATAGAGCTTCGGGTTGTAGTGAAACTGGGGGAGTGGAGCAATTCGGGTGACCTTGACGGTCTCGTCGGGTGAGGGGTCGTACCCGGCGCCGAGGGTCGTTGGCGCATGGAAGATCACATTGCCGGCGCCGTCGAACGCATTGTAGGAGTTGCCGGCGATGGAGATGATCACCCTGGCGATGTCCTTTGCATCCGCCGTCATCGCCGGCCGGACATTCGGGACGTTGATGGAGCTCCCCTCCTGGAGATCGGAGAATTTCACGCCCGGGTTGAGCAACTCCAGGAAATCTTCGGTGCTGTGGAAGTGCTCTGAGAGCTTTTCGCGCAGCGACTCGTAGCACAGGCAATCGAGCTTGGCCTTCTCGTAGGGGCTGGAGGGAATGCTGACGAAGGGACCTTTCACGTCATCCGCAGTCAACCGGTACGAGATCACCACCGGGACATTTCCCGCCGCCTGGGCGATGGAGCGGAAGGTGGCCTCGTCGACGTCGCCGGTCGGCTCCATGCCGTGGGACCGCTGCCACCACCAGACGGTGATCGCAGAGTTCCGTCCCCATCGCCCATCCAGGGATCCCACCGAGAAATGATTGCGATCGAGGTAGACCTGCGTACGGAGTACCGACGGGCCGCCGACGTCACCGCTGATGGGGAGACTGACCGGAGCGGCGTTGATCCCGTTCGCGTCGAGCCCCTTGAACTTCTGTTTGACGCCGGTCACGAATTGGAACGGTGACGGAGCGAGCGGCGCAGCAGGGCTGGGGGTGGTCGCGGTCTGGGCAGCTTGAGCAGCCTGCGCCTTCGCGGCCTGCTGCGCTCGGAACGACTGCAACTGTCGGAACTGCTGGTTGAATCGTTCTTTCTCGCGCTGCTGCCGCGCCGCAGCGATCGACGCTGGGTCATCCGGCTTCCCGATCGGCGTCGAAATGTCGAACGTTTCGTCCACCTTTGAGGCGACCTTCTCGATGACGTTCTTGTGTTCCCCGCTGGCGTCGCTGGATTGTTCGCGCGAGCAGCCCGCCATCACCATCGCAATCACGACCAGTCCGAAAATTCTTTTCATGAACTCACCCCGTGTCGTCTGCTGAAGCAAACTTGCTGCCCGGGTCATGGGGCCGCGTTCGATGTCGAAGTGCGAGTGCGTCACAACGGCGACGCTCCGTGGCGCGTCGTAGCCGAGGACCTCCCCCCATCCACTCTCCGATCCTGCTTCTCGGTTAGACTTTTCCCTCGGTGATCACCTATCTCAAAGTCCGGAACCTGGCCATCGTCGAAGAGTTCGTCATCGAGCCAGGCCCCGCACTGAACGTCCTGACCGGCGAGACGGGGGCGGGAAAGTCCCTGCTCATCGACTCGCTGGAGCTCCTCCGCGGCGCTCGAAGCTCCTCGGAGATGATCCGCACCGGTGCCGAAAAAATGTCCGCTGAGGCGGTCTTTCATCTCCCGGCCGCGGCAGCGGACGCGCTGGAGGAGATTGGCGTGGAGATCGATCGCAGCGGGGAAGTTCTCGAGTTGATCGTGAAACGGGAGCTCTCCACGAACGGTCGAGGGCGCGTTCTCCTCAATGGCTCTCCCCTCTCCGTGCGCGAGCTTGCCATGGCCATGGAGCCGGCGCTGGAGATTCACGGCCAGCACGATTCCCACGCACGTGTCGCCGGACAAGGCTACCGGGAACTGGTGGACGACTTCGCCGGCAATGAGTCGTTGCGCGGGGCCACTGCCCTGGCCCATTCCACGTGGCGCACCGCCTCGGAAAGCCTGCAGCAACTGACCGAAGCACAACGCGACCGCGCCCTCCGGCTCGATCTGCTCCAGTATCAGATCGAAGAGATCTCCACCGCCAGAGTCGATCCGGGGGAAGAAGATCCGTTGCGCAACGAACGGAGCCTGCTAGCCAATGCGCGGGAGCTGGCCGACGCCACCGGCGGCGCCTTCGCCCTGCTCGATGAAGAGGACTCCTCCGCGCTGGCGCAGCTCGGTCGGGCCTCTCATCTCCTGGCGCCGCTGTCACGGGACATCGCGGACGTCCGCGCGATCACCGCCGATCTTCAGGAAACGATCTACCGCCTGCAGGAGACCTCGCGAGCTCTCTCGCGCATGGCGGAGTCGATCCGCCATGACCCGGCTCGCCTCGAGGAGATCGAAGACCGGCTGATCACACTGGAACGGTTGAAGAAAAAGTACGGAGGATCGATCGAAGAGGTGCTGCGTCATCTGAGCGGCGCCCAGGACGAATTCGAGCAGCTTCGCGACTACGAAGCGAACCTGGAAAAGCTCGAACGGATCGAGTCCGAACGCTTCTCCCAGTTCCAGGAGGCCGCGGCAGCGCTCTCCGCATCGCGGAAAAAGGCGGCCAGAGTCTTCCAGGAGGCGATCCAGGCGGAGTTGAACGATCTGGCCATGGAACGCACCACCGTGCGCATCGCGGTCAGCACCGCGCCGGCAACGGACTCACGACTGAGCATCGACGATCAGCCCGTAGCCTTCGGCGCTGATGGCTTCGACCGCATCGAGATTCTGATCGCTCCGAACCGAGGCGAAGAGCCAAAGGCCATGCAGAGAATCGCATCCGGTGGCGAGCTCTCCCGGATCCAGCTGGCCATTGCCGCCGCCCTGTTCAAAGCGTCGGAGGACACCGCTTCCGCCACTCTGGTCTTCGACGAGATCGATGCCGGAATCGGAGGAAGGGTGGCCGAGGTGGTGGGCCGCAAGCTTCAGGAACTGGCGACACGCAACCAGGTCATCTGCGTGACGCATCTTCCCCAGATCGCCAGCTTCGGGACCACTCACTTCTTCGTGTGGAAGGAGGATGCCGCCGGTCACACCCGCGCCCGCATCCGCCGGCTCGACGAACGCGAGGAACGCGTCCAGGAAGTGGCTCGGATGCTCGGAGGCCAGTCCATCCCGGCGTCGGCAGTCCTGCACGCGCGGGAGCTGCTCGACGCGGCTCTGCAGAAACCGGCGAAAGCGCGGCCATGAGACTGTGGAAGGTGGACGGCGAACCGTCGGAGGAGATCATTGCAGCCGTTGCCACGATCCTGAAAGCGCGAGGCGTGGTTCTGATGCCCACGGACACCATCTACGGCCTTCATGGTCTAGCCGGCAATCCCGCGATCAACGAGAGGATCGCTCGGATCAAGGGACGCTCGGAGGACAAACCATTTGTCATCATCGCGGCGAACCTCGTCCAGCTCATAGAGCTCGATCTTCTCATCCCGGAAGTGCTCGAGAGTCTGTGGCCCGCTCCGCTCACAGCAATCCTGCCGAGAAAAAGCAGCACTGCATTGGCGGTTCGCGTTCCAGACAGTCGATGGCTGCGCGATCTGCTCGAGCTCACCGGACCTCTCGTCTCCACCAGCGCGAATCCAAGCGGAGAACTTCCGATAACTTCTCCATCGCAGCTTCCGGACAGCCTGCAATCCGCGCTCGACGCGATCGTTGATGGCGGTGTGCGCGAGGCGAAAGCCTCAGCGATCGTGGACTTTACCGGGGCACAGCCCAGGCTGACCCGGGAGGGCGATCCGGGCTTTACACAGAAACTGCGGAAAACGCTGCGGAAAAGCCTGTGAAAAACTCACAGAATCGCAAAAAACCGGCCGCTTGCAGCGATTTGCACAATGAGTTGGGCGAATTCTGCTAAACCGTTCTTTTTTTAACTAGTTAAGTTCGTCGAAGCGCGAAATAGCAGCACCTCTTGTGCACTTTGTGAAGCGACGAACCAAGTTTCCACAGAGAATTTTGCACCGCGCCTCTGGAAAAGGCGCGCTGGGACGAGGCCACGGGGCCCGTGAGACTCAGCCTTCCAATCGAGAAATACGCGAATAGCGCCTGCGCCATCAAGGAATCGAGGCGCTCAACCGCGCCCGAGATAGCGCAGGGCCAGGCTGGCCAGACCGAGAAAGGAGAAGAAACCTCCCACATCGGTGAATGTCGTTACGAAGATCGAGGAAGCGATGGCCGGATCGAAGCCGAGCTTCTCCAGGAGCAGAGGAACCAATCCTCCGGCAAATCCTGCGATGACCAGATTGAAAGTCATGGCCAGCAGAAGGATCGTGGCGAGGATCCAGTCCCCTGTCCAGAACCCGACCACGACCGAGGTGAGCAGCCCATTGGCCGCACCATTGAAGAAGCCGACGAAGACTTCCTTCCAGATCGGACGCCAGCCGGTCGACCAGTCGACCTCGCCGAGCGCAAGACCGCGCACGAACACAGTCAGCGTCTGCGTGCCGGCGTTTCCACCCATCCCCGCAACGATGGGCATGAACACGGCGAGCGCAGCCCACTTGGCGATGGTTCCCTGAAACATGCTGACCACCCAGGACGCCAGGAAGGCGGTGGCCAGATTGATGGCCAGCCAGGGGAAGCGCATCCGGAACGACTGAATCCCGGGAGTGCTCACCCGCTCGGCCGCGGCGACGCCGGCGAGATGGAGAAGATCTTCTTCGGCCTGCTCCTGGATGACGTCGATGACGTCGTCGACGGTGACCACGCCGACCAGGCGGTTCTGCCGATCGACCACCGGAACGGAGAGCAAGTCGTACTTGGAAACAATCTGGGCGACTTCTTCCGGCTCCGCGTCGATCTGGCAGCGCACCACGCTCTGCACCATGGTGTCGCGCAGGTGAGCAAGTGGAGGAGCCAGAATGAGGCTGCGCAGCGAGAGCACTCCGTCCAGATGACCTTCGCTGTCGGTGCAATAGACGTAGAAGAACGAGTCCTTGCTCGGATACTGCCGGATGGCCTCGATGGCCTGCCCCACGGTCAGGTCCACATCGAGTGCGAGGTACTGCGTGGTCATCAGCGAGCCGGCGGTCTCTTCCTCTCCCTCCAGCAGGGACTCCAGTTTGGCGCCCTGAGCAGCGCCGAGGAGGCCGAAGATGCGCTGGCGGCGATCCTGGTCCAGAGAGTCGAGCAGATCGGCAGCGTCGTCGGGAGCCGACGAACTGCAGATGGCAGCGAGGGTGGGATCGTCGACGGCGTCGACCATCTCCGCGAGATCAGAATCGTCCAGCGAGAGAATCGCGCGCGCGGCTTTTCCGGCCTCGATGAGCAGCGAGAGGACGCGGTTCCGGTCGTCTTCCAGCAGCAGTGGCAACGCCGGTGCGATGTCCGCGGCCATGGTCTTGTCCACGATCTTCCGCAGTTGCGGATATGCGCCATGGCGCAGCAGCTTGGTCAGCAGCTGCTGATAGGACCGCGCGTTGGCGGTCGGAGGCGCGGGCGCCGGAGCGGGACGGTTCACGCTCCGCATGCTAAATCAGATGCCCGTCCGTTGATCCCTCCAATCGGAAGGCCGCGCTACAATCCCGGCATCATGACCACCACCGCCGAGCCCCAAACGAAACCTGCGTCACCCGAAGCGCCGGCCATCCGACGCCAGTTCGTCAACTTCCTTTTCTTCCGCGCCGACCGTGCGCTGCGCCACGAGAGCCGCGAATTGAAAGAGCAGGCCTCCCGTGAATTTTCGGAGATCGTTCACCGCTATACCGGGCCGATGATGATCCTTCCCTACTCGACGATCGGATTGAAGTCGAACACCGATTTCATGCTCTGGCGCATTGGCTACGAGCTCGAGCCGTTCCAGCAGATGATCTCCGACATCAACAAGTCCATCCTGGGCCGTTACCTCGACGTGCCGGCCTCGTACCTCTCCATGACCAAGCATTCGCAGTACGTCGACGAGCACGTGCATGAAGGGCAGGAAGGGCGGCGCCTGAAAATCGTTCCCGGCAAAAAGCCGCTCCTGTTTGTCTATCCCTTCGTGAAAACGCGCGACTGGTACCTGCTCCCCATGGCCGAAAGGCAGCGCATCATGAACGAGCACATCGCCATCGGGCACAAGTACCCCCGTGTGAAAATCAACACGACCTACTCGTTCGGACTGGACGATCAGGACTTTGTGGTGGCCTTCGAGGCCGACTCCGCCGCCGAGTTCCTCGACCTGGTGCAGGAGTTGCGCGAGACGGAGTCGTCGAAGTTCACCCTGCGCGATACGCCGATGTACACCTGCAAGCGCGCCTCGATCGAAGAGATTCTGGAGTCGCTGGCGTAGCCTGGCCAGTGGTCAGAATCCCCCACAGTCATTCTGAAGCTGGGAAGCTGCGCGATGCTCCGTTGGCCAGGCGATGAACGCGCCTCCGCGGTCCTGAGCGAAGCGAACGGAGCGCCGCATCCTTGCCGGCCGGTCCGCCGGCTTCCAAGCCGGCGAACTTCTGCGAGCTCCTGCGGGCAGGATGCCCGAGGATCGGCCGGCAGGATGCCGGCGCTCCGAAGGCAGCCGATTCCCCGAGCACCATACTGTCCATCCCCCACCTCGCGAACTCGCTATCATCGCGCTCCGAATGTTCGAGGCCTTTCAGGAGCGGGACTACCGCGGTTTCTGGACCACACAATTCATCTCGAACATCGGTTCGTGGATGCAGACGGTCGCTCAGGGATGGCTGGTCTATCGCCTCACCGACTCACCCTTCCTCCTCGGCTTCGTCGGCTTCGCCAGCTCTGCTCCCGCTTTTTTTCTGATGCTGCCGGGCGGTGTGGTGGCCGATCACTTCGACCGCCGTCGCGTCGTGAAGATCTCGCAGTGGGCGCAGGCGCTCTCGGCACTCTTCCTGGCCGTGGCCATCCGCACCGGCCAGATCAGCGTCTGGCAGATTCTTCTCTCCTCGGTCGTGGTCGGCATGGCCATGTCCTTCTCCGCGCCGGCCTATCAGGCCATGGTGGTCGATCTCCTCGACGACCGCTCGCGACTGTCGAACGCCGTGGCCATGAACTCGCTGCAGTTCAACCTTTCCAGGGCCATTGGACCGCTCCTGGCGGGCCTTACCCTCGCCGCATGGGGCAGCTTCTGGTGCTTTCTCTTCAACGCGCTCTCGTTCCTTCCCTTGATCTGGATGCTCGGACGTCTGAAGGAACGCCAGCAGCTTGCTGCGTCCACCGGAGCTCTCTGGGAAAAACTGCGCGAGGGATTCCGCTACGTGCTCACCCAGCGCGTGGTGCTGCTGCTACTGGCCGTGGTGGCCGCGGCCAGTCTCTTCGGCTATCCCTACATGACCATCATGCCGATGGTGGCGCGCACACTGTTCGGCAGCGACGATGCGCGCGGCCTGGGGGTGCTGATGTCCGGCATCGGCGGCGGGGCACTGGCCGGCTCCCTGGCGCTTTCGGTCAGCACACCGCCGGAGCGGCGCATGGTGCCGGCAGTACTGGCCAGCATGGCCACGTTCGGAGCGGCGCTGCTGGGCATCGCCTTCTTTCGCGATCACGACGTGGTGATCGGACTGCTGGCGGTGTGCGGCTGCTCCATGGTCATCTGCACTGCGCTCTGCAACACCTCGATCCAGCGTCGCATCCCCGACGCCATGCGGGGACGGGTGCTGAGCATGTACACCTTCGCCTTCTCCGGATTTCTCCCTTTTGGAAATCTCACCGCCGGAATCATGGCGGAGCATCGAGGACTGACGCCCACGATGATGGTGCTGGGGGGCGGACTGTTGATCTGCGCGGCGGCGGCCGCAGGCGCAGTGTGGTGGGTGGGATCGCGGCGAGCGGCAACGGTGGTGTGAACGCGGCACAGACATGCAGGCCCCCGCCTACGCGCGCCGCAACACCACGATGGTCTTGTCGTCCGTGGGACGGGAGCCGCGCTCGAATTCAGTGATCGACCGCAGCACCTGGCGAGGAATCTCGGTGGCCTCCTCGCCGGTGTGCGAAGCGAATAGCTCGCGCAGGCGCGGATTTCCGTACTCCTCTTCCTCCGGGTCCGCTGCTTCGTTCAACCCGTCGGTGTAGAGAAACAGCGTTGAGCCGGGGGGGAGCCAGACCTCCCGCGACTGGAAGGAGGAGTCGGGCAGGATGCCGATGGGCTTGCCGGTGGAGGCCAGCTCGACCAGGCCATGCTCGGTGGCCACAAACGGCGGGTTGTGGCCGGCATTCACATAGCGCAGCATCCCGGTCGAGGGGGTGTAGCGGCCGAAGAAGAAGGTTACGTACTTCCGGCCGCGCGTGCTGCGGAAGATGAGGGCGTTCAGCCGGGTGACCAGCCTGGCCAGGTCCTCCTCGATCGGAGCAGCCACCCGGAGCGCCGCCTGCAGGCTGGACATGATCAGCGCGGCGGACACGCCCTTCCCCGACACGTCGCCGATGGCCAGGCCCAGGTCGCCATCGGGCAGCTCCACGAAGTCGTAGTAATCGCCCCCCACCTCGTAACAAGGCAGGCTCAAAGCGGCGAGACTGATGCCAGCCACGTCGCTGGGGGGCGTGGGAAAGAGGCGGCTCTGGATCTCGCGGCCCAACTGCAGCTCCTGCTCCATGCGCTGCTTTTCGAGCAGCTCCAGATGCAGCGTGGCATTCTCCATGGCGATGGCCATGTGATCGGAGATCCCGCTCAGGAAATCGAGGTCGCGGGCGCCGAACGCTCCGGTGGTCTTGTTGAGCAGCTGCAGCACGCCGACCACTTTCTGTTCCCGGTTCTTGATGGGCACGCAGAGCATGGAGCGGGTGCGATAGCCGGTGCGTTGATCGAGCGACCGGTCGAAGCGCTCGTCGTCGTACGCGTCGTGCAGGATGACCGGCTCTCCCGTCGCGGCCACCGTCCCGGCCAGACCCTGGCCGATCGGAAGGCGGATCGCATTCGAAAGCTCGCCGGCGATCTTGGTCCAGATCTCCTTCTTTGCCTCGTCGACGAAATACAACGTGCCACGATCGACGTGCAACTCCTGGCGCGCCACCTTCAGAATCGAGGCGAACAACGCGTCCGCATCGATGGAGGAGTTGATGAGCTTCGAGGCCTCCACCAGCTTGCGCAACCGTTCCATCTCGTCCCGATCCCCGATGGAGGAAACCACCCGCCGCACCGAATCGGGCTGGCTCCCGGCGAACATCACACCGCTGGTGAACGTCGCCTCGTGACGCTCGGAGTGCACGATGGTGCAGGCCACGGTGACCAGCTCGCCATCCCATTCGAACTGCAGTGACTGCGGCTTGCCGACCGTCAGCGGCTCTTCGTGCTCGATCCGAGTTCCTTTATGTCCGATGTCGATCAGCCGGACCGGATGGTCCTGCACCACGCCAGCGAGGGGAGGAGAAAGGAGCAGGCGCTCCACGCGCCGCCGTTCCTGATTGAGCATGAAGTCGCGAAGTGTACCGGATTCAGCGACGCCGGCAGTGCATCACCAGCCGTCACCCTCGGGGCTGATGGAGGCAGCTCTCCTACCACCAGAACAGCAACCGCACTTTCTCCAGCGTCCAGGTAAAGAAGGAGTCTCCGAACTTTGCAGCGAGGACGCCGCCGGTCAAAGCGATGAGCACAATCGAGAGCAGCTCGCCGCCGGTGGTCGGAAGGTAGAGGGCCAGACCGAGAATCAGGGCCATCGCCGTCCCGCAGCCAAAGCCGAGCACCCCTCCGCCCTGCACCCGTTTCGATGGAGGGACCACATGCAGGATGCGCTTTGCAGGATCATGAGGTCGATGTTCAGTCATTTCCTATGGCGTGAAAACAGGGCGTGTGAGGCGCGGTCAAAGGGTTATTTTTCAATGACTTCCTGCTCTTTCTGAGGTATCATAATCCTGCTGAGGAACCTTCCTCGGCATCGGGCACCTCTGGACTAAGTCAGGACGCCTGGGCCCACCCTCTTAGCAAATCAAATCTTCGATTCCCGATCGTCATTTGCGCATGTGGGCGCTTCTTCCGCTTGCACGGAGTGTCTCGACGAGAATCGCAGCAACGGCCGGCGAGTCGGCCAAGGAGTCACCATGAAAGTGTATTTCGGAAATCTTTCCAAAGAGACCAGCGACGCACAGTTGACCGAACTGGTCAAAGAGTACGGTGCGACCAGCTCGGTCGAGATCGTCAAAGAGCACGGCAACGGCGGATCGAAGGGTTTCGGCTTCGTCGAATTCCCGGATGACGCGCACGCTCGCGCCGCGATTGCCGGTCTCAATGGCAAGGAAGTCCAGGGCAACGCCCTGAAGGTCAACGAAGCAAAGCCACGCAAGTAGTCCAGATTGTGCGTGGGGCGGAGTCGTTCCGCTCCACGCTCGCTGTTCATCAACCGATCACCGAACACCCTGAGGAGCGAACTCATGAAGATCAAGCCCGCGACGACCGTCACCCGCAAGCGCTCTCCCAAGATGCGCGTTTCCGAAGGCAACATCAAAAAGGCCGCGGTACGGCTGCTGTCACCCGCACTGGTCTCCAGCGAGATCCACTACATCCAGCGCGTCCTCGGCGCCTCAGCCACCCAGGACGAAGTCGATGCAAAGGTCCTCGAAGTCCGCAAGATGCCCTGGACCAGCATCGTCCTCCCGGAGTAAAGGCGAGCACCGAGGGACGGGGCGCGGCGTTGGCGCCCCCGACCCGCTGGCGTCCTTTCTGCAGCGAGCAGGTCGTGAACATTCGACCTGCCCTTCGCTCCATCCCGCTCCTCCTCGCCGCATTCATGTCCCTCTCATGCGGTAGCTCCGGCAACTCGACGTTTCAGAATCCCTCCCGTGAGGGACGGAGTTTCGGAACTGGAGATAGAACCCTGACCTACGTTGTGATCGGCGACAGCACCGCGGCGGGGCAAGGCGCAGATTATGAGAAGGGGATCGCCGTCGCCACTGCGCGTGTCCTGGCCACGCCGGGATTCCGGGTCACCATGACGAATCTTGCGGTGTCCGGTGCGACGATGGGCGACGTAGCCCGCGATCAACTGCGCCAGGCGGAGAGCCTCCATCCCGATGTCGTTCTTCTTTCGGCCTCGGCCAATGACGTCACCCATCTGACCTGGACCTCCTCGGTCCGGCGCAGCCTGCTGGAGATCGTCGACGGCCTGCGGAGCGTCAATCCCAAAGCTGCCATCGTCGTCACCGGCTCGCCCGATATGGGAGCGCCTCCGCGGATTCCGGCGATTCTGCGCCCACTGGCGTCGCTACGAACGAAGCGGGTCAACCGGATGGTGCGCGCGGTCGCGGCCGACCGCCACCTGATCTTCGCGCCGATCGCCGACGTAACCGGACCGCAGTTCCGGGCCGATCACACCCTGTTCGCAGCCGATCGCTTTCATCCGAACGAGCGCGGATACGCCACATGGATCGCGGTGCTGACCGACGCCATGGCCCAGACGCAGCGCTGAGCCGGCACGGCCGGCGGCGTTGCTTCGCAAAGCCTCCGCCACGATTTTCGCCTCAGACGCGTTCACTCCATTGCAGCGGGAGATCTTGATGCCTTCGGAGCGCCGGCATCCTGCCGGCCGGTCCGCGGGCATCCTGCCCGCAGGAGCTCGCCGAACAGCGCCGGCTTGGAAGCCGGCGGACCGGCCGGCAAGGATGCCGGCGCTCCGTTCGCTCCGCTCACAAGAACCACGAAGCGCACGTTCATCGCTCCACTCATCGGCTCATCGCGCGCTGGCCGGCCGGAGTGGTGTTGAAGATCTCGACGAAGCGTCGCCAGACTCTCGCTCGATCGAGATCTGTGCACACCTTCACCGGTCTCGTACCGGCATGGAACTCAAGGAATGTGTTGCGTCGCATCGTCGCCGTGGTGTGCTCGAAGGTGAAGCCGCTTTCCCCCAGAACGTACATTGCCGCAGCGAGGTCGTAAACCGGGAAGCGGGCTGTCATGCGCACACGGCGGAGGTGGGTGAACCATCGCTCTGAGCCGGAGCGAAGGAACCTTCCAGCCACGCCCTCGAGCATGGCGACGTCTTCGGCGGTGACCCACAGTTGACGGGCAACGTTGAGGGGAAACAGGGTCAGCGGAAGATCGGATTGAAACAGCGCGCGCGCTGCCGGTCGATCGTGCGTCAGGTTGAATTCGAAAGGCCAGATGGGCGGCCAGCGTCCGCCTGAGTTCGAGTTTCCACCGACCACGATCACTTCCGAAGCCTGACGGGCCCCGATCAGATTGGTGCAAGGCCCGAGGGCAAGGATCCGTCCGGAAAAACTGCGCAGAGCCTCGCGTGATTCAGGTGCGGGGACGACCGCGCCGTCCCATCGCAGAACCGACGCCAGCTGGCGGTGGTTCTCCAGCGCCCTGGTTTCGGTGGTGTTGCCGGCGCACGGAGAAAGCGCGCGAATGGAAGCGCCGCTGCGAATCATCGCGGCAATGGCGTAGGCGTCATCGACATCGCCACTGGCGGAGCCGAGCGCGTTGTCGCTGTCGATCCAAAGTTCCATCGGCAGCGTATCTTCGCATCTGCTGCTCGAGAGTTGTGCGTTAGGAACCTGCGCGGCAGCGCGTCTTGAGCGTGATCCTGGCGGAGCCTTGGGCAACCAACGCCGCCGGCCGTGCCGGCCCTAGATCGCCGTGCCCCAGCCGTCGAACTCGGCCAGATACTTGACGCACATCCGCACGATGCGCTCCACGAACGTTTCCTCGGTGACGTTGGTGACCGAATCCATCCGGATGGCCTGAACGGACCACTTCCCCTCGATCTCTTCGACCGCTACGTGAGTGCTGTCGAAACCGGCATCCTCAAGATCCGTGGCCAGAGCCCGCGCCTCCGACTCGGAGGACGTGTAGAAGAAAAAGTCGATCGGCCGGATCTCGTCGAGATCCCCTCCGTGCTGCTCGATGGTCTCGACCAGCTTGACGTTCCTCGCTGCCTGCGTGGCCAGCTCCTCTTCGATGAACGACCCTGCCATGTTCCTGGTTCCTCTTCCCTCTCAGGCTCAGAGAATCATCAGCAATGCCCCGGTGGAGGCCAGCGCCGCGATTGCGGTCACGCAGCCGAATGGAATGCAGCCGATGCACCCGCCGCCGTGAACCCGTACGCCGGGGCGTTTCGTCGCCCAGAAAAACGCCATCGGTGTCCAGGAACTGCAAGGCTGGCGCCGGAGTGCGGCCGGCACGGCCGGCGGCGCTGGTTGCCCAAGGCTCCGCCACGATTACGCTCCAAAACGTTCTGCCGCGCAGGCTCCGGCTCCCTCCGTTCGCAGAAGCGCGGGCAACCGGAGTGCCGCAGCGACAAGCTGGCAGAAGATGAAGTGCGGGATCAGATTTTCCGGGAGTCGTAGGCCCAATGCAGCAGCGCCTGCCGCTGGCGGCGGCGGCACCCCAGGTCGCCGCGCATGCAGCCGGCCCGCACCTGCGCGATGTGGCGGGTCATGGCGCGCCACCGTCCGATCTGCCGCTGGTCATCCTCCATCCGGCGCCCCATGTAATAGCGGCAATACCACTGAAACCAGCCGCGCGGGTCGTCCTGGTGGATCCAGCCTTTCCTCCGCCACTCGGCGAGCGGCTGCGAGGCGTTGACGCCGAAGAAATTCAGCGAAGCATCGTGACGCTCGTGGCACAGCCGGGCCTTGCGAAACCACGAGGCTGGAAACTCGTCCTGACAATCGGTCAGGTAGCGCCCGCCGAAAACGCCGAGCGCGAGCATCTCCGCGGGGGTGAGCTGCGGCTGAAACTCCGGGTCGAAATGGCGGCCCACCGGCTCCACCAGGCGATACTCGTAGCCCCGCTGCATGAGGTCATTGACCAGGACGCGTTTCGTTCGCATAACCCAGAGCTCAGCGCTCCGCCGCCACCGAGGGAACCGCGCCGCTTCCGCGGTGGAAGTGCTCGGTGGTCTCGGCGAGGATCACTCCCAGCTTGCTGATGATCACGCGGTTGATCATCACCTCGCTCCCCTCCTGCAGGTACATCCAGTGGTTCATGTGGACTCGCGTGAAGGGATTGTGAGGGGTGAGGGCGAGCATGTACTCCCAGTGAAAGGTATTTCCGTATGCTTCTCCCGACGCCACGCCTTCGACGTCCGGCGCGGTCGCCTGGTAGTGATGTTCGTCCATTCGCTTGATCCGCCAGATCCGCTGCTGTTTCCGGCCGTCTTCGAATGTGAAGTCCTGGGTGATGACCAAGCTGTCACCCTCTCGACGTCCCATCATCTCAGTCCGAAATCGGCTCCTGGGATTTCCGCGCCGGGACTCCATCACCCCCCACGAGCGGGTGGGTCCTTCGAAATACTTCTCCGGCTCGAAGCGGGGCGAGGACCGATCGAAGGCCTGCGGCGCCATGCTCGAACAACCGGCAACGAGAAGGAGAGCGGAGAGAAGGAGAGCGGGGACTCCAGGGCGACGGATCATCGGCAGACCACTATTGCCGGGTGCATGCCCGAACCGACTTTCCTGTGGGAAAAGTCTGAACACAAAGAAAAGAGCCGGCACGTCGTAGCGCCGGCTCTCTCTCTCATCGAGCTCCAGTCTTTAAAACCCGTTCAGGTCGAATCCGCCGCATGCGCTTCCTGCCGGCTTCAGGTAGCTGCGCATCTTTCCCGTCAACGTATCGACGACTTTGAGTGTGTACTCAAAGTCCGTCAAGCCGCCGTAGAAGAGCCAGAAGTGACCGTCCAGCGTCCGCGCGTCGACCATCTTCACAAAGACCTCGAGGTTGTCGGGGTCTCCGGTCAAGCCGACCAGGTTGTAGAAGCCAAAGGCATTGTCCTTTGACAGCGACACGCCCGGCGCGGTCTTCGAGGTGCGGGGATCGCGCGCGCTCAGCGTAAGCTGGAAGCGCCCGTTGAGCATGCAGAGCTCCGAGCTGTTCCCCGCGCAGCTTCGGGGACTGACCTGCGTCTGCGTGACCGGTCCAACCGGGCAATCATTGCCGGTGGGAAGCTGGCCGCTGCCGGTATCGTAACCGCCCTTCGCGCTGCCTGGATCCTTGTGGTAGGTGCTGAGGCGTCCGGTAAACGTATCGAACACCGAGATGGTGTATTCAACATCCGTCAGTCCGCCGAAGAAGACCCAGTACCCGCCGTTGACTGGACCGAGGATCTTGACGAAGACCTCCGGGTTGTCGGCGTTGCCGGTCAGATCAGGCAGGCTGAAGTACCCAAAGACCGGCGTCTGCACGATGGCCACGCCGCCGGCCGTGCGGCCGGTGCGCTGATCGCGCGCGCTGAGGGTCACAGTGAAGCGGCTGCCGTTGAGCGCCAGCTGATTGCGCTGGGTCACCGTGATGACGCGCACGGCCACACTGCTCGAGGTCGCGCTGGAGGCAGTCATGTCGACCCGGTAGCTGCCGACAGCGGCGTAAGCATGGGTCGGGCTCTTCAGCGTCGACGAGCTGCCGTCGCCGAAGGACCACAGCCATGAGGTGGGGTTGCCGCTGGAACGGTCGCTGAAGCTGACCGCGTCTCCCGGATGAGGCGAGACCAGACTGGTGTCGAATGCCGCAGAGACGGGGGGACCGGCGGGCGACGAGCTGGCCACGCTCACACCGTGGGTCACTGACGTGGATGACGACCCGTTGGAGACCGTCAACACGATGTTGTAGCTGCCCGCGGCGTTGTAAACATGGGTGGGATTAGCGGCCGACGACGACGTGCCATCACCAAAGGTCCAGGAGCGGGCGGTCACGCTGCCCGTGGACTGGTCCACGAAGGCGAAGACCGTCGAACCGGCGACGCCGGAGCTGGGGGTCACGACGAACGCTGCGGTCAGAGGGCTGGCCTGCGTTCCCGTGAGCGCCGATGTCACGACGTTGGATGTGGCCGATTCCCCGCCTGCATTCACAGCAGTGACATAGAACTGATAGTTCACTCCACCGCTTAGACCGCTGATGTTGGCGCCGGTGGTATTCACTCCCAGCGGCGAGCTGCCCACTCGGGAGAAGGCCCCACCGGCGATGGCCGCATAGATCCAGAAACCAGTTTCGTTACTTGAGTTGTCGGCCCACTGCAGCGTGATGACCGTGGGGCTCGCCGTCGCCGTCAGACCGGAAGGCGCCGCCGGGGCGGGCGTCGTGGTGGGAGGCGGAGTGCTGGTCGTCCCGCTCGGATAGAGCCAGCGTGCGGCGACCTGATCGTCGCCTCTGAGCGACGGCCCCAGGCCGGTGACCTGGAAGTACATCAGCGCCGTGCTGTCCGCGCTGTGACCAAATCCGAGCGTGTGGCCGAATTCGTGAGCCACGATCTCCGCCAGCCGGGTGCTGGAGAGTCCATTCGCCGGGCTGACCCCGTCCTGAATGGTGAGGTTCCCCTCGATGATGTTGTAAGCCTGAAACGTGGTCTGGGGATGGGCGGCATCGACGGCGAATGGCGACGTCCACGCGAGCGGACCGTTCACCCCGTTGAAGCCACCCTGTCCGACCACACCGCCTGTCGACGGGTTGAAGCTCCCGGCAATCTCGCCGAGGGGATCGCTGAACAGGATCTCGTTGACGCCGTTCCGCCCGCCGAGGCCCGCCGGAGAGCCGCTTCCTGCTCCGGAGTAGACATAGTCGATCTTTGCCGCACTGTATCCATTCCATGAGCTCATGGCCGTGGAGATCTCGTTGACCCCACCGCCTGTGTATCCCGTCTGCGTTCCGTAGCTAAACCACTTCGCCGAGCTGCCGTTCTGGAAGGCGAACCAGCGATAGACGGTCCCTTCCTGGATCAGCGTGAAATTGGCATTGATCGAATGCCCTCCGCTCTTCGGCATTGCAACCTGCCCTGCCAGCACCGGATTCTCGACCCCATAGTTCACGGCCATCGGCTTGTGTCCAGCCACCCGCGCGTGAATGAAGGACTCGAAGGCGCCCGCATCGCGCTGCACATTGTTCGACTGGATCGGTTCGAACTGCGCGTCGAGCAGAAGGGTGTCCGCGCCCGCATCATCGCGAGTCCAAAGCCGCTGGCCGGCCATGGTGCGTCGCTCCGCAAACTTCCCGACAAACAGATCGATGGTCTGGTAATCGCCGCGAACGGTGGGCGTCAGGAAGGCGAGCACACGTTCTCCCGCAGCGTAAACCGGGCTGCCAAAAACCTTCGTGATCCGATTCTCGACCTGCCCCCCCACTTCGCGAATGGTGATTTCAGAGGAAGCCGACCCTTTCAAGGTCTGCTCGACGAGGAGACGCGTTTCGGTCCAGATGCCCCTCTCGCCCTCGATTGGCTGGGACGAGATGACCATCCCCGCTACGATGACGGGAGACTTGCTCACGAGTTGCTCGTCGGTCGGCAATACGATCGTGGTCGCCGAAGCAGCAACGGCGGCCAGAATCGCAACACAGGTCAACCAGTACACTCGGATCGATTTCATGGGTTCCTCAGGGATGGGCAACATGGACTTCGCCCCTCGTACGCCGGCTGGTGAACGTCGGGGCGGTGCTGGAAAGCATGGTGGTGATTGTTATTCGCAATCAACCGAGGAGCCGTGGCGGCCATTCCAGGAGTTGCGCCCGGCCCGTGCGCGAAGAGCCATCATGCCCGAAGCGGGCGAACTGCCGCTGTGCCCCGGATCACAGCCTCGGGACCAGCGCGATCAACTCCCGCAGATCCTGAATGGTCGCGTCGGGGACGATTTTCAGTCCATGCTCCACCGGAGGGGCCACCGCGGTTCCCCGCTTCGCCGGCTGGAAGAGGATCGCCTTCATTCCACAGCTCTGGGCGCCATGAACATCCGCGTACGGGTTGTCGCCGACGAAGGCGATCTCCTCGAACGGCAGGCCGAGGGCGGACCGCAGCGACTCGAAAATCGAGCGTTGCGGCTTGCAGGCGCCGTGTTCGTTCGAGAACACCATCGCCTGAATCGAGTCGGCAAGCCCCAGCCCTCCCAGCACGTCGCGGAGAGCGGAACCGGGAGTGCGGCCGGTGTTGCTGATCAGACCGATCTGGTAACCGTGATCCCTGAGAGCCCTCAGGGTTTCCGCGGCGCCGTCCACCGTCGATGGCGGCAGCTCGACGGCTGCGGTGGCGTAGACCGCTTCGAGCGCATCGAGAGCCTCGGGGGCAAAGGTCTGCGGATCCAGCTCCAGCGCTTCGAGAAAGTGCTCGATCTGCACGCGGCAGGCGATGTCCTGATCGCGCGACCAGTAGAGCTCCTGGCAACGGTGCCAGAGCGCGCGATACGCATGCTCGATCCGCTCGGCGGTCACCGGGAATCCGCGGTCGACGAGCACGCGCTCCATGCGATCGAGGCGGATCCGCTCTTGTTGACGAGACACATGCGGCGTGTCGGTGATGAGGGTTTCCCATAGGTCGAAGGCGATGGCTTTCAGCATGGGAAAATTACTGGAGCGGAACCCTGGCGCCGAAGCCTTCATCGTAGCCATGGAAGTACTGGAGAGACTCTTCCGGATAGTGCCAGCAGTAGTAGCCGCTGCCATTGTCGAAATCGATGAGCCAGAGACCCTTGACCTCGATGCCCATGGCGATGAGTGTTTCCGCCCAGCGGGTGACCAGCCGTTCGTGATCCTCGGTGGCACCGTCGGGAAGGGCGTCGAGCTCCTCCACGGCCAACTGGGTCAGCTCCTGAACGCTGGGGAGCAATGCCGCTGCCTCTTCATAGGTAAACAGTTTTTTCACTTCGATCCCACCTGGCGACTCCTGCGCGGATCCAGGGCGTCCGCTGCGGCCCCAGTGTCTCAAACCTCGAGGCGCATTGCGCATTCTGCATTCGAAAACCATTTGTGCTAAAACCCTCATGCATTTTCCGAGGGATTCTGCGAGTAGAGGATGGAGGACAAACCGATGTCGGTTGAAGAAAGAGTCAAGGCAATCATCGTCGAGCAACTGGGCGTCGACGCTGACGAAGTCGCTCCGGATGCATCGTTCGTGGAGGACCTCGGCGCCGATTCCCTCGATACCGTTGAGCTGATCATGGCGTTCGAGGAAGAATTCGGCGTCGAGATCTCTGACGACGAAGCCGAGAAGATCCGCAAGGTCAAAGACGCTGTCGAGTACATCGACAAGCGCGCCAAAGCGTCCTGAATCATCCCCGTGTGGAGACCGGCCAGCGGCGGGCACCGCACCGGCCTTCGGGCCGGCCTCCACACCCGCACGGGAATGAGATCGCCGCCGCCCGTGTCCCCTCACACTGAACTATGAAACCGCGCCGCGTCGTCGTTACCGGAATCGGCATGCTGTCTCCGCTGGGAGTCGGAAACGAGCCCACCTGGCAGGGCCTCATCGAGGGGCGGTCCGGCATCGATCGCATCACCAAGTTCGACGCCTCCGACTACAGCTGCCAGATCGCCGGGGAAGTGCGCGGCTTCGATCCTGAGCAGTGGATGGAAAAGAAGGAAGTCAAGAAGTCCGATACCTTCATCCACTACGCCATTGCGGCGGCGGAGATGGCGGTCCGGGATGCATCCCTGATCCACGACCAACTAGACGGCGAGCGCTTCGGAGTGATCATCGGCTCCGGAATCGGCGGCCTTCCCCTCATCGAGGAGATGCACAAGAAACTCCTCGAGCGCGGGCCCAGCCGCATCTCCCCCTTCTTCATTCCGGGACTGATCGTGAACATGGCCTCCGGTCTGATCTCCATCCGTTATGGATGCAAGGGGCCGAGCTCCGCCCCGGCGACGGCCTGCGCCACCGGCGCGCACGCCATCGGCGACGCATTCAAGTTGATCCAGCGCGACGCCGCCGACATCATGTTCGCCGGCGGCAGCGAGGCAGTGATCACCCCGCTGGCGGTGGGAGGCTTCGCCGCCATGCGTGCGCTCTCGACGCGCAACGATGATCCGCAGCATGCATCGCGCCCCTGGGACCTCAACCGCGACGGCTTCGTCATGGGTGAAGGAGCGGGCATCCTCATTCTCGAGGAGTTGGAGCACGCCAAAAAGCGCGGCGCGACGATTTACTGCGAGATCACCGGTTACGGCATGTCCAGCGATGCGTACCACATCACCTCCCCGGCCGAGGATGGCAGCGGCATGATGCGGGTGATGCGCCTGGCGCTGCGCGACGCGAACCTGCAGCCGGCGGCCATCGACTACATCAATGCGCACGGGACCTCGACCTCCGTCGGCGACAAGACGGAGACCATCGCCATCAAGGGCGTCTTCGGCGAGGACGCAAAGACGGTGGCCATCAGCTCCACCAAGTCGATGACCGGTCACCTCCTCGGCGCTGCCGGCGGTCTGGAAGCCGCCATCGCCGCCATGACCATCAAGACCGGCATCATCCCCCCCACCATCAACTACCAGACACCCGATCCGGAATGCGATCTCGACTACGTTCCGAATACCGCGCGCAAGAAGACGATCCGCAACGTGCTGTCGAATTCCTTCGGCTTCGGAGGAACCAACGCCACGCTGGTTCTGTCCGCGATTCAGGACTGATCGCCATGCCGGCCGCTCCGCTGCGCGATGAGGCGGATCCGATCCTGCCGCGCCGACTGCGATGAGCACCTCAACCTTCCGCCCCGCCTGGTGGCTACGCGGCCCGCATGGCCAGACCATCTGGGGCAGCGTCACCAGGACCCGGCGCCGGGTCCGGCTTCGCCGCGAGACGCTGATCACCCCCGACGACGACGATCTGGTGCTCGATCACCTCGATGTCCCGAACCCACGCGAAGGATTTCGCTTCGTACTCCTGCACGGTCTGGAAGGCAGCACCTACTCCGTCTACATGCAGGGACTGCTGTCATCGATCGCCGAGCTGGGCTTTTCGGCGACCGCCGTGAACTTCCGCTCCTGCGCCCGCGACCCCATGCGCATCTTCCGCTCGCTACCGAATCGAAGGCCGCGCTTCTACCATTCCGGCGAGACCAGCGATTTCGACTTCGTCGTCCGCACGCTCCGAACGCGCGATCCGAAAACGCAGCTCCTGGGATGCGGAATCTCCCTCGGCGGCAACGTTCTGCTCAAGTGGCTCGGCGAACATCCCGGCTCGAACGGCGTCGTCGCTGCCGCCACTCTTTCCGTCCCTTACGATCTGGGCGCTGGCGCCGAGTACATGACCGGCGGAGGCGGCCCGTTTTACGTCGGGAGATTTCTCAAGTCCCTGCGCGGGAAGGCAGCGGAAGTGGTGCGCAGATTCCCGGAAGTGGCCACTCTCGTCGATCTGAACGCCGTGCGCACCGCGCGCACGTTTCGCGAATTCGACGATGCCGTCACCGGCCCTCTGCACGGGTTCACCGGCGCGGACGATTACTACACGCGGTCGAGCTCCATTCATTTTCTCCATGGCATCACCGTTCCCACACTCTGCATCAGCGCGGAGGACGATCCCTTCCTTCCCCCCGAGGTCCTTGCGCTGGCACGATCGGTCGCATCGTCGTCGGTCGAGTTTCTGGTCACGCCGGTGGGAGGCCACACCGGTTTCGTCGGAGGACGGTTGCCATGGCGCTCAGAGTACTGGGCCGAAAAAGTGATGACGCGGTGGCTGGCCTCTCAAGCGGATCGGATCGAGAAGCGATGAGCGTGCATAGAGAACGGCTGATTCGCCTGGGCGTCGCGTTCTGGGGCCTGGCCATCGCCATTGCGCTGCGTCCATGGTGGTCCGGGCCGGCACCGCCCGCACAGCTTCCCGGAATCATGACCTCCCTGGGACTTGATGCGTCCGCGGCGCCGCGTTTTGTGCTCGGACTGATGCTCCTTCCCGTCATGGCCGCCGCGATGATGCGTCCGGTCAGTCGCCGGTTGTCCGCCCGCGATGTTCAGCCATGGGCGTGGGTCTCATTCAGTCTCTCCACCATCGCGGCGCTGTGGTTCGTGCTGATCGAACCGAGCCTGTCGTGGGTCCTGGCCATTCCGATGGCCATGCTCGTTCTAACCATGGCGCTCCGTCACTTCGACGCGCGCTTCGATCGGCATGACTGGATACTTTTTCCGGTGGCCGCGGCGATCGAGCTCGCCTTGCTCGACCTCACCGGGCAACCGGTTCATCACGTAGCGGTCCTCGCCGTGGCCATCGTTCTGGCGCTCCGTCTGGTGGTGCGCGCGCTTCAGCGTACGGTCATCTCTCCCGGACTCTGTTTCACTCTGGCTCCTCTGGCCCTCCTCTTCCAGACCCACTTGCGCACCGAGCACCAGCGTCATGCTCCGTGGCCTCCGCTGCTGGTGGCCGTGCTCACACCGCTCCTGATCGCGTTGCTCCGATGGAACTCCGCGCGCATGCAGCGGTCGCTCACGCTGCTCGTGAGCTGGTTCATCTATCCCATGGCCATCCTGGCGTACCTCAGCGCCACCAGCGTGCTGGCTACGGAGGGATTGCCGCGAGCCGATCTGTTCGAGGACGCCCATCATCTGGTGCCGGCATCGGAGATGCTGCGGGGCGAAACGCCGTATCGCGACATCATTCCCGCGCATGGCCTCATCCAGGACGCGCTGCTCGACTACGTCTCGTTGTCGACGGGCGCACCCTCGATGGGACGAGCGCTGACGTTCCGTTCGATGACGGCGAGCCTGTGCATCGTTGCCCAGTACGCGCTCGCCGCCGCGGCCACCGGGTCGGCAGCGGCCGGCCTGGGCGCAGCGATGCTGGTCGTGCTCCTGGGGACCACCGCGGCCACCGTTCGAGCCTTGCCCGCGCTGATCGCCGTCGCGCTCATCGCGCTGGCCGTCCGGCAACGCCGCCCGCGGGTTCTTCTGTTCGCGGGGGTGATGGTCGTGATCAGCATTCTCACCAGCCTGGACTTCGGCGCCTACGCAACCCTTTGCCTGCTCCTCGCTCTTCTTCGCTCCGGAATCCGGGGAGGAGAGGGTGCGCGCGCGATTCGCGCGCGTTCCTGGCGAAACGCGACGGCCGGGGCGGGAATCGCAGGAATCGCCGCCCTGATCATGATGGCGTTCCGCGGCTTTGCCGGCGACTTTCTCCGCGCGACCCTTTTCGAGATTCCTTCGCTGCGAACGGTCTACGCCCTCGCACCCTTCGACGCTCCCGCGGCGCTGCAGGCGGTTCACAACGTCCCCGAAGTGCTGGCCATGCTGTTCGACAAATCTGCCTACCTCTATCTCGCGTGGGTGGGAGCGGCCCTCTTCGTCGCCGTGATGATCACCGCAGGCAGGCAAAAGAACGCTTCCGAACACGTTGCTGGTGTGCCGGTGCCGGATCCAACGGAGTCTGCTCCGGGTCCACTGGAAAACAGCACAGCCATGAGTGTCTGGGCCATACCATCTCGCTTGGCCGAGGCCGCGCTGATCGTCGCCTTCTTCACCATGATCAGTGCGTTCTCGTACGCGGAACGCCATCACACCTACTGGCAGTTCGGCATTCCGGCACTGCTCTCCATCACCCTCTTTGCGCTGATCAGCATTCGGACGCGGATGGCGAATGCGGCTGCCGGCCTGTTGACCCTCATCCTGCTCGTCACCGCCCAGCCCACCACCCACCTGGCCATCGCGGCATCGCTGCGTCGGACGCACGGGCCGCTCGATCCCGGCTGGCGAACGCTCGACCTGCCGCGTGCATACGGCGCCTTGTTTCGCGATCGCGACGTGCGGGTGGTCGACATCGTCGGCCGCTACACCGCCGCGCATCTCCAGCCTGGCGACACGTTCTTTGATTTCACCAATCGAGGCGGGCTTTATTTTCTCCTCGATCGCGATTGTCCCATCCGCCAGATCGAGGTTGCCTTCTACGAGCCGGTCGAGCGGCAGCGTGACGTGATCTCCCGCATCGAAGGGAATCCGCGGATCCGTTTCGCCCTGGTTCCTTCCGCGGGCGACGACTCTTCCGTGGACGGGATTCCGAACGCCACGCGCGCGCCGCTGGTCTGGGAGTACCTGCAACGGCACTTCAGCCCCGACCACGAAGAGGACGGGGTCACCTTCTGGCGGCGCAACGCGGCTCAGCCAGCGGCCCTCTTGCGTTAGCATCGCCCTATGACTGCCACCGCCGAGACAGCCAGGGCGCGGACCGCCGGACTGCTGGGGCGATTTGCCGCGTTCCTCGCCGAGCGCCATCCCTTTGCTCTGCGGCCCGCACTGACCGCCTGCGATCAGGCCTTGAGCGGACTGCAGATCGAGGACGGAAACGCAAAGTGGATCGACGCGCTCCGGGAGTCGCTGTCTCGAAGCCTTTCCAGCTCCCTGGCTCCGGCTCTCGCTCCGGACGCCAGTGTCGCCGCTCGCCTCGAAGGCGGCGTGCCCGAAACCACGCCCGGCGTGAACGTCAGCGAGCGGCTGCATCTCGCCGTGACCGAAGTGGTCGATGCCTGTGAGGGATTCCTCCGCCGGGAGGCCATCGCCGCATCGCTCACCGCGGACGAACGGAAAGAAATGCTGCGCGGCATGCTGCTGACGCGGGCCACCGACAACCGGCTCAAACAGTTCTTTACCGGGGGCGAAGTGCGTTACGGCAACGCGTCGTTTCAGGGAAAGGGATTCCGTTCCCTCGGGCAGGAAGCGATTTACGCCGCAACCATCCGCCTCCATCGCCATCCAGGCTTGCAGTCGCCCGACGGCAACTGGCGCGGCGATGTCGTCTCCCCCATGATCCGCGACCTCGGTGTCGTTCTCGGCATGCACAACAACCGCTCCACCGTGCGCATGGTCCTCAGCACCCAGATGGGAAAGGCCGGGCCGCCGATGAACGGCAGGGATCTCCACGTCGGCGACTGGTCCCGCGGCATTCTTCCAGCCATGGCTCCTCTCGGCACGCCGGCCCTGACCATCGCCGGCATCGCGCTTTCCTTCGCCCTGGATGCCGGGGCTGATCCAGGCGGTGACCTCGCTCCCCGCCGCGTGGCCATCTCCTTCATCGGCGAAGGGGCCACCTCCCTCGGTGAGTGGCACGAGGCCATCAACGCCTGCGCGGCGCGACGTCTCCCGGCGGTCTTTTGCGTCCAGAACAACCAGACGGCGCTCTCCACACCGGTCAGCGAGCAATCGGCGGTCCGCGTCTTCGCCGATAAGGCCGCCGGCTACGGCATTCCCAGCGTCACCGTGGACGGCACCGATCCCGACGCCATCGCTGCGGCGGTCACCTGGGCCGCCGATCGCGCACGCGAGGGAAAGGGGCCGGCGCTGATCGAGCTCGTGTCCATGCGCATGTGCGGCCATGCCCACCACGACGACATGCTGTACCTCGGCAAGGATCCTCAAACCTCCTGGACCTACCCGGCCGTGCTCGATGGGGGGTACGCCGATCGCGAGCTCTACGACTTCTGGTCGCGCAAAGACCCCATCGCCACCTACGCCGCTCGACTCGAGGCGGAAGGCGTCATCAGTGCGGACGATCTCGGGAAATGGAAAACCGAAATCGAAGCTCTGGTCGAGATCGAAGCGCGTGCGGTGATCGATGCTCCGTGGCCGGACGGATCGCTGGCAGGCCAAGGCGTCCTCGCCGGCGAGCCGTGTCGCTCCCGCATCGAAGTGCTCGATGACTCCGTTCGTCAGGCGGTCGCGCAATCCCATCCCCTGCCGGAGGTGGAAGCGGCACCGCCGTTCGACCCCAGGGGAAGAACGTTCCTCGAGGCGGTCATGCTCGGCGTGGGCGACGTGCTGCGAAGCGACCCGCGAGCGTTCGTCTATGGAGAGGATGTCGGCGGCAAGTACGGGAACGCCTTCCTGCTGCTCAAGCCGTTGCTGAAGGATTTCGGCGATCGGATGATCAACTCCATTCTGTCCGAGAGCGCCACAGTCGGCGTCTGCATCGGGGCCGCTCTGGCCGGAAAGCGGCCGATCGGAGAAATCCAGTTCAACGACTTCATCGCCACCGGGTTCAATCCGCTGGTCAATCAGGCGGCGAAGATCCGTTATCGCTGGGGCGGCTCCGTCCCCATGGTCCTGCGCATGCCGTGGGGAGGCTTGCGCCACGCCGGTCCGTACCACAGCCAGAACACCGAGGCGTGGTTCTATCGGGTGCCCGGCCTGAAGATCGTGGCTCCCTCGACACCGCACGATGCGAGAGCCTTGATGGCCGCTGCGGTGGCGGATCCCGATCCGGTTCTCTACTACGAGCACATCGCCCTCTATCGCGATCCGAAAGTGAAACAAGCCATTGGGGATGACGCGCCGCAGTCGCTCACGATCGGCAGAGCGGCGCTGCGCCGCGCTGGCGACGACCTGGCCATCATCTCGTACGGCGCCTACGTGCACGTAGGGATGCGGGTGGCCGAACGGCTGGCCGGAGACGGCATCGAGGCGTCGGTGCTTGACCTGCGCACGCTCTCTCCCCTCGATCGCGAAACGGTCCTCACGGTGGCGCGCCATTGCAATCGCGTGCTCTTCATCGAGGAAGATACCCGGACCGGTTCGATCGGCGAGTCGGTGGCTGCGATCATTCAGGAAGAAGCCTTCGAGTCCCTCGACGCGCCGGTTCGGGTGATCGGCGCGCTGGACACGCCGGTACCGTATTCCCCGCCGCTGGAAGAAGTGTTTCTGGCGGGAGAAGCGGAGATCGAGCGGGCGGCGCGGTTGTTGATGGCGTACTGAAAAGTTCCGTCCGTTTTCGGGATGCGCCGATGATGCTAAGAAATGGGAGCCTCTCCCGCGTCATCTGCAATCAAAGGCGGCCGAGTCGCGGCTGGGGCGAAAATCGTGGCGGACGCTTTGCGAACCAACGCCGCCGGCCGTGCCGGCCTTCACTCTCCGCGATACAGCTTCCGCACCCAGGCCGCATCCACCGCATTGAGAACCTCGCCGGCCGTGGCCGCCGCCTCGACCTGCCGGCGATTGCGTTGACCGAGGAGCACGGTGGCGGTGTCGTTGCCGGCGAGGAGAACGCCAGTCAGCGCGTTCAGGACGGGCTCCTGACGCGACGCGAAACGGCGGGTCACCTCGTCGCGCGCGTTGCCCATCCGGGCGATGAACGAAGGATCGCGGAACTGCGGGATCCCGCTGCGAAAGTCTCCTTCCGGGAACTCCGCAGGGGCGTCGTACTTGCCCAGCAGCAGGCCATGCTTGAGCGGCGAGAAGAAGGCCACGCCCAGATCGTGAGCATCCACCCACGCCTTCAGGCCGCTGGGCTCGTAATCGTCGTCGATGACGTTGCGGAACGGCTGCACCACATCGGGATCGACGCGCTCGATGAACCGCATGAGCTTGCGCAGGTCCCAGTCGGAGAGTCCGATGAATCGGATCTTCCCTTCCTCCTGCAGCTTACGCATCGCCGCAAGCGCGTCATCGAAATAGCGATCCTCGGGCCCGAAATCGCAGTGGTGAAAGTAGTGCAGGTCGATGACGTCGGTCTTCATGTTGCGCAACGACTGCTCGCATTGCGAGCGGAGGAACCCGGCGTCGTAGAAATGATCGTGCCGGCCTTTGACCCAGCCGAACTTTGTGGCCAGGAAGATGTCCTGGCGGGGAACGCCGGCGGCGAAGACTTCGCCGATGAGCTGCTCGGCGTGGCCGTTGCCGTACGCATCGGCGGTGTCCCAGTGCGTAATCCCCCGCCGGTGCGCCTCGATCAACGCCTCTCTGGCCTGATCGTCGTCGTGGCCGGTCCATCCCACCGAAGCACCGTTGCTCACGTTCGGCCCACCGTGCCCCCAGGTTCCCAGACTGATGACCGGAACCTGAACATCCGTTCTGCCCAATCGCACCATTCGCATGGGCCGGATTATGACAGTGGTGCCCATTTCGTCCGAAGTCCGCGAGCGCCCTGGCGCCGATCCGGGAGTAGGATTTCTCTATGACCTGCGTTCTCTGCGACACCCCTGACCAGACCGGCGAAATCGTCTTCGAAGACGGCAGCGCCCTGGTCATCATTCACGACGACTGGGCCACACGCGGCCATCTGATGGTGGTGTGGAAGGCCCACGTGCAGAATCTTTCGGATTTGAGTGACGATGAGGCTGCGCGCTTTGTTCGCCTCTACCTCCTTGCCGAACGGGCAGCGCTCCAGGCCACCGGAGCCGAGCGCGCCATCATCCTGAAACTGGGCATCGCTGTGCCACACCTGCACGTCCATATCTATCCGGTGTCGGCATCGCTCGACCGGCTCGCGGTGATGCAGATCCTCGACTCAAAGGTGAGGGAGGTCCCGGAGGACAGAGAACGGCGAGCGCTCGTGGACCATCTGCGGAGGGAATTGGCTGCCTTCCCCTTGTGAGGCGATCGCCATCGGCATGACCGCTCCCGCCAGATTCCTTGACAGCACGCCTGCTGCTGAATGAGCATTCATTCACATGGCCCGGCTCTCCGCACCCCCCGCACCTCCTGAAGCCACCCGCGCCACTCCCAAGCGCGAGCGCATCCTCCGAGCGGCCATCGACGTCTTCGCCCGCAACGGTTACTTCAACGCGAAGGTCTCGGAGATTGCAAAGGCTGCGGGCGTCGCCGACGGAACGATCTACCTCTACTTCGACGGCAAGGAGGATCTGCTGGTGACGGTTTTCCGGGAGCACACCCGCAGCTACCTGCAATCACTGGAGCGCGACCTTGCCCATGTCCGGCGGCCGGAGGAACGGCTGCGGATCGCCATCCGTCATCACCTGGAAACGCTGGGCCGCGATCGCTCGCTGGCCATCGTGGCGCAGGTGGAACTGCGCCACAGCCTGAAGTTCATGAGCCTTCTGTCGCAGCAGGAGGTGGCCGACTATCTCAACATGCTCCGGAAGATCGTCGAGCACGGACAGTCCGACGGCTCTTTCCGCCGCACCCTCCATCCCCAACTGGTGGCCAAGGCGCTCTTCGGCATCCTGGACGAGATGGTGACATCGTGGATTCTCTCCGAAAAAGAGTACGAGCTCGCCGCCCACTCGGATCAGATCGCCGATCTGATCCTGACTGGACTGCTGTAGCCGGCACGGCCGGCGGCGCTGGTTGCCCAAGGCTCCGCCGAGATCACGCTCCATGACGTTCTGCCGCGCAGGCTCCTACGGGTCTCTCGGCGGCACGCCCTTACTCCGCTGCGGCGATCTGCGCTGCCGACGGTGCCTCTTCCCAATCCGTATGCGGCTTGCGGTTGAGCACGAGGTACTGCCAGATCAGCTCCCCGTAACCATGTCCGGCGATGCCCCGCTTCTCGTAGAACGGCAGCAGGAGCCGCTGCAGACGCGGCAGGTTGTAGAAGGGCACGCCGGGAAAGTAGTGATGCTCGAGGTGATAGTTCGAGAAGAGATACGCCACATCCCAGAACCACGATCCCCGCATCAACGTGGCCCACTTCGCCGGGTCGGAGGGATCGATGTCGTAGTGCTGCCCCAGGCGATTCAAGGCGAAGGCGATGGGGAACACAAAGAAGACTGGAACGACGTACAACTTCCAGGCGATGAAACCGCCGCCGACCCAGGCGATCGTCGCCAGGACAGCGAGCTGGAAAGCGATGGTTGCCAGCCGCTCGCGGGCGATCAGCTTCCTGAGCTCGGGCGGGTACGAATCGGTCTCCTGCTTCGCCGCTCGAAAGTAAATCGGGAACAAGGCCGGCGTGAAGTAGAGCGCTTTCAGCCACCGGACATTTCGTTTCGGCGACAGGTAGTGACGCTTCGGATCCGCTTCGTACGATCCGAGGTTGGCGTGATGATCGAGATGCCACTTCGTGAACTGGGAGGCGGAGATACCGCTGGGGACCGCGTACATCAGCCCGAGGAGCCGGTAAATCGCCGGTCTGGCCTCGTTGAGCACAGCGCGATGGACGACCTCATGCAGCAGAACCGTGAAATCGAACACGGCGAAACCGGCCACCAGGGCAAAGGGCACCCACAGATACCACCGCTGGAAGTGGACGATGGCCGCGCCGGCCAGGATGAGCACCGCTACGTTGGCGATTCCAATGGCGACATGGAGGAGCGGCCTCTTCTTGTGCAGAAGGCGCAGCTCCTCGACCGGGACCTCGGCTGCGAGGTCCTTCTTCAACTGTCGAGCATGGTCGTCGTAATAGGCCATTGTTTCGTCTGAGGAATCGTAGGACAGAACCGCTCGCGGGCGAGGGTTATTCGTGCTCTTCCGAGGGGAAAATAGAGGACTTGCTGACGATCGATCGGGAACGGCACGAGGTTCGAAGGCATCCGAGACAGAGCATGCGCGCACCTCTCTACACGATCAATCACTCCACCCGCTCTCTCGAAGAGTTCCTCGATCTGCTTCGAGAGAGCGGCGTACTCCAGCTGGCGGACATCCGGCGGTATCCAGGCTCCCGCCGGTTTCCCCACTTTTCCCGCGATGCCCTCAACGAATCGCTGCCGCAGGCGGGGATCGACTATGGCCACATGGCCGAGCTCGGCGGGCGGAGGAAATCGTCGCCGAACTCTTCCAACGGCGGCTGGCGCAACGAGCAGTTCCGAGCCTACGCGGATCACATGGCCAGCGACGAGTTCCGCCAGGCGGTCGACCATCTTCTGGAGAGGGGTGCGCAGGGCTCGCTGGCGGTCATGTGCGCCGAGGCAGTGCCCTGGCGATGCCACCGCAACCTCCTGTCGGATGAGCTGGTCCGTCGCGGTCTGAACGTCGTTCACATCCTTGGATCGCAAGCCGTCAAGCTCCACGAATTGAATCCGATGGCCCGCGACTGCGGCGACCACCTTGAATACCCGCCGGAACAGCGCGATCTCGCACTGGGATCCACGAAGGTCTGCTGATCGGAAGGAGACAGGCGGATCCAGCGTCGGGTTGTGGAGCGCAGACCCGCCGTATGCCATGATCCGCGCTCGGTGGCGATTCCTGCGACGCCGCGACCCCCATCCATGATCGTTCTTCCCGACCCTCTCCGTCAGACGGACCTCCCTCGAGGGTGTGTCGCCACCATCGGAAACTTCGATGGGCTGCACGTCGGTCATCAGGCCATCATCAGCAGCGTGGTGGAGCGGGCCCGGGCGGCGCAACGGCCGTCGGTGGTGATCACCTTTCATCCCCATCCGCTGTCGGTGGTTGCACCCGATCGCGTGCCGCGGCAGATCCTGACCATGTCCCAGAAAGAGGAAATCCTGCGTGACCTGGGGGTCGATGCGCTTCTGATCGTCCCCTTCAGCCACGAGTTCGCGCAGTGGACGGCGGACCGCTTCATCGAAGAGTTCCTTGTCGCCGCGCTGCAGGTTCGGGAGGTGCTCATCGGACGGGACTTCTGTTTCGGCGCGAGGCGTGAGGGCAATCTGGCGAAGCTGGGCGAAGCGGGAGCGCGCTTTCGCTTCGCCGTCGACGGGATCGATGACGTGCAGGTCCGCGGAATCCGGGTCTCCAGCTCCATCATCCGCGATGCCATCATCAAAGGCGCGATCCGCACCGCAACCCTGGGCCTTGGGCGACCTTACTTCATCGAAGGACGCGTGGCCACAGGCCGCAAACTGGGCCGCAAGATGGGGTTTCCCACCGTCAACGTCGATCCAGCCAACGAGCTTTTTCCGGGTGGTGGGGTGTACATCACCACGTCCCGTTTCGAGAGCTTCAGCCGCTCCTTCGAGAGCGTCACCAACATCGGCGTCCGTCCCACGCTCTACGAAAATTACGCCACGACCATCGAGAGCCACATTCTGGACTTTGACTCCAACGTGTACGGAGACACCGTGCGGCTCTACTTTCACGAGCTCCTGCGGCGCGAGCAGCAGTTCCGCTCGGCGCTCGAGCTGACCAACCAGATCCGCCATGACATCGAACGGTCCCGTGCGTACTTTCTCCGGCATCCGGTTCGCTTTGATGAAGCCGGATACTCCATGCGATGACCGATCCCGTTCTGACCCTGGTCGTGCTCGCGGGATTTCTCGCCCTGATGGCCCTCATGCACTTCTTCAAGACGCTCGACGGCGACCTGGCCGCTGCGTGGCGCACCCCCATCCTGGCTGGGGTCGCCGTCGGAGCGGTGCTGCGATTTGCCATCCCCCCTCACCCCCTCTGGCAGGGCCTCCTGCTGAGCGGCGCCGCTCTATGGGCTCGTCACACCGGTCAGGAGAGCGAACCGATCGAAGGGATGGTGATGGGAAGCGCCATGGGTGCCGCAGCGGGAGTTCCCTTCCTGCTCGGGGGTGGCGATCTGGAGATGCGCATGGTGGCCTCGCTGATCCTCACCGGTGCGGTGGCCGGCTTCGGAATCACCTTCGCCGCGTTCCACGTCGCGGACAGATTCCGCCAGCTCCTGTGGGATGCCGTCACCGCCTCGCTCGCCGTGGGCGCCGCCTGCGTCCCGTCGATCCTGGCTGGCCACGGCATCCGGGATCAGGAAACGCTCCTGGGAGTCGC
>JBKJQB010000157.1:0-3077 GCA_046594105.1 Thermoanaerobaculia bacterium
GGAATAGAGCATCAGGCACTCCGCGGCCAGCCCGTCGCGACCGGCGCGACCGCTCTCCTGCTGGTAGTGCTCGATGGACTTGGGCATGGCCATGTGCACGACGAAGCGGACGTTCGACCGGTCGATGCCCATGCCGAAGGCCACGGTGGCTACGACGATGTCGCAGCGCTCCTGCGAGAAGGCCTCCTGCGCCCTGCGCCGCTCTTCCTGCGGCATGCCGGCGTGGTAGGCCAGCGCGTTGTAGCCGCGCTTCTTCAGCACCGCGGTGAGGGCATCG
Source organism: Thermoanaerobaculia bacterium (assembly GCA_046594105.1). GTDB lineage: Bacteria > Acidobacteriota > Thermoanaerobaculia > Gp7-AA8 > Gp7-AA8 > JBDSGC01. The sequence continues at coordinate 278 of JBKJQB010000157.1, forward strand.
ACGTCTTTGCGTCGCACGCAGTAGACGATGCCCGCCTCGCCCTTGTGGCGCTCCAGCACTTCGACCAGCTGCGGGACCTCGTCGATGCGGGGCAGGACGCGGTAGGTCAGATTGGGGCGGTCGAAGTCTCCCACCAGCACGAGCGGATCGTGCAATGCGAGCTGTTGTGCGATGTCGGCACGCACCGGCTCCGTCGCCGTGGCGGTGTAAGCATGAAACGACGCTTCGGGGAACTGCGCACGCAGATTGCGGAGCTGCCGGTATTCGGGCCGGAAATCATGGCCCCAGTGACTGATGCAATGCGCCTCGTCGATGGCGAACGCCGTGACCCCCGCGCGCATCAGCGACTGCCGGAAAGAGCCCATGGCCAGCCGTTCGGGAGAGACGAAGAGCAGCCGCACCTTCCCTTTCGCCAGCTCCCCTTCCAACTCTCGATGCTCGCCGGAGCTCTGCGAGCTATTCATCATCGAGGCGGCCACGCCGTTGGCCCGCAGCCCGTCCACCTGATCCTTCATCAGGGAGATCAGAGGCGAGACCACCACGGTCAGGCCCGGCCGCAGCAGAGCGGGCACCTGATAGCAGAGCGACTTGCCGCCGCCGGTGGGCATGACCACCACGGTGTCCCGGGCATCGAGAACGGCCAGCATGGCCTCTTCCTGCAGCGGCCGGAAGGTCCGGTATCCCCAGTGGCGGGCGATCACATCGAGAAGCTGCTCCTGCATGCGCCCCTCATTGCACGCGGAAATAATCTGCCGGTCAACGCATTTTTCCGGCGCGTGCAGAACGTCCGCGCCCTCCCGCGCTACGAGCGGGCCATCGCTGCGGTGGCCGACCTCCTGACCCGCCAGCGGATCGAGAACGTCTTTCTCGGCAATGTGGCCTGCTCCTGCTGGCTGGGCCGGAAGGTGGAAAGCGGTTCGCTCGACGTGCTGGCGCTGATGACGCCGCAGCAGAAGAATCCGGTCACCATGATGGCCTCCCACCGCGGTTTCCGGATCGACCGGGAAGAGATCGAACGCAGCGAAGAGCTCGATCTGGTCCCGCTCAACCTCGATGACAGCGAGGGCACCATCGCCGTGCATATCCTCGTGGCCAGCAACGCGCTCTACGGTCGAATGGTCGCGGCCGGCATGGCCACCGCCCTGGGGGAGGTTGTACTGCGGGTTCCACCGCCTGAAGATCTCGCGCTGCTGCTCTCGATGGCAGAAGATGACCAATCGCAGCGGGATCGTGAGATGCTCATCCGGCTTCCGGAGTTCGACCGCCGCCGGTTCAACGAGAGGCTGGTCTCCATCGGATTGCCACAGCTGGTCATCGCCGAATGATCTGGATCGATCAACAACCAACCCTGGACCAAGCCATGAAGCAGGTGGCGGCGCAGCCCATGGTGGCGGTGGACACCGAGGCCGACTCGCTGCATTCGTACTTCGACAAGGTGTGCCTGATCCAGATGTCGATTGCCGGGGAAGATCTGGTCATCGATCCGCTGCGCAAGATCGATTTGAAGGGATTCGGAAATGTGTTGGCGGACCGCGGGATCGTCAAGGTCCTGCACGGCGCCGACTACGACCTGCGCATCCTCAATCGCGATTTCGGCTTCACCATCGTGAACCTCATCGACACCATGGTCTGCGCGCAGATGCTCGGCTACGAAGCATTCGGCCTCGGAGCGCTGCTGGAGCGTCACTTCGGCTTCAAGGTCGACAAGTCGCACCAGCGGGCCGACTGGGCCATGCGACCGCTGCCACCGGACATGCTGGAGTACGCCACCACCGACACGCGGCATCTCATCGAGCTGGCCGGCAAGCTGCGCGAGGAGCTCGAGGAGAAGGGCCGCTGGGAGTGGGCGCAGGAGGAATTCGCCCGGCTGGAAGCGATCCGCTTCACGGAAAAAGACGGCGACGAAGAGCCTTTCCGACGGCTGAAGGGAATCACCTCCTTCGATCCCCGCTCGCTGGCGGTGATCAGCGCTCTCTACGACTGGCGCGACGGCCTGGCCCGCAAAGCGGATCGCCCCCCGTTCAAGATCATCGGCAACGATGTGATCCTCGAGCTCGGCAACGTGAAGCCGCTGACGCTTCCGGAGTTGAACAATGTGAAGCCGCTCTCCGGCTTCCATCGCAACCGCTACGGCAAAGACCTCATCCGCCTGGTGGGCGAAGCGATGGCCCTGCCGGAAGAATCGTTACCAGAGCGCGTGGCATCGAAGCCCTGGCTGCGCGACCGCGACATCGACAACAAGGTCAATCGCCTGAAGACCGTCCGCGACCGCGTAGCGAAAGAACTGAAGATCGACGGCTCGGTGGTGGCCCCGCGTCACGTCCTGGTGGCCATCGCCGAAGGCGGCACGCTGGACGTACCGGCCATGCGGGAATGGCAGAAGAACCTGTTCGGCGAAGAGCTGCTCGGGGCACTGAAGAAGTAGTTGGCTGACAAGCGAATGCTTCGCGTATCCACGTCCTCTGCAATCCTGTCGATGGTCATCGTCGTACTCTTGGGCGCGTGCGAGCACTCGCAGTGTGAGCGTGCCGCCTGTTTCCAGGTACCGACACACGTAAGTCGGCTCGAGCTTCACGCTTCCTGTGGAGAACGGCTTTGGGGCATCACAGCCGTCGACGGAGCTGTTCGACTGGCAAATGTCGATTACGGCGTTGTACCTAATGGTTACCGTCAGACCTTTCCCGTTTCAGCCAAGCCCAGGCAGCTCGAAGCGAAGGAGTGCGTCGTTCTGATCTGGGCTTGGCTGAAACGGGAAAGGTCTGACGGTAACCATTAGGTACAACGCCGTAATCGACATTTG
>JBKJQB010000169.1:0-6738 GCA_046594105.1 Thermoanaerobaculia bacterium
GACGCCACGGCCGGCAGGGATGCCGGCGCTACGAAAGGCACCCATTTCCCCAGCGTCGGCACAGAGGTCCATTAGAAGCGGTGCCGCTGCGCGAGTCGCCGCGATGGATGGTAGAAACGGGACTCGAAGCCGGACGGTATTCGAACTGTCGCAGCCGCGGAGCGGCGGAATCTCCGTAGCCCAGCGCGTCAGCGCTGGGTTCACACGATGCGAAGGAAGCCGCGGAGCGGCGACATCCCGCAGGGACACGCTCAATCATCCCTGCGGGACTCGCTTGTTCTCGGTCACGATCAAACCAGCACTGAAGTGCTGGGCTAGCTTCAATCGTCCCTACGGGACTGAGTGCAATCCAGGGCGATCGAGTGAACTCGACTGAGGCGAAAAATCGTGGCGGACGCTTTGCGAACCAACGCCGCCGGCCGGCAACTGCACGATTGCGATTCCGTCGCGCTGGTACACCACGCGGCCGGGAGGAGTTCCGCGGACGGCGGCCGTCTTCTCGCCGAAGTACACATGAGTCACACCCGCCGCGCGCGCCTCGGCCGCCAGCGCGGGCGTCACGTTCGGATACTGCTCTTTCCAATGGCCGAGCAGCTTGTGGAGCGGTGCGGTGACCGCGGCGGGCTGGCTCCATCCATATAGAGAAGGTGGCGGGAGCGAGTAGCGGCCGGTCAGGACGGAAGACCAGTAGGCGCCGTCGGTGCCGCTGAAGGTGCCGGCGTACCACGGCTGCACGCCGCCCAGGAGGACCGCGGTCGGGGGCAGCGATCCTGCGATCCAGTGCAGAGCCTGAAGATCGGAAGCGCTGGCGATCACGGTGCCTGGATTCAACACGTCGCTGAGAGTGGCCAGCCCGAACGCGCCGGCGGCGACGATACAGACCGTCAGGGCCAGCCATCGCAGCCGCGGTCGTAGGGCTGCGCGCAATGCCCACGCCGCGCAAGCGCCGGCGGCCAGCGAAAGCGGGATGAACGTCGTGATGATCGCTGCGTCATTGGTGGCCAATCGCATCCTCGGCAGGCCGATCACGGAGGCATTGAGAAGCATCGCAATCAATAGAGACCATCCGGCCACCATGCCGAGAAACAGCAGGAGGGAGCGCGTGCGGCTGCGGCGCCGCGAAGCAAGCCGGCTGGCCAGCAGAATGACGATGAGCCACCAGGCCACCGAGGCCACTCTCTCCGCTGTCGAGAGCGCGCCGAAATTTGCCAGACCGCTCATACCGGCCGTGGCGAAGGAGAGGATCAGGGCGTTGTGCGGCACCCAGAAAAGATCGCTGCGCGCTTCGTTGGGCGTGTCCCAGCTCGCGCCCGCAGTCGCCGAGGAGGTCGATCCTGACGAAGGCGACAACGCGGCGCCCATCACCCGTCCGCGATGCAATCGCAGCAGCCACGGAGAAATTAGAAACAGAGCGATGGCCGCCGCGATCATCATCGGCAGCGCGCTGCGACGGAGGAAGACCCACGCGCTCTGATCATTCGCTCCTTGCTGCCCGCGGGGGCGAAGCGCAAGACTCCGCAACGCGCCAGCAGCGAGGATCACCACGGCGAAGACAGCGGCGAAGAAGGCCATTCGCACGTGGACCAGAGCCAACCCCGCGCTGATGATGGCCAGCAGAGCGGTCTGCCCGGCGGAAGGTTTCCGGATCGTCCGGAGACTCTGCGTCATCCAGCCCAGGAGGAGCAGCGCGCCGGCGAGATGGGTGTACCGGCCCCACGACAGGTAGTAGGCCGGATAGTACGAAACCAGTCCGCAAACCGCCGCGGCGAGCAGTGCTGCCGGCCGGCTGCGACTCCACTCCCGGGCCGCTGCATAGACAAAGAGAGTGGCAGCCGCGTTCAACCATTGTCCGGACTGGAGGACGATCCGGGCGAGCTCAAAAGGATCACGACTGTGAAGCAAGCCCGCGATGGCAGCAACGACTGCGTGATAGCCCCAGTGGTAGAAGGCCGGCGCCCCGGCGATGAAGGGGTCGTAGCTCTCCGGCACTCGCCCCTGCTCCACCAGAAGACGTACGAGCATGGTGTGGTGGACCGAGTCGATCCAGGGAGGGAGTGCGGTCCAGCGAGCAGCACGCAGACGGGTCACGATGGTCGCGCCGAAGATGAGCGTCATCAGACCAAGAGTTTTCCATTCGGACGCAGCAGGAAGTCGGGGCGCTCGAACCACGCGAGGGAGCACGGCAACCATTGCGGCGAGCGCGACGATGACGGTGATGGCAGTGGAGTGGAGCGCCCAGGGAGTGCTGGAAACGAGAAGGAAAGCCAGTGGCCAGAACGCCAGACCGGCAGTGCAATCGAGAGCGATGGCCGATGGGAGATCGCTTCCGGAACGGGTGCGGGTGAGGGTCCGGATGGCAGCTCCCGGAGCCCATACGGCTGAGGCGACCGCAACCGGGATTATGATATCGTGCAATCGCATTTCAGGCGGCATAAGGCCGCACTTTCCGCAGTTATCCCTGTCGTCAGCAAAATAGAATTCAACCTCGGAGGTTCCTCAATGCAGGATCGCAGATGGTGGGCGCAATTTCCCAAGTTGCTCGTGGTCGTAGGACTCATCGCCGCCGCATATTCTATGTATGCCGGTGACGCGCGCCGAGCTTCTTTAGGGATCGCCGCCCTGGAAACTCCTTTCTACCCCGGGCCCTGCTCGACCGCACCGAAGAACGTGGTCGTCACGTTCCGCGGGCCGCTGTCCGGATGCAGCAGCCTGAACAACTCGAAGGCCTGCTCGTCCCAGGAAGCCATCGAGTTCAACGCCACGTCGTCCACCTACGCCTTTGCCAGCTGCGACAAGTTCACTTGGACCTTCGGCGACGGGCAGAGCGTGACCACCATGTGGCCCTCGATCTCGCACCAGTTTGCCGCCGGAACACCTCGCACTGCGGTCCTCACGGTGACCAACGATTTCGGCACCACTGTGGCGAGCGCCGCGGACGTCGCGCCGGCCACGCCGACCGGTGCCTGTGTGCCGTCGTCCACGCAGGCCTGCCTCAACGGCGGTCGTTATGCGGTCAGCCTCGACGCCATCACCCGCGATCAGAAGAAGTTCGCCACCGGTCAGGTCACCCGACAGACCGACCTGTTCGGATACTTCTCGCTGCCGGTCTTCACCAGTGACGCAACGAATCCTGAAGTCTTCGTCAAGGTGGTCGGCCCGATCAACGGCTCCCCATTGGTCTTCTACTCAGGCCTGACCGACGTCGAATACTTCGTCAACGTCTTCGACACGCAGACCCAGAAACTTCGCCAGTACCACGTCGATCCCGCCTCCAACCCCACGCAGTCGAAGGGCGACTTCGATCTCGACGGAGCGCGCTCCTCGTCCTGCCTCGGGGTCAACCGGACCACCTCGACGGTCGCCGTCGGAACCTGCACTCCCGACGCGAATACCCTCTGCCTGTTCAACCGCTTCAAGCTCACTGTGGTGGGCAAGGATGACCCCGCTCGCACTGGCAAGACGGCGACCGGTGTGGCCACGCCCATCAGCGGCAAGCAGTTCGGCTTCTTCAGCTTCCCGGCGCTGACTAACGATCCCACCAACCTGGAAGTCTTCGTCAAGATGATCGACGCGCGCTCCTTCGACGGCCACTTCTGGGTGTTCTTCGGCGGGCTGACCGACTTCGAATTCACGCTCACCGTCACCGACACAACCACCGGAAAGACGCAGACGTACCTGAAGCCTCTGAAGAGCCTCTGCGGCTTCAACGACACCACCGGTTTCCCCTGATCCAATCGCTCTGATCGAATCCAAAGGCCGGTCTTCGGACCGGCCTTTTTGTTTTTGTACGGCCTCCAGGCGACCTGGATCCAAGGCGGCCTCTTACGATCGATTCGAAGGCGGATGATGGGCGTTCTGTAACTCGAAGGTAAACCCCTCACCCCCGCTTCGCGGACCCTCTCCCCGCTGCGGCAGGGAGAGGGGGCACACACTGGGAGTCACCTCAAGGTCTCAACGACGCGCCGCGCCGTCTTCGCGGTTCAGCTGCCGGTCCCCTACTTCCGTCGCGCGTACTTGAAGATTGTGTAGAGGATCCAGAACCCCGCTTTGGCAACCCCGGTCACGGTGCCGCTGATCTTCGAATGGCCGACACGCTTGCGATAGCGCACCGGCACCTCCATCACCCGGGCGCCCAGCTGCAGGGCGCGGATTTGCATCTCCACGGTCCAGCCGAAGCGGCGGTCCTGCATGGCGATGCGGTCGAGCAGCGAGCGGCGAATGGCCCGGAACGGACCGAGGTCGGTGTAGGTGTGGTGATAGATGAGGCGGATCAGGCGGATGGCCAGCCAGTTGCCGGCGCGCTGCTGGGGCGTGAGCGCGCCGCGTTCGGAGACGCCGAGGGCGCGGGAGCCGATCACCAGATCGGCTTCCCCTTTCACGATGGGGGCGAGCAGAGCGGCGATCTCCGAGGGATCGTCCGAGCCATCGGCGTCAATGAAGTGGACGATGGTGACGTCGTCGCGAAGGCCGGTCAGGGCGCCCTGGCAGGCGGCGCCGTAGCCGCGCTCCTCCACCCGCACCACTTCCGCTCCGGCGCGAAGAGCGATCTCCGCGGTGCCATCCCGGCTGCCGTTGTCGCCCACCAGCACATCGCGAACGACGGAGCGATCGATGGCGGCGAGCAGTGCACCGATGGCGTCCTCTTCATCCAGAGCGGGAATCACAGCAGCGACGACTTCGTGGGGCACCGGGCAATTATGACCGGGGCATTTCATGAATGTTCAACCATGGCCACCGCCGCGCCATTGTTGACGAACATGGTCAACAACCGTCACAATCCGCCTGCGATGCGACTGACCTTCGCCACCGAATACGGATGCCTGGCCCTGCTGGCCATCGGCGCCGCCCAGCCGGAGTACTGCCGGCGACAGGACATCGTGGAGCGCTATCGCATCCCGGTCGACTTCCTGGAACAGGTGCTGCGAAAACTGGCGGCGGCCGGAATCGTCATGGCCCGCCGTGGCACGGGCGGTGGTTTCCGGCTGGCCCGGCCGGCGTCCGAGATCGCCATCGCCGACATCGCCCGCGCCATCGACGGACCGCTGGCCCCCACCCGCAGCGTCAGCAAGAACTTTTACTTCCCCACGCCGGTGGAGGAATCGAAAGCGTTCCACCGGCTCTTCCGCGACGTGCGCGATGCCATCGCCAACATTCTCGAATCCACCACTTTGGAGGACATGCTTGAAGAAGAACGAATCCTCGCTGGAGCCCGCCGTCGCACGGCGCGGCGCGGCCATCGCAGCGGAGCTGGCGCCGCAACTCGCCGCGGCTGAACCGGAATCGGATCTGGAGGGCCGCTTCGCCGCATCGAACGTGGAGGCCATCCGCGACGCGGGGCTGCTGGGGCTCAATGTGCCGGCATCATCAGGCGGCCTCGGCGAATCCCTTTCCGGGACGTTGGACACCCTCCGGATCATCGCCCAGGGTTCTCCCTCCACGGCGCTCATGCTCTCCATGCATACCTCCGTTCTGGCGAACCTGCTGATCGATTCGGGCGCCGTTCCCTCCGATCAGAGAAACTCGTTTCTGGAGCGACGCGCGTGGGCCTTCGCCGAGGCGGTGGGGGGACGGATCTTCGCCGTGGCCAACTCAGAGGCGGGCGCCGGCGGCGACGTTCACAATTCGCGCGCCTCCGTCACGAACGGCTTCCTGACCGGCGAGAAGACGTTCTGCTCGATGGGCACCAACGCCGACTACTTCATGGCCGCGGCGCGCGATGAGAGCGGCAAGGTGGAGTATCACCTCGTGCGCAACGAGCCCGGCTCCGTCCACACCAGCACTCCCTGGCAAGCCCTCGGGATGCGCAGCAGCGAGAGCGTGTCGCTCTCCTTCAACAACGCTCCCGTGGAAGGACCGCTGACCTATCGCGGCATGCTGGACGGAGTGAACAACCGCCACTGGGCCACCCTTTCGTTCACTGCCATCTCCATCGGGATCGCGGAGTCGCTCCTCGCTGACATCGTTTCGCCCAGGGCGACGATGCTGCAGCGCACCACTGCAGTGGAGATGCATCTTGCGCTGCAGGCCTGTCGCGCGTTCCTCGCCTCCTCCGTCCACAGCGAGCCGGCCCGCATCACGCCCGACTACCTGGCCACGGTGCGCGACTGCAAGACGTTCGTCACCCGCACGCTCGCCGACCAGGCCACAAGAGCGTTCACCACTCAGGGCGGATCGGCCTACCATTTTTCATCCGCGGTCTCCCGCAAGATGCGCGACCTGCTGGCCGGACCCTTTCTGCGGCCGCCCGTGGCCGTGGCCTTCGACGCGATCTGGAACGAGATGGCGTCGAGGGGATCGTCGATTTGATGGCCACGCGGTCAACGCAAGGGCAAGGATGCAAAGAATCCGGTCCCCGTCATCCTGAGCTGGGGAACGGCGCGATGCGGCGCAGTTGAATCTCGATGACACACCCTCACGCGAGTTCCCTCTCCCCGCCGCAGCGGGGAGAGGGTCCGCGAAGCGGGGGTGAGGGGTCTCTCCCGCACTCATGAGCGACCCCTCATCCAGCCTTCGGCCACCTTCTCCCCGCTGCGGCGGGGAGAAGGAACTCGATCGTGAGAGGCGTCGTGGGGTGTGTCATTAGAAGGAAGGAGAAGGCGCGGTGCGCCGGTGAGAGGGGGATGAACGTTCGCTCCGTGGTTCTGAGCGAAGCGAACGGAGCGCCCGCATCCTTGCCGGCCGGTCCGCCGGCTTCCAGCCGGCGCTGCTGGGCGAGATCCCGCGGGCAGGATGCCCGCG
>JBKJQB010000305.1:0-2922 GCA_046594105.1 Thermoanaerobaculia bacterium
TGTTGACGACTGCCGTGTTTTGCCCGTAGGTGAAGCCGGTGGCGTCGAAGGTGACGGTGCCGCTGTTGCTGATGGTGGCCGAATCGAGAATTCTGGTTCCGGTTCCGGTGATGGCCATGGTGAACGTGGCGGGGATGACCAGGGTCAATCCACCATTGATGTTGCCGGCGCTCCAGGTGGTCGCTCCGTTGACCGTGAGCGTATTGGCTCCACCGAGAATGCCGTTGCTGAGAGTGAATCCTGCAATGGTGACGTTCGTGTCGAGCGTCACCGTCACGCCGCTATTAATGATCGCCGTATCGATCGATCCGGGAACACCGCTGCCGCCCCATGTGGCCGGATTGCTCCAGTTGCCGGTGGTGGTCGCGGTGTAGGTGACGGCGGGGGCGCCGAGGCTCCCGGCCTCGCCGACGGCCCAGTCGCCTGCATAAGGATTGGTTGCGGCAACGGACACCGTGTGAACGACTGTGTTGACGGTGGACGCCGGGCGAGTCCATCCCGTCGTGTAATGCCCGGCAACAAAACTCGCCTCGGTGCCAGCGAGGATGTCGGTGGCGTTGTAATGAAAGACCAGTGAGGCGTTCAGTCCGCTCCCGGAAGAAACCTGCCAGTACCGGTTGATCACATTCAAACCGGTGGCGTTTGGCTGACTGCCGGCCACGGGAGTGACGGAGTAGTCGCCCAGTCCACTCGGGGTCAGGTCCACCGGCGCGTAGCCCGACGAGGTCCCTACATCAAACGTCTTCGCTACCAGCGCGATGTAGTTGATCTGCAGCGTGCCGATGACATAGCCCGTGGTTCGTGTCACCGAACCGGTGGAACTGATGGCCAGAGCTTTTGTCGATACCACGGTGACTTTGCTGCTGTTGAGCGACAGCGTTCCGGCCACGGTGGTGGTGCCGGTGAGGCCGCTGGGGGTCGCCAATCCGTTGAACGTCACGCCCGAAGGGTTGGTGACCGATAGATTGTTGAAGGTGTAGGCGGCGATGCTCTGGGGTCCGGTGCCGTTCAAGACGACAGTCCCTGTGCCTTGGGTGAAGGTTCCCACGGCGGGGAAGTCTCCTCCGACCCTGAGCGTGCCACCATTGGTCATGTCCACCTGGACGCTGCTCACGTTCCCGGAGAAGGTCAGGCTCCCGGCGTCGGTCAGCGTTCCGCCGTTGACGAGCAGCCTTGCCTGTCCGCTCGCGGTCCCGCCTGCGATGGATACCGACGCGCAATTGACGATCGCTCCAGACAGGTCGATGGTGCTGATGACAGCGGGCAATAAAGGCGCGCCAATCCCGAGTGATGTGGTGACGTTCATGGTCACACCGGCGACCATGGTCAGCGAAGAAGCCGAGGCGTTGGATCCGATCTGGAGACTGTTGACGGTGTACGTTCCGGCGGGAACCGTGACCGGCGCGCTGCCGGTGATGGTGACGTCGTCCCCGGCGACGGGCACGGCACCGCCGGACCAGGTGCTGGTGACGTTCCAGGGGCCGCCTAACCCCGTGCTGCTGATGCTGGCACCAAATGCGGGGACGACCGCGAAGGTCATCAAGACCGCTGCGAAGGACCGGACGGCGGACGATATCGACATGGACTTCTCCCAACGTCGACCAAAGGGAAGGCATCGGCGCGCCCGCGCCCATCCTTCCCAGTCGGACGGGTTGCTACATTCCCTATGGTTGGTTCGGACCGTGACACGCGGCGGGGCTGAATCCGTCGCGTGGAACTACTCTCTTCTGGATCGGGGGAGTGTATCGCGTATGTCAAATAACGTCTAACGCGGACTCCCTCAACGATCTTCAATGTAGAGCCGGTCGTCACCAGGAGCGGTGACCTCACTCACAGGTGTGCTCGCTGATGCGGACACCGACACTCCAATGCGTCGAGCGCGGCTTCGATCGGTGGGCGGAGAAGTGATCGCTTGCTTCGCGCGCGACTCACGGATGCGCAGTGAGCGATCCATCGTCGCCGCCGATCCGTGACGCACATGGAGCGGGAACGCCGCGTCTGATCACGCAGCGCACCCGGCCTCGAATCGCCAGGCGGAGCGGGCAGGGGCTCGCCAACCTGGAGGCTTCCAGCCCTATCTGGTGCGGTACTTTGATAACTCGCGGATGAAGTCGGCGTTCACTCCGGTGGCTGCCATGCGGGTCAGATCGCGAACGGACAGATTGCTGTAACCGGCGGCCGCCAGCGCTTTCACGAACGAGGGGGTTACGCCGGTGGCGCGCAACTGCATGAGATCCCGCGCCGCTAGATTCCGGTAACCAGCTTCCGACATCTGGCGCACGAATTCGGGGGTCACGCCCATCACGCGGAGCTCCATCAGTTCCTTCGAGCTCAGGTTCGGGTAACCGGCGTCGCGCATGCCTGCGATGTATTCGGCGGTGAGGCCATGGATTCGCATCCCCAGCACCGACTCCGGGGAGTCGATGGTCATCCCGGACTTGCGCAGGGCGGCGAGGTATGCGGGAGTGACGCCATGGACGCGCATCGTGGCGATGTCGTCCAGGGAGACCTCTCCAAGGCCCGCTCTTCTCATTTCTTCGATGTAGTCGGGGGTGACGCCGGCGGCCCGCAGCGCGATCAGGTCGTCGACTGTGAGTTTTCCGGTCGCACCGATCTTCTGGCGTGGTTGCCCGGCGCGGGCGCGAGGAGCGAGCATCCGCATGGGATGCTCATGGTCATCAAGGGTGGCCAGGGCCTCTGCGACGCGCGTGCGGATCTCCGGAATCATCCTGGCGTCGATGCCCACCATCGCACCCTCGACCGCGCCAAGCGCAATTGCGGGTGCAATCGCGGTCAGGGCGCGGAGCTCCGGGACCATGAACAGGCGCCGAGCGCTCGGCGCCAGCGGGCGAGGGGGGAGGAGTGGCCCGGGGGTCGCGGGGAGCGAAGGAACTGCCGGCGGTGCGAGAAGCGAACCGCGCC
>JBKJQB010000332.1:0-4377 GCA_046594105.1 Thermoanaerobaculia bacterium
CATCGGTGGTTCCGCTCACCATTCCTGCGGCGCGGTTGGATTTCGGCATGAACATGATCATCAGATTCGGTGCGGGCTGGCCGTTCCGGGTGACCCGGCCACGGATGACGGTGGCGGATTTGAACTCCAGATCGACTTGAACCGGAGATCCTGATTCCACCTGCACCACCTTGGACGTGGACATCTTGGTTCCGCTCATCCCTTCACCCACGCGGGCCCGGACGCTCACGGTGCCGATGGGAGCTCCCTCGATCCTGAAAGCGCCGCTGGCATCGACGGGCGCCGAGGCGCTTCCGGTGGGACTTGCTGCAGAGACCGTGGCCTGCTGCATCTCTTTTTCGGAGAGGCCTGTAACGTGACCGGACAGGACTCCTCCGGCTGTGAGCACGAGACGAATCGGCCTGCCTGCAGACAGATCGACATCGCGCTGGATGGCGCTGGCGAAACCCTTCTTGGAGGCGCTCAGCGTGTAATGACCGCCCACCAGTCCCTCCAGCTGAAAGTTGCCGCTGGAATCGGAGCGAGCCTGCCGGCCGAATGAGGAATCGGTGGCGGACGAGGCTTCAACCATCGCGTCAGGAACTGGACCGCCCCCCTCGTTGACGACCACTCCGCTGACGCGCACTCCCGCAGAAAGCTGGACGTTCAAGGTGACCTTGTCGCCGGACAGCGCAACCGTCTTGCTCTGGCTGACCAGACCCTGCCGGGAAAACTCGAAGGTCTTCTCGCCCGGCTCGAGCGCGTCCAGCACATACTCGCCGCTCGGATCGGTCACCACGCCGCTGTTTCTGTTATCGAAGCGCATCACTCGATTCGCCCCGGAGCTCTGATCGGGACGAACTTCGACGCCCGACAGAGCGGAGCCGTCCGGTCCGGTGACCCGTCCCGTCAAAGTGACGCCGGTTTCGACCGCCACTTCGACGTCTGCCAGCGTTTTTCCGTCTTCGACGTTCAGCGCCGGAACGCGCCCCGTCGTGTAGCCGGGAGCGTTGACCACCACCTCGGTGGATCCGGGAGGAACATTGTCCAGGGCGAAGCCTCCGTCGTCAGTCGTGAACGCCTTCAGCATGGGAGGGGCCATGAAGACCATGCCCCCCCCGCTGCGTGACGTGGTCACGCCAGCCTGAAAGCTGGTGACCGGGTGCTTGCTGGCCTTATCCACGACTCTGCCGGTGATCCGTCCGCCTTGAGGCAACTCGATGATCACGTCGCGCCCAGGAATGGTGACCGGACGCATCTGCTGAACGAACGCGTCCGGCTTGTTGACGGAAAGCATGGCCGGGCCAGGCGAGAGATCCGCCAGTACGAAGGATCCGTCAGCCTGCGTGACGGTGTTGGAGAAGCCGCCGCCGCCCCCCACTCCGACGTTTACCCCTTCCACGCCGGTACCGCCGCGGGTGACGCTCCCGGAGATTTCGACACCGGGATCCAGGGTGATTTCCATCGGCTTGGAAGTGGGTGAGACCGCCACTCCGCGAACGTTCTTCATCGCGAACCCCTCGCGCTTGAGGATCACGTCGTACGTGCCTTCCTTTACCCTCGTGAGAAAGGTTCCATCGCTGGCGGTGCGGATGGTTTCCTCGCCGCGCTCCTGACCCCGAAAGAACATCATGCGGCGCATTCCGCCTTGCCCCTCCGCCGACGTTTCCTGTGTATCGACGGACACGCCTGACAGTGGCTTGCCGTCGTGGTCGGTCACCTTCCCCGACAGGCTGAGCCCGTGCGGAATGGTGAGGAGCACGCCGCTCTTCCGTTCGCCGGGACTGAGGCGAATCCCGCTGGTGTGAGCGGCGGGGTATCCCTTGCGGTTCGCCTCGATCCGCAGCTCTGAATCCGTCGGGACGCTCCGAAGAACGAAGTGCCCGTCAGGCGCGCTGAAACCGGCGGCGGGACCGTTGAAGCGAGGGCCGATCATCACGGGCCCGCCCATCTCACTGGTTGCCGCGCGGAAAAGGACTCTCGCGCCGCCCACCGGATGCCTGTCTTCGTCGATCACGCTTCCGCTGATCCGGCCGCGCGCAGTCAGATAGAGCGGCTTGGACACGCTCTGTCCGGCATTCACGGAGATGGAGCTTCCGGTGATGGTCGCCGCCGGGCGCGATCCGGCGAGCTGGTAGATCCCCGGAACCACCGGCTTGAGCGCAAAGCGTCCCTTCGCATCGGTGAAGGCCATGCGGGAGGAGACTGCCATTGCGCCGAGGCCTGGGGTGTTGGGATTGAGACGAACTTCGGCCCCTGCGATTGGCAACTGGGTCTTGAGGTCCACCACCGACCCGGTCACCGAGGCAGCCTTCCCGAGGCGGATGGCGAGGGAGCCGCTGGATGAGCGCGCGCGCACGCCGGCCTTCTCGCCCGACTGCGCTTCCACCTGCGCCCAATCCTTCATCGCATGCGCCACGGTGAACGAACCGTCGTCCGCAGAGGTGGTCAGCCGCCAGTTGTCCACGATCACCGCCGCCCCCGCGACGGGAGTCTGACCGTCTTCAGCCAGCACGCGACCGCCGATCGCAACTCCTGGTTTCAGCGTGCGGTCCGCGCCCTTCTTCGAGTCGCTGGGCGTGATGTTTTCGTCGAGAATGGCGAAATCAGGATGAACCACCGTGAGGCGCGAGGCCCACTTCGCCGGATCGGGCACTGCGTAGATTCCCCGGGCATCTGTGAGCGCGACCAGCTCCGCAGTTCCCGACCACCACACGGCTGCGCCGGCGACCGGCTTTCCGCCGGCGGTGATGGCCCCTTTGACCAGCGCCGCGCGAGTCAGCGCGATCGCTCCCAGGTCGTCATCGGCGAGGCTGCGAACCTCGTCGGGAGCGAAGCCTGTCGCCTCCACCCGGATGTCGACGACCGGTTCTTTCGGCGATTGCAGCGTGAAGTTGCCCTTGCTGTCCGACTGGGTGGTGGCCAGTACGACACGCTCGATCGTTTTTGACTGCAGCCGGAGGCGGCGAGCGTCGAGCGTTTCCGGCGAAACCATCGACACCCGGGCGCCGGCGATTGCTTTGCCATCGCCGTCGATCACCGCGCCGGTGATGGAGGCATGGAGGAATCCGACCGAGGCGAAGAGAAGCACGGACGTGATCGATAGCAGCCGCTGAATCTTGCGCATAAAACATCCCCTCGTGAACAGATGTCTGGAATCTATCGTTGAGACGCAGAATGACTGCCGGAAGTTCTACGTTTCGCCAGCCGTAATGTTGATCGCCCGCTCATGATGAAGGAACCAGCTCTGGAGCCGAGACGTCGCCCTTCACAAGTTGCAGTTTCCCAACAGGAACCGTCATGAAACGAAAGCCACTGGGGAGCGAGCTGCTGCAGACGCGGCTGAACGAGCTGGTGGCCACGTTCGACATCACCACCATCGAGCCGGATCCGCTACAACTGGTGTTGCGGTATGACCACCCGCGGGATCAGGAAGTGGCGGGCCTTCTCGCGGCCGCCTTTGCTTACGGGCGCGCGGATACGGTCGTGGCGAACGTCGGGCGGGTGCTCGATGCAATGGGCCCCTCACCGCACGCCTATGTCGCTGTGTTTCGACGGAGGGAGGGAGAACGGCGTTTTGCCGGTTTCGCGCACCGGTTCCACAAGACCACTCACCTGGTGGCCCTGCTCGAGCGGATGTCGGCCGCAATCTCTGTTCACGGTTCGCTGGGGTCGCTTTTCCAGACGTCGTACAACCATGGCGACGCCGATATCGGTCCGTCGCTCGGCCGGTTCGTCGGGGCATTGATCGCCGGATGCGGAGTGCCCTTGCCCGAGCTCCCGCCAGGCGAGCGGCGCGGCCTCCACTATCTTCTCAACTCGCCCGACGACGGCAGCGCATGCAAGCGCATGAACCTTTTTCTGCGCTGGATGGTCCGCCGCACCTCTCCCGATCTCGGGATCTGGGCTTTCGTCGATCCGGCGAAGCTGGTGATGCCGCTCGACACGCACGTGCACCGGATCGCCACCTTTCTGGGGCTGAGCGAGCGTAAGAGCGCGGACTGGAAAGCGGCCCGCGCGGTGACCGACCGGCTGGCCCGCTTCGATCCGAGCGATCCCGTGCGCTACGATTTCGCGCTGTGCCGTCTGGGGATCCTGGACCGTTGCAGCCGTCGCCGGCGCAAGCAAAACTGCGATGTGTGCCTGCTGCGGGACGTCTGCCGGTTCCCTGTGGTGTGAGCAGGGATCGGAGTGGCCCTCCCCGGCTGAGGGGATACTTCAAGAAACCGGCCTGAGAATCCATCACATTGAAGACCACGCATCGAAGGACGATCCCGATTCAATCCGCCGAACGTTTGGCTTCAAGCATTTAGATTGACCGTCAGTGCGGCACCTGCGTTGAATGTCTATAGTCCCCCTTGCCCATGCGCAGATCCCTGGTTTCGAATCTGCTGATTT
>JBKJQB010000019.1:0-40714 GCA_046594105.1 Thermoanaerobaculia bacterium
CCATGAAACTCCGGGATGTAGCGGCTGACCGGCGCATCGAGGTCGACTTTGCCCCGCTGGATCAGGACCCAGATGGACGGCGTAGTGGCCACTACTTTGGTGATCGAAGCCGCATCGAAGATGGTGGCGGCGGTCATGGCCTCCGAGGAAGGCAGGATCGCCCGGCGTCCGTAAGCCTTCTGGTAGACCATGCCGTTCCGCTCGAGGTGAAACACTCCTCCGGGGATCTTCTGCTGCGCGATGGCAGCCTCGATGGTTCGATCGATTTCACGGAGCCGGTCGGGATCGAAAACGGTCGTCGAAGAGCCCATCGAGCTGCAGGAAAGCGCGAAGAGAAGAGGCAAAGCGAGTCGGCGCATGTGTGGGGCCGAAGTGTAAGGGCTGCGCCTGGAACCAACAAATGTGGGGAGGGTCCAATCGCTGCGCAAAGCGAAACTCAGATCGCTGGCTGCGCCGCCGGCGGCTCCGCGCGATCCAGCGACGCGGCGGCAGTTCCTACTGCCAGCGTGACCAGCGCTCCGACGACGGTGAACCAAGGCCAGGCCACGGCGGTGCCGAAGCGGAGAGAGAGCACGGCGGCCAGTCCGCAGCTCATGCCGGTGAGCGCCGAGCGGGGTCCTCCTCGTCGAATACTGCCGAGGAGGAAGACGCCGAGGATGGGGCCGTTGATGAGCGAGGCAACGGAAAGCGCGGTGCCCAGTGCCGACTCGCTCTTGTGTCGCACCGCCAGGCCGACGCCGATCTGTGCGATGCCGGCCAGGATGGTCACCAGCCGCGACACGTTGAGGTAGTGGCGATCGCCGGCGTTCGATCGGAAAGGCTTGTAGAGATCGGACACGAAGGCAGCGGCGATCGAATTGAGCGACGACGACATGGCCGCCGCAAAAATCGCAGCCACCACGATCCCGGAGAGCCCGCTGGGGAGGTGGCGTGTGATGAAATCGGGAAAGACCTGGTCGGAGGCCAGGAAGGGCGCGGAGGTGGGCCCGTTCGCGTAATTGGGCAGTGTGTACGGATGGTAGAAAGCGAAGAGCAGCACGCCGATGAAGAGGAAGCCGATGAACTGTGCGAGGACCACGGCGCCCGATGAGAGGAGCGCCAGCGCCGCGCTGCGGGGACGGTCGGTGCACAGATAGCGTTGCACCAGATACTGGTCGGTGCCGTGGGTCGACATGGTCAGGAAGCAACCGCCGATGATGCCCGCCCAGAAGGTGAAGGTCTTCGTCGCGGTGAGTGTGAAGTCGAACAGGTGGAACTTTCCGTACTGCTGGCCGATGTCGATCGCAGCGGAGAGTCCACCGGGGATTCCCTTCGTCAGCACGATCGCCGCGGCCAGCGCGCCGAAGATGTAGATCCCCAGCTGCACCACCTCGATCCAGACCACCGCTTCCATGCCGCCGTAGAAAGTGAAGATGATCATGACCACGCCGAGGCCCACCACGCAGGCGGTGATCACGGAGTCGGCCGAGACGCCGGCCACACTCCCATAGACCGCTGCCAGAACGAAGGCCGTGAGCAGCAATCGCACGCCGTCCCCAATGGTGCGCATGACCATGAAGAGCGACGCCGCCAGCGCCCGCACCCGCCAGCCGAAGCGCTGCTGCAGCAGCTGATAGACGGTTACCAGCTCGCCGGTGAAGTAGAGCGGGATGAAGAGAACGGAGACCACGATGCGTCCGATCAGGTAGCCGAACACGAGTTGCAGAAAGGTGAAATTGCCTCCTCGGGCGAAGGCGATTCCGGGCACAGAGATGAAGGTGATGGTGGAGGTTTCCGTAGCCACGATGGACGCGCCGATGGCCCACCACGGCATGTGCTGACCGGCCAGAAAGTACTGCGCCGTCGTCTTCTGCTTGCGGCCGAACCAAGCTCCCGCCGCAACGACCGCGACGAGGTAGCCGACGATGATGACCAGATCGAGAGTCTGCAAGGGAAGGGGGATTATACGAATTCGCGGAGAGGGTCGGGGAAAGCGAAGCAGAAAGCAGAAACCAGAAACCAGAAAGAGGCCTCGTCATCCGGAGAGGCTGTGAAGAAATCCCCAATCGTCATCCTGAGCCGCGCAGACGGCGAAGGATCTGCAATCACGAAACTGTCCCAGGCAAGGCTCTCGTGATTGCAGATCCTTCACTTCCTGCCCACCACCCACGCCGTTCAGGATGACGGTTGCCGGAGGGGTTTCTTCTGGTTTCTGATTTCTGGTTTCTGCTTTCCGGTTTTCCGCTACCTCTTCATCAGCCGATCGGAGTCGCCGGTGATCAGTCGCGCGCCCCGCTGGTAGGTCAGGTAGGCCCAGGCCCATTGCAGCATCACCAGCAGGCGATTGCGGAAGCCGATCAGGAAGAAGATGTGGATCCCCAGCCAGGCAGCCCAGGCGACAAAACCGCTGAGATGGATTCGTCCGAAGTCGCCCACGCCGGCGGCGCGACCGATGGTAGCCAGCGACCCCTTGTCGCGGTAGTGAAAGGGTCGCAGTGGCTGGCCGCCCAGCGCACGCTCGATGCTCGCAGCGGCGTGCGCCCCTCCCTGCATGGCCGCGGGAGCCACTCCGGGGACCGGCGTGCCGTTCGCCTGCGTCAGCGACGCCAGGTCGCCGATGATGAAGACGTCGGCGTGTCCGGGGATGGTCAAATCGGGATTGACCAGCACGCGGCCGGCCCGATCGAGCGGGACACCGAGGCTGCGCGCGAGGGGAGAGGCTTGCACGCCGGCGCCCCAGAGCACGGTCCGTGTGGGGATGACGGTTGCGCCGACCGTGACGCCGCGGTCGTCGACGTTGGTCACAGTGGCGCCGGTAGTGACTTCCACGCCCAGCCTGCGCAGTTGTTCTTCCGCTTTCCTAGAAAGATCGGGTGGATACGTTGAAAGCACGCGATCATTCCTCTCCAGCAAAAGGATCCGGGCGCTCGACGGTGTGATCCTGCGAAAGTCTTTCAGCATGGTGTGGCGGGCGATCTCCGAGAGAGCGCCGGCCAGTTCGACGCCGGTGGGACCGGCGCCGATGACTACGAAGGTCAGCCACGCGCGTTGCCGGTCGGGGTCGGTCTCCCGCTCCGCCGCTTCGAAGGCCACCAGGACCCGTCTGCGAATCTCCAGCGCATCGTCGATCGACTTCAGCCCCGGCGCGCTGGCCTCCCACTCCGGATGCGCAAAGTACGAATGCGTCGCTCCGGTGGCGACGATCAGGTAGTCATACGAAAGCTCACCGTCCTTGAGCGTCACCACGCGACGATTTGGATCGATGGCCAGCACATCCGCCAGGAGCACGCGCGCGTTCTTCTGACGTTGCAGGATTGAACGAATCGGCGCGGCGATGTCGCTCGGGTTGAGCGCCGCGGTGGCCACCTGATAGAGCAGCGGCTGGAACAGGTGATAGTTGTGCCGGTCGACCACGGTGACCTGCACCGGAAGACCACGCAGTGCTTTCGCCGCGTACAGTCCGCCGAATCCACCTCCGATGATGACGACCTGTTTCATGTGTCTCCCATGGCTCAGATGCTCGGAAGCTTCCCGCGGCTTGTGTGCCAAAGCGCAAGCACCTCTGCGATGTGGTTCTCTTCGTCGTCGCTGTAGTAGAGGAAGTAACGGATTCGAGACAGGAGGAGGCGCCGGAGGTTGGGGATTCTCCCATGGGGGACGGGTTGGCCGGCGCGGGGAACCTCTCGGAGAAGAGCGAATGCCGACTCAATCTCCTCTCCGAAGGTGTCACCAGCGAGCGAGCGATTTTCGAGCCACCAGTTCTGCGCCTGGCGGATCTGTTGGCCGGCACGATCGCCGACCCTCACCCGATACCTCAAGCTTTGGCGCGCGCCTTGAGCTCCGCAACCAATTCCAGCCCGTCGATGAATTGACCAGCGCGAACCTCCGCGAGCGCCTGAGCCAGCTCTTCTTCATCCTGAGGCGTGAGCTGGGGGCGCTCCGGGCTGACCCCGAACACCGCAACCGTCGCGCCCTCTTCAAGATCTCCAGTGACGTCGATCTTGCCGTCAACGACCTTGGAAGTCAGCACCTTCATGCGCTCCATGCTAGCACCGGGACGAGTGGATGATGGTTGGTGGCGCATGAACGCGCGGGCTTCTGAAGTCCTGCCTCTCTACTTCCTCACAAACGTCTCCCCGAACACATCCATCGACGCCACCGCTCCCTCGGCATTGAGCGTGAAGCGCACCACCTCGTCGACGTCGTCTTCCTCCGAGGTAGCCCGGAAGGTGTCGTAGTTCTCGTGGATCATGGGGATCTGCAGGCGCTGCCAGCGGATGGTCAGCGTGGCGTTCTCCGCCGTCACCGCTGCGTCGCCGTACACCGCGTTCGAGTACGTGCCGGCGAAGGCGGATAGGTCGTGGGAAGGCTTCGCATTCGGAAGTCGTTTGGCCTCCCGCTCCTTGCGTTTGATGGCGGCGGAGTCTTCCGACTTCTTCTCCACCCCGAGGTACGCGGCGTTCCAGTCGTAGGGGCTGGCGTGCAGAAGGGAGTCCAGGAGCGTGTTGCGCAGGGCGATGATCCCGAAGCCTCGGCCGATGTTGGTCATGACCACCACGCCGATCTTGCGGTCGGGCAGCAGCGCCACCTGCGCGCGGAAGCCGTTGATGGCGCCGCCGTGGGAGACCTGCAGCTCGCCGCGATAGTCCTGAACGTTCCATCCCATGGCGTACGACTGCACATGCGTGAATGGGTTGGTGGCTCGCGAGGACTTGTCCACGTTCATGGCCATCTGCGGCGTCTTCGTCTCGTTGAGCGCTGCTTCGGAGAGGAGGCGCTTGCCATCGATCGCGCCGTCGGCGAGCTGGAAGCGCAGCCACTGGGCCATGTCGTTGGCGCTCGATTTGATCGCGCCGGCCGGACCGAGAGTGGTGTCTTCCGCCGCCGGATGCAGCGTGATTTTCTGGTGGGACCAGTTGTGTCCAAGGGCGTGATCGGAGGGAGCCCAGTCGGCGAAGCGGGTCTGGCTGTGCTTCATCCCCAGCGGCTCGAAAATACGAGTGCGCACGAAGTCGTCCCATGACATTTTCGACGCCGATGCCACCACCTCGCCGGCGGCGATGAACAGGATGTTGTTGTACTGCCAGGCGGTACGGATGGGATGGCTCAGCTTCGCTTCGCCCAGGCGGCGGATGGTCTCTTCGCGCGAGAACGAGGCGTTGTCCCACAGCTCGTCATGGCGACTCACGCCGCTGCGATGGGAGACGATGTCGCGCAGGGTGACGGCGGCATCGGCGCAGGGATCGTTGAGATGAAAGTACAGGAGATGGCGGCGCACCGGATCGTCCCAGTCCAGCCTCTTCTCGTCGGCCAGCATGGCCAGGGCTGTGGTGGTAAAGGCTTTGGTGGTCGAGCCGATCTGGAAGAGCGTGTCGGCGCTGACCGGATCGGGCTTGCCCGATTCCTTGACTCCGTACGCTTTCGCCAGCAGGACGTGGTCATCCTGCACGATGGCGATGGCCACAGCGGGCAGGTTGAAGGTGGTCATGACCTGGCGCGCCGCTTTGTCGACCGAGGACTCCAGGCGATCGGCCGCGGCAGCGGGAAGGGTGAGCAGAACGCAGAGAAAGGTGAGCATGGTGGCGCGCATGCGTGGCATTCTATCGGGCGTGCGGCGCGCCTTCCTCCTCGTGCTCCTGCTCACCACTGCCTGCTCCATGGCGGTGTATGTCAGGAGCGAGGTGGACACGCTCTACTTCGGGACGGCCAGGCCGGACGGCTCGGTGGTTGGCGATGCGGGGTGGAAAGCGTTCCTGGCGGACGAGGTGACCACGCGGTTTCCTGATGGCCTGACCACCTGGGACGGGGATGGCCAGTACCGGAATCAGCGCGGGGTCATCGAGCACGAACGCACCCATCTGGTGCAGATCGTTCATCCGGCGAACGCGGCGGAGCACAGCAGGATCGCGGCGGTGATCGCGGCCTACAAGCAGCGCTTCCAGCAGGAGTCGGTGCTGCTGATTCGCACGGACGTGTGGACGCCGGCGCGCTGATTGAAAACGAGCCGCAGTGGCCTCAACATCGTGGCCTTCATTCGAAGGCAACCGTGTCTCCACGTCGGATCGAGGCAGAGAAAACTCAACATCTGACTGTAGAATCGCGGTGGAAATCCCGAGTTGAGAAACCGGGAGTGCGGACGGGCGGCCTGTTTCTCAGTTCGAAAAACAGAGCTTCCGGCCCTGCGTTGGAATCGAGGAGATTGAATGCGCCTGACTCTCGCCACAGCCCTTCTCTTGACGGTGTTCGTTGCCCTTCCCTCGAACGCCCAGGTGACCATCCAGACCGGCGGCACACTGTCGCAGATGATCACGAATCTCTACGGCGGCAACGGGATTCAGCTCAAGCCCAACGGGCACGAAGCGCACTTCGGAGAGACGCGCGATTTTCAGCAGTTCAGCGGGTCCCTGCAGAAGACTCTGCAGTCCCGACCTGTGTTCCCTGTTCCTTCGTCGGTCGGTGTGGTGTCCTACAAGTTCAACGAGGAGACCGGGACGTACGAGAAGGTTGAAGGATCCTTCGGGCCTGTCCTCTCGGAGCGGGCCACCACGTCCGGCCGTGGCCACGCGAACTTCTCGACCTCGTTCACCGTCTCCGATTTTCAGAGATTCAACGGAAATGAGGCGATCTCCCTGACCCTGCGCCACTGTCTGACCGACAACTGCACCGGTGGGCTGGACCGTCCCTACCTGCACGATGTCATCCGGGTCGATGTGCGGATGAAACTGCGCAGCCAGGTGCTGGCTACCTCCCTCATCTACGGATTGACGGACCGTGTCGACGTCGGGGTGGTCATCCCGTACATTCGCAACGACCTGAACGTCTTTACCCATGCCTCCGTGATCGTCTCGCCGGGGAGCTTCGCCACCACCCATCAGTTCGATTCGACCATTCAGACTCCCGATCAGCTGGCCAGCGGTCACGCCATCGGGATCGGCGACATCATCCTCCGCGGGAAATTTCAGGTGCATCGGAAGCTTCCCTTCGATTTCGGGTTCCTCACCGACGTAACGCTCCCCTCCGGCCAGAAGGAGAACTTTCTGGGAACGGGCGACCTGCGCGTCAAGGAGACCTTCATCGTCTCCAAGAGCGGGCCCCGCTTCGCTCCGCATTTCAACCTCGGTTACGAATGGAATACGAAAACGGTCAAGCTGAATGCCGTCGACTGGAGAGCGGGCTCGGAACTGGTGGTCAGTCCCCGCTTGACGATCGCCGGTGACCTGCTGGGAACGCTCCAGCCGAGCGCGGCCTCCCAATTCCAGGTGCGCGCACTGGAAGGGCAATCGCTCACAGGACGATCGCAGATCGACGGCTCCCTCGGCGGCAAGTGGCAGGTCAATCCGAGAACCCTGCTCACGTTCAACCTCCTTGCGCCTCTCAACAGTGCCGGGATCCGACCGCATACCGTCGTCAGCGGTGGCGTACAGTTCGGTCTGTAGGGTTGACGGCGTGGGGGGAGGGCGGAGGAAGGCGCTTGCTCAGAGTCGTCCGAACTTCAGGATCTTCCACTGGCCGTTTTGTTTCTCCAGCTGATAGACGAGCCTCTGGGTGACTGGCGGGACATTTCTGTCCAGGGTGTCGGTCCTGTTCACCACGATCCGGGCCCGATTGGAGTCTTCGATCTCGATGGAGTCGATTGCGATGTCGACGGTAGTGGAAGCGCTGCGGCGGATGGCCTCGCCGAACTTGTCGCTGTAGGGAAGGTAGGTCCGCGCAAAAAACGAGCTGTCGTGGTTCTGGTAGGCGTTGCCCATGCTGTGGATGAAGGCCGTGATCTCGCCCCTGAGGTTCGCTGTCGCGGTGCGCTCGAGCGGCTGGGGCGTGGGAGCTGGTGCAGGCGATGGTGAGGGAGCGGCAGGTGACGGAACTTCCGTGGCGGGATGTACCGACGTAGGAGTGGGCGGTAGATGGATCGGAGCGGCTCGAGGCGTCGCGGCGATGGGAGATTTGCCTCGGGAAACGGGCGGAGTCAGCGGAGGTGCCGGACGCGCGCGACCGGAACGGGGACTCTTCTCGATCACCTGATAGCAGTCGGCCAGAATCCTGGCTCCTTCACTGCGGACCGCTTGGTCATCACCTTTGTCCGCCAGTGTCCCCAACTGCTCGATGCGTTGATTGAGCTCGGCCATGCTCGATTCGGAGAGCAGGACGCCTCCGGCGCGTGCTTCGTTGACCTTGGCGTCGAGCTTCCGGGTCAGCTGCATGAGGTCGCGGTTCGCTCGCGCCACGCGCTGGTCGATGGGCGTGACCGCCATGGTGCCGGCGCTTGCGGGTGCGGGTGCGGGAGCAGTCCGTGCAATCAGCGGGGTGGGTTCGCCTCCACGGCGTTGGGTCACGACGGTGACGGCAGTAACCGCCGCGACGATCGCGGCGATGGAGAGCCCGATGGTCACCGGCTTTCGCGAGGGAGCCGCTGGACCCGACACCAGCGGCGTGACCAACGTAGGGTCTGCGTCCAGACGGGGGATGGCAGACTCAGTGGCAGGCGATGGGGAGGAGTCTCGGATCGGTCCGGTCGGGACGAACTGCGTGGCGGCGTCTCCGCTGTCGGCTGAGGAACCGGTGAAGACCGCTGTGGGATCGTCCGGGCTGGAACTCTGCCGCTGGCTGGTAACGGCCTCCGCAACGCGCGTTCGCGAGCCACTGGAAGAGGTCGCGTCCCTTCGCGGCCGCGAGGGCGCATTTCGCTCCGCATCGAGGAACCGCGCAGCCCGCTCGGGGCTGTTGATGAATTGCTGAACGGCAGGCAGCCTCACGGTGTCTGCCAGCGCGTCCGAAAAATCAAGCACGGAAACAAAACGCTCACTGGCCTCCCGGGCCATGCATTTGGCGATGACGGCGTCGAGCTCCGGGGGAAGCTCGGCGACCGTGGACACCGGCGGGGGGGCCACCGACATGATCTTGAACATGATCTCCGGCGGCGAGGTCCCCGGGAACGCTCGCTGCGATGTGAGCAGCTCGTAGGTGATCGCTCCCAGCGCGAAGATGTCGTCGCTCGCGCCGGTTTCTCCCTGGAGCCGCTCGGGGGACATGTAGGCGATGGTGCCGCTGATGAAGCCGGTCGCAGTCAATTGGGTGTCGTCGAAACGCGCCAGGCCGAAATCCAGAATCTTCGCCGTTCCGTCTGTGGTGATGCGTACGTTGGCCGGCTTCATGTCGCGGTGCGTAACGCCCCGCTCGTGAGCGAAGGCCAGGCCCTGACAGATCTGAAGAATGATGTCGATCCTGGTCCCGAACGCCAGTGGTTGTTCCTGTTCGATGACGTGCTTGAGATCGATGCCTTCGGCGTACTCCATGACGATGTACGACAGGTCACCCTCACGGCCGAAATCGAACACCGTGACGATATTCGGATGATGCAGCCGGCCGGCCGAGCGAGCCTCCATCAACAGCCGTTCGACCTGGCTCTCGGCAACCCCCTCGGAGTGGGCGGAAATCATCTTCACCGCGACGATGCGGTCGATGACCGTGTCCCGCGCCTTGTAGACCACTCCCATCCCGCCCCGGCCCAGCACCGAGAGAATCTCGTACTTGCCGATGCGCTCGGGGTGGTTGGTGATCGTGGGCATCGCCTGACATTCTAAACCCCCAGGCCCTCCGTTCAGCCTTGGAGGGCGCTACGGCGTCGCCGCACGCTCCGCACGCTGCCGTTCCAGCCACATGCGGCCGAAGTAGAAGAGCGAGCCGGCGGCGATCACGTAGAGGCCGCCCACCCGCAGGCCTTTCTGTGGCGAGAGAACGATGTAGCCCCACAGCCCCAGGGCGATGATCGCCGGGAGGGGATAGAGCCACATGCGGAAGGGGCGGCGGCGGCCGGGATCTCGCTGCCTGAGGATCACCGCGCCGACGATCTGTGCCATGAACGGGATGATGGCGCGGATGGAGAGGATGGCCTGCAGAACGTGCTTGAGATCGAGGGAGCAGAAGAGCGCCGCGATCCCTCCCAGAAAAAGGATCGACACGATGGGGTAAGAACCGGTGGAGTGCAGTTTCGAGAAGATCCGGAAGAAATTTCCGTCGCGGGCCGCCGCGTAGAGAATGCGGGAGTAGCCCAGCATCAGCGAGAAGATCGAAGCGAATGCGGTCCACAGGATCAGGATGGAGATCCATTGCGCGGCCCGTTTGCCCAGCAGCAGGGCGAGGTAGTCGGCCACGATCGACGGCGAGGTCATGGCCTGCTTCATCGGCAGCACCGAAATCAGGCAGGCGTTCATCACCAGGTAGATCGCGCCGATGGCCAGGATGGAGATGACGATGACGCGCGGAATGGTCTTCTGCGGCTCGCGGACTTCGTCGCCGATGTAGCAGATGTTGTAGTAGCCGAGATAGTCGTAGACGGCGTAGATCAGGGCGACGCCCAGGCCGCTGTATCCGAGGCCGTTGTCCAGGCGGGGCGCACGCCAGAAGGCGAAGGCGTCGAGGCGGAGGTGGGGGAGGCCGGCGCCGATGACGATGGCCAGCGTGGCCAGCACGCCGATCCACAGCAGGATGGAGAACTTGCCGATGGCCTCGATGCGTCGCAGCAGCAGGACGGTGGTGATCAGGCAGACGATGGTGGCGGTGACCGCCGGGTACAGCGCGGAGGAAGGCATCACCACCTGCAGGTAGTGGGCGAAACCGATGCAGCCGGAGGCCATCGACAGCGGCGCAGAGAAAAGGATCTGGAAGAGAAACAGAAACGAGATCAGGCGCCCCGCCGGACCGTAGGCTTCCCGGAGAAACACATACGAGCCGCCCGATGCCGGCATCTCGGCGGAGAGCTCGGCGGTGACCAGACCGTCGCTGATGGCCAGGAGTCCGCCGAGGATCCAGGCCAGCATTCCGCGGCCACCGCCCATCGCAGCGAGGATCAGAGGGATGGTGATGAAGGGCCCGATCCCCACCATGTCGATCATGTTGAGGGCGATCCCGCGCCAGAGTCCAATGTCGCGCCGCAGCTCGGCCATGCGCGGGGGAGTGTAGCGGAAGGGTTACGGGAAATTAGAAACCAGAAACCAGAAAGCAGATCCGTCGCGTCGTCATCCTGAGTGGCGTGGGTGGCGGGCGGGAAGCGAAGGATCTGCAATCACGAGAGCTTCGCCTGGGACAGTTTCGTGATTGCAGATCCTTCGCCGTCTGCGCGGCTCAGGATGACGGGAGGAAGATCTTCGCGACTTCGGACTGCTTACTGCTAGTTTCTAGTTTCTGGTTTCTGGTTTCTGGTTTCTATTCTGCTTCCCCCCCGCGCGTTTGCCACCGATCGTTCACGTCACCGAGCGGTGAACTTGGTAGCATCGCCCGTTTGATTCCACATCGTTTCTGGAGGATGCCCATGCGTCGTTTCACCGCCCTCGCTGCCGGCTCGCTGATCGCCCTGTCACTGGGCTGTTCCACTTTGAACAATTCAGCCGCTGCAACCGGCGCGCTGAGCTCGGCCCCCGCTCCGCAGGCGGCTGCCATGGCTCCCAGGCCGCTCTTCGGCGCCCACGGCTTCGATGTCACCGGCATGGATACCACCGTCAAGCCGTGCGACGACTTCTACCGTTTTGCCGTCGGCAAGTGGCGGGACACCCATCCGCTGCCGGCGGAGTATTCGCGCTTCGGTCGTTTTGAAGAGTTGGCCGAACGGAATCGCCAGTCGTTGCGCGCAATTCTGGAACAGGATGCGGCGATGACGAACGCTGCGCCGGGAAGCGCAGAACAGAAGCTGGGCGACTATTACAACTCGTGCATGAACGAGTCGCTGATCGAAAGCGCCGGGCTGTCTCCCATCCAGCCCATGCTGGCATCGATCGACGCCGTGACCGACCGCACCTCGCTGGTGCGCACGCTCACCGCACTGCAGGCTCGCGGCTATTCACCGGCATTTCGCCTGGGCGGGCAGAACGACTTCAAGAACAGCAAAATGATCATCGCCAGCCTGGGAACGGGATCGATCGGTCTGCCCGATCGGGACTACTACCTCCGCGACGATGCTCGCTTCTCCACCATTCGCACCCAGTACGTCGACCACGTTACGAAGATGCTGGCATTGGCGGGGGAGGGTCCTGCCGATGCCGCCGCCGATGCCCAGCGGGTCATCGCTCTGGAGACCAAGCTGGCCACGGCCATGCTCCCTCGTGTGGAGCAGCGGAACCCCGACAACGTCTACCACATCACGCCGGTGAGCGAACTCAGCTCCCTGGCCCCAGCCATCGACTGGAACGCCTGGCTGGCCACCCTGAACGTCAGCCAGCAGAGCGTGAACGTCACGCAGCCGGCGTACCTGAAAGTTGTCAGCGGACTGCTCAGCGACACACCGCTGCAGGACTGGAAGGCATACCTGCGCTGGGATGTGCTGAAGTCTGCGGCCCCCACTCTGACGCGCGCGCTGAGTGAGGAAGAGTTCCACTTCAACGGGAAGATCCTTTCCGGTCAGCAGCAGCAGCCGGAACGCTGGAAACGTTGCGTCCGCGCCGTCGACGGGAACCTCGGTCAGATTCTGGGCCAGGAGTACGTCAAGCGCACCTTCACTCCGGAAGCGAAAGCAAAGATGAACGCGCTGATCGACAACCTGGTCTCCGCGCTGCGGGAAGACATCCCCACGCTGAGCTGGATGGGCCCGGAGACGAAACAGGCCGCCATGGCCAAGCTCGACGCCTTCGCCCGGCGCATCGGCTATCCCGACAAGTGGATCGATTACACGGCGCTTTCGGTCGATCGCAACATGTTCGCGGTCAACGCCATGGCCGCCCGGCAGTTTTCCTATCGCCGCAACCTCAATCGCATCGGAAAGCCGGACGATCCCGCCGAGTGGGGTGGCTTCACGCCACCCACCGTGAACGCGAGCTACAGCCCGTCGCAGAACAACATCACCTTCCCCGCCGGCATCCTCCAGCCGCCGTTCTACGATCCCAACGCGGATGACGCCTACAACTACGGTGGCATCGGCACGGTGATCGGACACGAGATGACTCACGGCTTCGACGACCAGGGGGCGAAGTTCGACGCGCAGGGGAACCTGCGCAACTGGTTCACCGAGGCCGATCTGGCGAATTTCCAGAAGAAGACCGACTGCATCGGAACGGAGTACAGCGAGTTCAACGTGGCTCCGGGGATCAACATCAAGGGCAAGCTGGTGACCGGGGAAGCGACGGCCGACCTTGGCGGCGCAACTCTGGCGCTGCGCGCCTACCAGAAATCGTTGGCGGGCAAACGCCCCGAGACTCTCGATGGCTTCACGCCGGAGCAGCGTTTCTTCCTCGGATTCGCCCAGGTGTGGGGCGAGAACATGGCGGCGGAGGAAGCGACCCGTCGCGCTCTGACCGATCCGCACGCGCAGGGACCGTTCCGCGTCAACGGTACTGTTGCCAATATGCCTTCATTCCAGAAGGCGTTCGGCTGCAAGGAAAACGCGCCGATGGTTCGCGAGGCCTCGAAACGCTGCGCGATCTGGTAATCAGACTCCTCTGGCAGGATGATTCCAAAGGCCGCCCTCGGGCGGCCTTTTTGTAGCGCCGGCATCCCGCCTGCGGGAGCTCGCCGAAGAGGGCCGGCTGGAAGCCGGCGGACCGGCCGGCAAGGATGATGGCGCTCCGTTCGCTCCGCTCAGAAGAACCACGAAGCGCACGTTCATCCGACGGCCTTCGCACTATCGTTTCGCCGCTTCGCTGCCGCCAGCGCGGAACTCCGCGGGATCGAGTTGCAGGTCGTCGCGCCGGGCGCGATCGCCCATCTCGCCGTGGTACACCTCGACGGCGCTGTCCCGGGTGAGATGGGAGTACACCGTGCCGGCAGGCTCCACGATCATGTTCGGCCCGTGATCGCAGAGATCGAGGCAGGAGACCGCGCAAATCCGCACCGTCGGCTTTCGTCCCAGCTTCTTGTTCATGTCCTTCAGCTCGGAGCGGATGTTTTCGCCGCATTCCTTGCCGCGATCGGAGCCATTGCAACGGGAGCCGATGCACACCAGGAAGAGTTTATCGAAGGGATAGTGCACCCGCGCATTGTACGAGCTTGCAGGGAGCGTGGCCGATATCCGTGGCAGGATGTTGACGAGGTGAGACCGGTGTGGCACAGACACTCTTGTCTGTGCCGGGAGATCTACCAGACTGGCAGAGGGAGGCACAGACGGGCGTGTCTGTGGCACACCCGTCGTGCGGGATCGTCGCCTACGACGGCGCCACGAACTTGCGACCGGCGTCCAGCACCTTCTTGAGGTCTTTGGGGCTGCAGGCCTCGGCGTAGATACGGGCCACCGGTTCCGTCCCCGACAGCCGGAACAGCAGCCAGGTCTGGTCGTCGAAGATGAGTTTCACGCCGTCCGTGGTGTTGACGTTGCGCACGGCGCGGCCGTCCACCGACGTCGGCGGGTTCGCCAGCTTGTCCGCCAGCGACTCCTTGAGCTGTGGCGTGAGCTTCATGTCCACCCGTTTTGAGTAGTAGTAGCCGAACTCTTTGTAGAGCTCATCGACGAGCTGATTGAGCTTCTTGCCGGTGCGGGCCACCATCTCCGCCACCAGCAGGCAGGCCAGGATCCCGTCTTTCTCCGGCAGGTGGCGGTGCATCGACATGCCGGCGCTCTCTTCGCCACCGAGCGCGATCTTGTCCGCCAGGATCAGTTCTCCGATGTACTTGAAGCCGACCGGCGTTTCGTACAGCGGTACGTCGAGCTTCCTGGCGATGGAGTCCATGAGGTGTGTGGTGGCCACCGAGCGGGCCAGACCGCCGGGGATGTTGCGATGGCGTTTCAGGTAGACCGCCAGCAGGGCGATGATCACGTTGGGGGAGACGAAGCGATTGCGATCGTCGATGATGCCGAAGCGGTCCGCGTCGCCGTCGGTGGACAGCCCGAGGTCGAACTTGTTCTCGGTCACCAGCTTGCGGAGGTCGCCGAGGTTCTTCTCGCTGCATTCGGGGGAGAAGCCGCCGAAGTAGGGGTCGCGGTAGTTGTGGATGATCTTCACTTCCACGCCGGCCTCGAGCAGGAAGTAGTCGAGGTAATCGCGCGAGGTGCCGTACAGGGAGTCGATGGCGATGCGCAGGCCGCTCTTGCGGATGACGTCGACGTCGATCTTGTTGCGCAGCTCGGCCAGGTAGCGGTCTTTGGGATCGATGGTCTCGATCAGCTCGGTCTTCTCGTACACATCGAGCCGTTCGTTGGTCGACTGCAGCGCATGGATCTCCCGCTCGATGCCCTGGGTGATCTCCGGCAGCGCCGGCGCGCCGTTGGCGGTGGAAAACTTCAGCCCGTTGTATTCAGGTGGGTTGTGGGAGGCGGTGAAATTGATGGCCCCCATGGCCTTCCGCCGGATGGTCTCGAACGAGGCGCAGGGAGTGGGCACGTCACGGGTGCACAGAAAGGCCTGGATATCGTTGAAGGCGAGGATGCGCGCGGCCTCGGAGGCGAATTTCTCCGAAAGGAACCGGGTGTCGTACGCCACGATCACGCCGCTGCCTTTGGCCTTTGCCTTCTTGAGGTAATTGGCAATGCCCTGGCTGGCGACCCGGACGTTTGCGAAGGTGAAGTCTTCGCCGATGATGCCGCGCCAGCCAGAGGTCCCGAACTTGATCATTGATTCTCCCCCCGCTGCGGGGACGCAACGGTAGCATGGGTGCCACAGAGCTCTAGCGAGTAAAATGCCACGCGTTCCAGCGTTTCCGCGAACGCTGGTTTCAGTCGATTCCGGAGGTCCATTGGTCACCCCCCACTGCACAGACTCGTTCGACCATCGCGGAAGGAGTGCGGGCAATGCGGACTGAGGCCAACGATCTCGTTCGCGCGCTTGCCGCCAGCGAAGACCGTTTGTTTCAGCTCCTGGAACAGGTGCCGGCGGGCGTCATCGCTCTGGCGGCCGACGGCACGGCGGCGTATGCCAATCGTGCGGCGCGCGAGATCCTGGGACAGGACCTCGACGCCTCCACTCCGTTGCAGGAGATGCCCCAGAAGCTGCATATCTATGTGGCCGGGACATCGCAGTTCTATCCCTACGAGAAGCTGGCCATCGTCCGGGCCCTGAAGGGCGAAAGCGCCCGGGTCACCGACGTGGAGATCCGCCGTCCCGGGCGCACCAGCCGACTGGATGTTTCCTCCGCACCGCTCTACGGGTCGGATGGCAAAATCCTTCTGGCGTTCGCCACGCTGAACGACATCACCGAGAGTGTGCGGGTGGCCGAAGAGCTCCGCGAGAGTCAGAGGGCCTACCGCGATCTGTTTGAGAACGCCCCGATCGGGATCTACCGGACCACCCCCGCCGGTCGCGTGCTGCTGGCCAATCCGACGCTGCTGCAGATGCTCGGGTATGAGTCGATCAATGAGTTGCAGGCCGTCGATCTGAGCGGGGCGGGGGTGCACTCCGACTACGACCGCAATGAATTCAAGGACCGGCTGGAGCGATCCGGCGAGATCCGCGATCTGCACTCGTCCTGGAGACGGCGCGACGGCAGGATCATCCATGTTCGCGAGAACGCCAAGGCCATGCGCGACGAAGCGGGGTCCATCCTTTCCTACGAAGGGACGGTGGAGGACGTCACCGCGCGCGTCGAAACGGAGAAAGAGCTTCGTTCCAGCCGCGAGGAGTATCGCCACCTGGTGGAGAGCGCCACCGACATCATGTACTCCTGTGATCCTTACGGAAGTCTCACCTACATCAACCCCACGGTTCGCAAGGTCCTCGGCTACAGCGAGGACGAATTGCTGGGCAAACATTTCCTCATCTCTATCGATCCTGCCTATCACGACGCTGCCATCGCGTTCTATCGGGCCCAGTTCGACTCGCGGGCTCCGAATACCTATTACGAGTTTCCGGTCATCGCCAAAAACGGCGAACGCGTCTGGCTGGGCCAGAACGTCCAGACGCTGGTCGAGGACCAATGGGTCATCGGATTCCAGGCGGTGGCCCGCGACATCTCCGGGCGCAAGAAGATGGAGGAGGAGCTGGCACAGGCGCGCGACGCAGCGGTGGAGTCGGCGCGCGTGAAGTCGGAGTTTCTGGCCAATGTCAGCCACGAGATCCGCACACCCATGAATGGCGTCATCGGGATGGCCGATCTGCTGGCATCCAGCGCCATGACCCCGGAGCAACGCGACTACGCGCAGACCATCCGTCACAGTGCCGAGTCGCTGCTGGCGATCGTCGACGACATCCTGGACCTCTCCAAGATCGAGGCCGGAAAACTGGTCATCCATGAGATGGAGTTCGATCTGGACGACCTGGTCGATCAGATCACCGACGTGTTCGCCGAACGCGCCGTGGCCAAGGGGCTGCGCTTCCGCAGCATCATCTATCCCGACGTTCACCGGCAGGTCCGCGGCGACGCGCCGCGCATTCGCCAGGTGCTGGTCAACCTGATCGGCAACGCCATCAAATTCACCGCCGCCGGCGACGTGACACTCTCAGTGATGCAGGATGCCGACTCGCCCGACGCAGTCACCCTGTGGTTCCTGGTCAACGACACCGGCATCGGCATCAGCCCCGACGATCAGGAACGTCTCTTCACGCCATTCGTCCAGGTGGATGGGAAGACCACGCGCAAGTTCGGCGGCACCGGTCTCGGTCTGGCCATCTCCAAGCAGCTGGCTCTGCTGCTCGGCGGGCGCATCGGCGTGGCCAGTGTTGCCGGCGAGGGTTCCACCTTCTGGTTCACCGCTCCGGTGGCCAAGGATCACCGTCAGGCCGCGCCGCCCAAGCGCGCCGCGCTGGTCGGGCTTCGGGCTCTCCTCGTGGACGGAGATGAGATGAACCGCCTGATGGTGCGCCGTCACCTGACCTCCTGCGGGATGGAGGTGTCGGAGGCCACCGGCGTGGACGAGGCGCTGGAAGCGCTGCGGACCGCCGCGCTCACGCAGCCATTCGACCTCGCGGTGGTGGAGATGCAACTTCCCCGCAGCGACGGGCTGGCGCTGACCCGGGCCATCCGCGCCGAGGAATACGACGTCATCGCCCGGACTCCGGTGGTTCTGCTGACGGCGATTGGACGCCGCAAGAGCGACTCCGACTCTTTCCGGACATCCGGTGTCAGCACGTTCGTGATCAAACCGGTGCGCCAGTCGCAGCTTGCCACTGCCATCGCCAGCGTGATCGATCAGAAACCGCTCGCTGCCAAATCAGCAGATGTGATGGAGGGCGATGCGGGGTCGGTGGCGTCGAGCCGCCGCCCGCGCATTCTGGTCGTCGAGGACAACGTGGTGAATCAGAAGGTGGCCCTGGGGCAACTTCGGCATCTCGGCTACGACGCCGATGTGGTCGGCAGCGGCACCGAGGCCATCCGCGAGGCGCGGGACGGCAGGTACAACCTCATTCTGCTCGACTGCCAGATGCCCGACATCGACGGCTACGACGTCGCCCAGGCCATCCGCGGAATCGAGAGGGGAGAACGTCATGTACCGATCGTGGCCATGACTGCCCACGCCATGGAAGGGGAAAGGGAACGCTGCATCGCGGCGGGGATGGACGACTATCTGGCCAAGCCGGTGAGTACCTCGCGTCTGGCGGAGACCATGAGCCGATGGGTCAAGCCACCGTCCCCGACGGATGAGACTCTCGATGAGATCAAGCTCGCCGGGCTGCAGCAGATCGCCAGCAGCAACCCGCAGTTCATGACGAACATCACCTCGCTGTTCCGGGAAGACGGGCTGGTGCGCATGCACGACCTGCAGGACGCGCTCGACTCGGGAAACGTGGAAGAACTCGGAAGGGCCGCCCACGCACTCAAGAGCAGCTCCGGCAACGTGGGAGCGAAGCGCATCTATACGATCTGTGCCACCATCGAGGAGAATGCGCTGCGCGGCTCTCTGGAGGGCGCGGCCGAGTTGATCGGACAGCTCGCCGCCGAGCTCGACGTGGCCGTTGCCGCACTTCATCGCTCCGCCGCCGGCGGAAAAACGTAGAATCACAAACTTTCGTTATGCTTCGTCACTTATAGCCACCGACCCCCACCCATGGAAACCCTCGGAACCTATCGATTGATCAGCCGCCTCGGCGCAGGCGGCATGGGAGAAGTCTGGCGGGCCGAGGACACTCGGCTTCTGCGTCCCGTCGCCATCAAGATCCTCAACGACAAGATCTCCGGCGACCCCGAGTGGACCGCTCGCTTCCTGCGCGAGGCCCGCACCATCGCGCAGATGAACCACCCGAACATCGCCACCATCTACGCCATCGAGCAGGATGGGGAGCGGCTCTTCATCGCCATGGAACTGATCGATGGCGATCCGCTCACCGTGATGTTTGCGAAGGGTCCGGTGGAGCCGCACGAAGCGGTGCGGATCTTCCGGCAGGTGGCCGAAGCGCTCGGCGAGGCGCATGAGAAAGGCGTCGTCCACCGCGACGTGAAGCCAGACAACATCATCATGGCCAAACGCCTGGTCAAGGTGCTCGACTTCGGCATCGCCAAACAGATGGCCGGGAACTCCAAAGAATCCGCCCTGACCCAGGGCGGCATGATCATCGGCACTCCGTTCTACATGTCTCCGGAGCAGGCCCTGGGCAAGCCGGTCGACGCGCGCAGCGATCTCTTCTCCCTTGGCGTGGTGCTCTACGAGGCCCTGGCAGGCACCCGCCCGTTCTCCGGCGAGACCATGACCGAGACGATGATGCACATCATCATGTCGGAGCCCATCGCCCTCGGAGCGATCGCGCCGGCGGTTCCGCGCGGACTGGTGGCCATCGTCGCCCGCTGCCTGCAGAAGCAACCCGATCGCCGGTTCGGAAGCGCCGGCGAGCTCATCGCCGCACTGGACGCCATCAACTATCGCGATCTCGAAACGCACGAACGGGTTTCCCCTCCTTCGATCGGGAAATACGCAATCACCGAGCAGATGTCCGCGGCTGCGCCGGCAACTTCTCCGACCGCGCCGGCGGTCACTCCGCTGTCGGCGACGCCGGCAGCACCGGTCGCCGCTCCGCCGGTGAAGCCGGTAGCGGGGCAGCGGGCCCTCGTCGCCGACGACGATCCGGTCGCGCGTTACCTCATCGGCACCGTGCTCGCGCAGAACGGGGTGGCCTTCGACGAAGCCGCAAACGGAGCCGACGCGGTGAAATGCCTCAAGGCCAACCAGTACTCTTTGATTTTCCTCGACCTGCTGATGCCGCGCATCGATGGATGGGGCGTGCTCGATTTCATGCGCCGCCTCAAGCCCGACCGCATGCCGCGCCTGTTCCTCATCACCGGTCAGAAAAACCAGTCGCTCAGCGCTGCAGACAAGGATGTCGTGGCCGGGGTCATCTACAAGCCGCTCAATCCCGAGGAAGTCGGGAAGATCGTGAAGCAGGTCGCGTAGGTCGGCACGGCCGGCAGCGTTGGTTTGCAAAGCGTCCGCCACGATTTTCGCCTCGGCCGCGTTCACTGTCGGATGCTGGTGTGGTGCGGCCGTCCCCGGCCGCATTCCTTCAAGACGCGGCCGGGACGGCCGCGCCACACGCGTTCTCCTGGCCCTGCGGCGCGCCCCGCAACCCGATCCGGGAAACCGTATTCCACCAGGTTCTGCTCCCACGAAAACTGTACTCGCTGGCTTGTTTTCCGCAGACAATGACGCTCATCGATGGCTGAACGATCCGTCCTGCTGATCGCAGATGACGACGAAGATGTCCAGAACCTGCTGAAGCAGTTTCTCCGTCCTCTGGACTGCGAGATTCTTCTGGCGCGGGATGGCGAACAGGCTCTGGCCATCGCCCAGTCGCGGCTGCCCGATCTGTTGCTGCTGGACGTGATGATGCCGAAGCGCAGCGGCTGGGAGGTCTGCCAGGCGCTCAAGGCGGTGCAGCGAACCAGCTCCATTGCCGTGGTGCTGTCCACCGGCCGCGGCGATGTCAAAGATCGGTTGACCGGCCTGCAGCTCGGCGCGGACGACTATCTGGTCAAGCCCTTCGATCGCGGCGAAGTGGTCAAGCGCATCAGCGCCCTGCTGGAGCGGCGCAGGAGACTTCCGGCGGTCGTTCCCGCGGGGAGCGCGCGGCAGAACGACACCCTCCTGTTCGATCGGGCCACCAGTCTGCCCACCGTTCCCATGATCCTCGATCGTCTCAAAGAGATGATCATCGAGCAGAGCGAAATCGGCATCGTCTTCGTGGACATCGAGCAGTTCGAATCCATCGAGGCGGAGTACGGATGGGCCTTCTTCGACGAGTTCCTGCGCCGGACCGCCGAGATGATCAACGCAGAGGCGAAGGGCCGCTTTCCCCGCTCCATGGTGGCAGCGAACTTCGTGGGCGGATCGAGCTTCTTTATCTTCTTCGAGACGCGCGGTCAGGATCTCCGGCAGGAAAGCGGCTTCGACACCATGGCCAACGATCTGAAGGAGAAGCTGAGCTCCGGGCTGCGCGACCAGTTCCCCCAGATGCAGCAGGACCAGATCGGGTTCTTCGTCGGCGCCGCGCGCATCGATTACCGCCCGCAGATCAAGCTGGAGCGCCAGGTCTATCAGGGCATGCAGACGGCGGCCGACGCCGTCCGCGACGCCGAGCAGCAGCGCAAGAAGCAGCTCACCCGCGAGCTCAAGGACATCATCCGGCGCAAGCGTGTGACCACGCTGTTCCAGCCCATCGTGCGCGCGCAGGAGGGAACGGTCTTCGGTTACGAGACGCTCACCCGTGGCGCGGCCAGCACCTCGTTTCGCAACTCCGACATGCTTTTCGGTTTCGCCCGTGAAGCCAAACTGTCCTGGGAACTGGAAGCGATTTCCCTCGATGCCGCCCTGCGACGGCTGCGCACCTTCGATCTTCGCGATCGCAAGTTTCTGCTCAACCTAGAGGCGGAGATGTTCGAGGAGTCAGAGTTCCGCATCCACGAGATGGTGTCGTACTTTTCGGAGAACCGCGGCCACTTCGTCTTCGAGCTGACCGAGCGGGCCGCCATCGAAGACTACGCCGTGTTCCGCCGCCTGCTCGATGCGTTTCGTGAGAAAGGAATCGAGGTGGCCATCGACGACGCAGGTTCCGGGTATGCCTCTCTGGAAGCGATCGCCGCCCTCGCTCCCGACTACCTCAAAGTCACCAAAGGTCTGGTCACCACGCTGGCGGACGAGCCGATCAAGCAGGATTTGATCAAGATGCTGGTGGAGCTGGCGAAGAAGATCGGCGCCCAGACCATCGCCGAGGGCATCGAGACCGCCGAGGAGTATCAGGCCTGCCGCGAGCTGGGGATCGACCTGCTGCAGGGCTACTACCTGGCCCATCCGCAGGACCAGCTGCAGAAAGGCGACGACGAAGTGCAGGATTCGCTCGCCGCAGCCCGAGCGGCCGGCGTCGACGTGTCCTCGCACCGCTGAGCCGGCGCGGATGATCGGCATCGCTCCGCGTTTTCGGGAGACGCTTCACGCTCCTGCGAAACCGATGTGGGCACAGGCACTCCTGTCTGCGCTCTCAGCCACCTGCAAGCGCATTGCTTCACAGCCCCCTCGCCCCTATAATCCGCGCTCCGCTGTGGCTGGAGTGTCCGTTGCGACCAGCCAGTTTCCGGCGACGTTGTCCGCATCACACATGGGGCTGTAGCTCAGCTGGGAGAGCGCCTGCTTCGCACGCAGGAGGTCATCGGTTCGATCCCGTTCAGCTCCACCATCCAATGAACAACATAGCGCCTCGGCAACGGGGCGCTTTTTTGTTCAACCACAATCGGTTTTGCGCCGGCCTCACTCCTTCTCCGAGGGAGCGGCGTTGCCACTGGTGGACGTAGCCGCGGAAGGGAGCAGGCTGGAGTTCTCTGAATTGCCGCACAAACCCGATTCCGTCCAAGTTGGGCATCATGATGTCCGTCAGGATGACGTTGTAGGTGGTGGTGAGAATGTGACGCCACCAGTCGATCGCTCGCGACATCACCGGTGAGATCGGAGCGACGAATCGCAATGCCTAGGACGCCAGCCAGTCCCGCCTTCCCTTCGCGACGATCGCCAGCAGCACGCCGAAGACCAGAGGAATGAGGACCATCGGGCTGAACCCTCCCATGGCCGTGACGACGGTGGCGCCGATCATGATGATCAGCAGGCCAACCGCGGCCAGCGGCGTGAGGCTGCGTTTGATGCGCAGCATTCCAGGCAGCACGAGCCCGAGCCCCCCGAGGACCTCCGCGACGCCGATGAAGTAGAGAAAGGCCATGGGGAACTTGACCGGTCCTTCCTGCATTTTCGCCGCTGGCATCACGAACTTCATGACTCCGGAGAAGACGAAGAGCAGCGCCAGAAGGATCTGCATGGTCCACAGCGCATAGTTTTTCGCCGGCTTCACAACGACCGCCGACGCTGTTCCGTGGCCGGGGGTTTTCTCAGTGGAAGGTTGCATGCTCGATCTCCTCCTGCTTCGTCGAGCGCTGACTTTAGCGGAACGACGGACGAGGCGCGCTAGCATCGACGAACTTCTTGTCCCGCGAGACCGGTTCCAGCGACCCTCTCGCTTTTGGAAGAGGAGAAGGCAAGGAGAGTTGCTCCAGTCAGGGATGCGGCGTGATGGCGATGATCGTCAGCACCGGGATCCGCCTGGTGCCCTGCATCCGGTCGGGACCGTACAGAAAAAAGACTCGATACGCTCCCGGGGTGTCGTTCTGCGCGTACGCTTCGAAGATCTCTTCGCCGGCGGGGCCATGCAGAGAGCGGAATGGGTGGGTGTTCAATGATGGATGGCGAAGATTCGTTTCGAGCAGCCCGAGGGTCTTGCGCACCTGCCGGAGGAGTCCTCGTTTGGCGGCGCTCTTCTCCAGATCGGCGAGATTCCGGCGCGCCTCAGGAGTGAACTGCAGCTCGCGGTTCATTCCTCATCTTCTGCGAATCGAGCGAAGGAGCCTTTTCGCTTCGCCTTCCCGCTGGCCACCTCGTTTAGTCCCCGTCGTACGGAGTCGATTGCTTTCTGATTGCGGAACAGCCAGGCCTCGGAAGCGGGAATGGAGACCTGCGGCTCGAGGATGATCCGTCCCCGGGCATCTTTGTAGACGTTGAAGCTGGCGTCTTTGAGGTCCTCCAGCGCGCGGCCCAGCGCCACGCGCTTCCGGCTATCCGGACGGACATCGCGTGCCAGCAGTACCTGTTCCGAGCGGCGGACGTTGGTCATGACGTCAGCATAGAGCCTCGTGGGCGGTGTTGTAAAGTGGGCAATACCCACAAGTGACGACGATCAGACTCCGTGTCGACGGGATCCCTTGCCAGGAGTCGGGCGCATCCCCCTTCACCCCAGACTGGTGGAGATGGCGCCAGGAGACCTCGGGCCGACTTCCGCCACTCGGATGTGAGGCAGCCACAGCACCATGGTGGCCGCGAAGATCCCCACGGCCATCCCCACGGTCACCACCACAAGGCCCGCGGCCATGGCCAACCGGCCGATCGCGCTGTCGCGCTCTCTGGCTTGCAGATAGATCTCCAGAAGAACCAGGGGCAGAGCGTAATCGGCGAAGGAAAGGAAACTGAGGAACGGGCCGGTGAACGTTCTGGGATTGAAGCCAACCGGGCCGTGATTGAGGAAGATCCACTGCATCAGGCCGATGCGGAAGAACCAGCCGGCATTCACGACCATGAAGAGACGGAGAGCCCAGCGGCGATGAATCCTGAGATCGCGGGAGATCGCCGAGCGCACGGCGAGGAATGCGAAGGTCATGATCAAAACCGCGTCCACGCTGATCCCCACGCGCTGCACAAGATCGGATCTTCCGCGAGACCACACCATGAAAAGGCCGGCGATGCTGGTCACGAACACCGTCAGCGTGTAGAGCCGCCCGTTCCAGCGATGGAGAGAGGGAGCACGACGCCGGAGTTGCGGAAGCAGCTGCAGAGGTCCGCCGACCATGATGACCACGGCCAGGGCGAGATGCACGGCGACGGCGAGATTGCTCAGCGTCGCACCAGGAACATACCCATGGGGGATGACCTCGTTCCAGGCTTCCCGGTTTCCTCGGATTGCCGCTCCGCCATAGAAGGCAACGACATACAGGAGGAAGATCCATTGCCCGGCGACCGCCGTCAAAAACCAGAAGCGGGCTGCAAGGGTCAAGGCGGTGTCCGCAGCGGAGCTGAGGTCGGAATGCTCCGTCCATACAGAGGTGCTCATCCATGATTCTCCCTTCGCGCGTTGCCGTCGGTTGCGTGCGGGTTGATTGAGTTGCTGAATCCGTCGAGTGGAACCGCGGAAAAGGGTCCGCTTCGGATGGAAGGCCTGGAGCCGAACGTTGGATTTGCTCCGGCCTGCTGCGCGGCTTTCCTGTACGTGTTGCTGAACCGGATGCGAAACAGCCAGAAGAGTGTCAGCAGGACGATGATGACCACCGGTACTTCCGGGAGATGGGTGGCCCGAAGGTCGGTGAACAGGACGGCGCGCAGGCCGAGTTTCTTCATCACCGGATCGCTGGACGTTCCGAGGAAGAAGGAGCCGGCAGCGATGAAGAGGGCGAAGCCCATCCGCCACACATGTCGGAGCAGGCGCTGCGCACCGGAAACACCGCCGCGCACCAGCATGCGAATGTCCCCGACGGCAGAGGAGAAGGCGATCAACCCGAAGATGAAATAGGCCGTGGCGAATTTTCCCGGCTTGGGAACGTGGGCTGCATCCTGCCAGGCAAAGATCCAGCCGGTCGTTCCGGCAATCAAAGCCAGGAGCAGCAGAACCCGTTCGAGACGACCGGTCTCATTCGGCTTCCGCTTGACCGTCAGCCAGGCCGTGGCCACCAGGTAGAACGTGAACGTCCCGGCGAGGATGTTGAACCGCTGCCCCTTCATCATCCCCAGGTACGCGCCGCCGCCCGCCATGAGCAGCATGGAAACGGAGAAGACGATTCCGCTCCTTCGATGGAGCCGGGAGCCCTTGCGGACAACCAGTGCCGCCGACCCGGAGGCAACGGCGAGGATCCCGGCGCAGAGATGAACGAGCAAGGCAGGTGAGTACGTCATGTCACTCCTGTAAATGGATCCGGAAGGGCTGCGTGCGGATCAGATCGGTTGACGGTGGCGGCGCAGGCGCACGGCTGCGGCCAGGCATGCCGCGGCGAATGCGAGCCCCAGCCAGAGACCGGGGGCGCTCAGAAATCTCGCGGGGGTCAGTTGGGACAGCCGGTCGATATCGCCGCCGTGCTTTGACGAAACCGCGAAGGCCTCCGCCATCGCGCCGATCACGCGGTACTTCAGCAGAGCGGCGAAATGCGAACTGCCGAACACGATCCGATCGACGAGCCTGATCGCGAAAAGAGGGAACACCGCCCAGAGCAACGGCGTACGCTTCGCCCAGGCAGAGACCAGCAGCAGCCAACCGTAGATCGGCGCGAACCAGAGGATGTGCACGGTCAGGCCGTAGATCATGATCAGCAGCCCCTGAAAGAATGCAAATTCGCTCCAGAGGGTGGCGGGACTCATTCCGTTCCCCATCAGGATCATGGTGCCCAGCATCAGCAGCAGGACCTGGGTGACCACGCTGAGCGCGAATGCGATCAGCGGCAGCACCACCAGGGGAATGCTGGCTTTGGAGAGCACAGTGGTTCGATCCGAAACCGGCAGCGATTTCCAGAACAGAACGCTGCGATCGCGGCGTTCGCCGTACAGCGCATCGAGCGAGTAGAACAGCCCGACCAGAAGCGTGGCCAGCATGATCGGAGCGGGCGCCATGTTGAAGGGCGCGGTGACCACGGCATGCAGCTTGGCCGGATCGAGTGCCTGGGCCGCACGAATCCTCTTCGGCAGGCCAATCGTGTGGATGAAGGAGCCGAACAACACGACCGCCGCGACGATCAGCGGAGCCAGAACGACCGAACGGTTCTCCCACAGCTCGCGGCGCACCGACCAGTACAGCGGCCGGGTCTCCGCCATGGGCGGGGACGCGATGGGAGTGTCGACGGTATCCTGCATTGCGTTGTCCGATTGAGGGTTCATCGAGCCGCTCCTTGCGTTTGGCTGACGGACGGCTCCATCACGGCAACGAACAGATCGGCGATGCTCGGCGTGCGCGTTTCCCCCAGTGCTGCAAGTTGCTGACGGTCGGCGGAGTCGAAAAGCAAAATGCTCCGTCCGAACACCTGACGCTCCTGGATGGGGTGGAGGGCCCGGGCCGCCGCGACATTCTCCGGAGTGACCATCACTTCCAGATAGCGCGATTCGAAGGCCTCCATGCTGCTCTCGAGGACGATGCGGCCGGCGTTGACGAAGACGAAATCCGTCAGGACATCCTGGATCTCGTCGACCTGGTGAGTGGTCACCACGATGGTCCGGCTTCGGTCAAAGTAATCATTGAGCAGCGAGTCGTAGAAACGTTTGCGAACCAGGATGTCCAGCCCCAGGGTCGGCTCGTCGAGGATGAGCAGCTTCGCGTCGATGGCCATGACCAGAGCGAGGTGCAGCTGCGTCACCATGCCCTTCGACAACTCCCGGACCTTGCTGCCCCGCTTGATGCTGGTCTTCTCCAGAAACCATTCGGCCTTGGCGCGATCGAAACGGGGATGCACGCCGGCCACGTAATCGAGCGCCTGCCGGACCCGGATCCAGCGCGG
Source organism: Thermoanaerobaculia bacterium (assembly GCA_046594105.1). Taxonomy (GTDB): domain Bacteria; phylum Acidobacteriota; class Thermoanaerobaculia; order Gp7-AA8; family Gp7-AA8; genus JBDSGC01. The sequence goes on from JBKJQB010000019.1 coordinate 27,379, forward strand.
CAGCAGGGCCACATCGGCGATGAAGGCCACATCGCGCATGAGCGCATCGCGCTCGGTCCAGGGGTCGCGTCCCAGCACCTTCAAGTCGCCCTGATAGTCCGTGAGGCCGAGCATGGCGTGGAGTGCCGTGCTCTTGCCCGCGCCGTTAGGACCGATGATCCCGAGGATGCGGCCCTCTTCCACGCGAAGATCGATGCCGTCCAACGCGATGGAGGTGCCGAAGGCCTTGCGGAGGCCGCGTGCCTCGATGGTTGCCATCACGTCAGCGCGCCTCTTCTTCTGAGTCCGGCGAAGGCCGCGCGGCCCTGGCTGCATCCAGGAGTTCTTCCGCCGTCAACCCGAGCCGCTGGATGGTGGCGGCAATCCTCGGCCACTGCTCGGCAAGGAACTTCTGCCGCTCGCCCTCCAGCAGCAGGCTGCGCGCGCCGGCGTTGATGAACATCCCGCGGCCTCGCTTCGTCTCCACCAGCTTCTCGTCGACCAGCTGCTGGTAGCCCTTCAGAACCGTGATCGGATTGACGCGATACTCGGCGGCCACCGTGCGCACGGAAGGGAGCGGGTCTCCCTCCTTGAGCACCCCGTCCAGGATCAACGCCACAACGCGATCCCGAAGCTGGCGGTAAATCGGCTGACTGTCGTTCCATTCGCGATCCATCCTGTGTTCCGTCTAACCCTTTCGAGAGAGGCGGAGGTGCTCGTTACGATCGATCACTCCGCCCCCCCTCCCGATCGAGCATCCGCCGCTGAATGGAGGACGCTCGAGTCACGTTAGGTGAGGTAGTTAACTACAACACCTGATCACATGCAAGGGTTTTTTCTTGCTAACGGAGCCGAGGAGGTAGCGCTGGGTCGAGAGTCCTGGGTTAGGACCCGCGCCTGGGCGTTGTCGATGGGGGAGTCCGCACTTGATTTACACCTATGCCGACACACCGATTGGAGCGCTCCTCGCGGCACGCGATGGCGACGGAATCGCGGCGATCTCGTTTCCGATGAACGGCCGGCCTGCCGATCCGCATGCGGAATCGGGAGCGGAGCGATGAGGCATTTCGGCGATCTCGAGGACAGCGCAAGTTGCTGACGGCCCGGAACGAAACGTGCTTCGTCGCTGCTGCGCGATGACTCGATCCAGGCTCCTGCTCTCATCCACACTTCTTCTTCTCACCGTTCTTTGTCTCCCCCTCCGTGCCGCCGGGCGGCCGGTCCGGCCTCCCGACCGTTCCTACCGCATCGTCGGGTATGTGTCGCGCTGGACGAACATCGAGGGCATCGACGCGACGAAGGTGACCCACCTCAACTATGCGTTTGCCCAGGTGCGCGGCGACGACACCGTGTTTCTGGAAGAGCCGGAGGCGCCTGCGTCGCTCTTGCGACTGCGCGAGTTGAAGCGGATCAATCCCCGGTTGAAGGTCCTCCTGGCGATCGGCGGCTGGGGGGCGGAGTGGTTTTCCGATGCGGCGCTGAGCGACGAGTCGCGCTGCCGGTTCGTGACCAGCGCGGCGGCCCTGATGCAGGAGCATGACCTTGACGGCCTGGACATCGACTGGGAGTACCCCGGTCAGCGCGGCGCGGGGAACCGCTTCCGGCCCCAGGATAAGACGAACTTCACGCTGCTGCTGAAGGATCTGCGACAGGAGCTCGACCTCCTGAGCAAAGCTCGCGGACGGAAGGGTTCCGATCCGTACACGCTCAGCATCGCCTCCAGCGGCGGTCGTTACTTCCAGTTCACCGAAATGGCCACGCTGCATCCATACCTCGACTGGTTCAACGTCATGACCTACGACTTCGTGGACGGCGGCGAACCGGCCACCGGCCATCACGCCGCGCTGTCGGCGAACGGGCCGAAGTCGATGGAAGGGTTTGTGGAGCAACATCTCGCGGCCGGCATCCCGCCGGAGAAGATCGTGGTCGGTGTGCCGCTGTACGGGAAGATGTGGCGCTGGGTGAATCGGAAGAGCGCGACCGGCATCAACGAGCCGTATGACCTGTTCGGCGGCAGCATCCCGTATGCCGACCTCCAGCGTGACGTTCTCAACGACCCGAGATACCTGCATGGATGGGACGCCGTGGCCAAGGCGCCGTACCTGTGGGACCGGGAGCTCGGTACGTTCGTCTCCTATGACGACGCGCAATCGATGGCCGGAAAGGCGCGATTCGTCAAAGCGCACCATCTCGGTGGCGTCATGTACTGGCAGCATCGCTACGATCCCGCCCAGTCGCTGCTGACGACTCTCTACACCACGCTGCGAGGCAAGTGATCCGGGCGCCAGGACGTGAGTGCGGCTCGGCCCGGATGCGAGCGGTTGAGCGAGCAAGAAAACTTCCCTACCGAGTTCCCTCTCCCTCGTACTGCTGAGTGTGATTTCAGCAGCTCTTGGTCAGCCGCCGGTTGCTGAGCAACCGGCGCTCGGCATTGAGCGAGATGTCTCAGCTGATCGTAACAATTCGGAATTCTCCTTCGGGGAGCTTGTTGCAGAGGGTGTTGCTGTATCCCCCCCCAGGGGATCACGTACGGAAAGGAAAACGGATGGATACTCAGAAGGAAGCATCGTTCGCAAACGCTGGTCTCGCCGCTTCGATCGTGGCTGCGGTAGGGGCGTCGATCTGCTGCATCGGGCCGATCGCGGCGGCTTTCCTCGGGCTGACGAGCATGGGTGCGTTGGTGAAGTACGAACCCTACCGGCCTTTTCTGGCCGTGCTCACCATGGCCATCCTGGCCGGCGCGTTCTATCTCGCGTATCGCAAACGCCCCGAGGAGTCGTGCCAGCCGGGGTCGCTGTGCGAGGTTCAGGGCGTTACGCGTGTTCAGAAGATCAACCGGATCGTTCTCTGGATTGTGACGGCGATCGTGCTCTTGATTCTTACGTTCCCCACCTGGTCGAACTGGGTGCTCGGGTAGTCCAAGGAGAAATCATGAAAAGGAATCTGATTGCTGTCCTCATCACGCTGACTGCCGCACTCGGTGTCGCGTCGTACGCGAGCGCCGGGGCAGGCTGTTGTACGGTTCCGCACCGGACCGCTGCGTCGTCGAACGCAAGCGAGAAGGTCGCCACGCTGCACATCACGGGCATGACCTGCGGCTCCTGCGCAACGGCGGTCAAGCATGTGCTGACCGGAGTGAACGGTGTGAAGGCCGCCACGGTTTCGTACCAGAAGAACAGTGCCGTCGTCACGTACGAGCCGGCAAAAGTCACCCCTGACAAGATCGCCCTGGCCATCGAGCAGAAACTGCCGACCTACAAAGCGAATGTCGTCAAGTGATGAAGGAGTCCCAATGAGCGCATGTTGCACACCTTCAGGATGCTCGACGACAGCTGAGTCAACGAGCGCATTGTGCCCCTCGTGCGGATCGACGGGGATCTCTGTCGATCCGATCACATTGAAGGCGCTTCTCACTCCGGACGGACTGCGGCGCGGCGTCCCTGCGGACCCACGCTACTGCCCGACCGCGCACTGTCAGACGGTGTACTTCAGCTCCACGACGGGCGTTCGGTTCGAGGAAGCCGACCTCATCGTCCCGGTTCACGCGAAGCAGATGGATCGCGAGGCGGTCCCGGTCTGTTACTGCTTTGGGTACACCACGAAGTCGATTCGCAACGAGATCGAATCGACCGGCGCCAGCACCGCGACAGCGTCGATCACGGCGGAGGTGAAGGCCGGCCGCTGCGCATGCGAGGTCAGGAATCCGAAGGGCTCGTGTTGCCTGGGCGATGTCGCCAGGGCCGAGCGCCGGATCGCCTTCAGTCTGACGCTCACTGCATCCTAGGAGCTCCATGGCCACACGACAGAAAGCAAAACCACCGACCGAACAGTACCTGACGCCAGAAGCGCAGAAGTCGCTCGCGGATCGACTGGCCCGCGCCGAGGGACATCTGCGCAGCATCCGGCAGATGGTGATCGACCATCGATGTGCCGATGACATCCTGCTGCAGATCGCGGCAGTGAAAGCGGCATTGAATCAGGTCGCTGCCGGAGTCATCGAGACGGAGATGCGCGCCTGTGTGAATTCGTGCATGACCGGCGATGCCGACGATCGGCTGGGCCGGGTAGCCAAAGCTCTGGCGACCGTGCTGAAGTCATCCTAGGAACGGTGTCGATTTGGATGTCATCCTCGAGCTAAAAAACAGCGCGGTGCGTCGGTGAGAGGGAGATGAACGTGCGCTGCGTGGTTTTAGCGCGAAGCGAACGTAGCGCCGGCATCCTTGCCGGCCGTGGCGTCGGCTTCCAGCCGGCGCTCCTGGGCGAGTTCCCGCGGGCAGGATGCCCGCGGCACAGCCGGCAGTGATGCCGGCGCTACAAAGCAGCCACTTCCCCAGCATTGCGACAGAGGTTCACTAGAAGCGAGGGCACTGCGCAGGCGCGCAGCGGTTGATGGTGAGAAACGGGAGCCTCCCACTCGAGTGTTCTTCTCCTCGACGCAGGGAGCAGGTCCGCGAAGCGGGGATGTAGGGGTCCCGCTACGTTGCCAGAGAGCCCTCATCCGCCTTCGGCACCTTCTCCCCGTGCCCGGGGAGAAGGACACTCGAGTGAAGGGCGCGAAGCCGACCGAGGGAAAATCGTGGCGGCCGCTTTGCGAACCAACGCCGCCGGCCGTGCCGGCCGCGATATGCGCCGCTGTGAGACGATCTGAACTCATGGCCCCTCCTCTCTCCTCTTCTCTCCGTCGCGACCTCGGGACCATCGAGTCGTACGCAGCCCTCCTGGGGATTCTGATCGGTGCCGGGATTTTCAAAGTCACCAGCGACGCCTGGGCCCTCACCGGTCCGAGCGTCATCCTCGGGTATGTCGTGCTGGCGCCGGCGATCCTGGCGACCTCGGTGGCCTACTCGGTGTTCCTCTCCACGCCGCTGGGGCGCGAGCCGGGAGGGGAGTACACCCATCTCTCGCGGACCTTCGGCGGTTCCGGCGCTGCGTTCGTGGGCGTGTGGCTGAAGATCATTTCGTACATCGGCGCGCTGGCGTATCTGGCCCGGGCGTTCGCCGATTACCTCATCGAGTTGCTGGGCGGGGCCGTGCCGAAGAGTGCCGGGATGTTGATTGCCGTGATCAGCCTCCTGTTCTTCTACGGGATCCATGTTGCCGGCGTGCGCTGGTTCGGCCGGATTCAGGTCTGGATGTGCGTGCTCCTTGGCGTCTCGCTGGTGGTGCTCATCGTGCCGGGGCTATTCGCCATCCGGGTGGCCAACTACCGCCCCTTCTTCACGCACGGGCCGGGTGGCTTCGCAAAGTCGCTGCCGCTGATCTTCTTCGCCTATGCGGGCTTCGAGTCGCTGGCGCAGACGGCGGGTGAGGTGCGCGATTCGACGCGGCGGCTGCCGCAGATTTTTCTTCGCGGCATCGTGGCCACCACGGTCATTTACTTTCTGATGTCGGTGGTTGCCTTCGGAGTGCTGCCCGGCACGGAGCTTCGTCTCGCTGCTGCGCCGATGGCGGAGGTGGCGTCGCGCTATCTGCCGATGGGGGCGGCGTGGTTCGTCACGCTGGGGGCGGTGATGGCGCTCTCGACGTCGGTCAATGCCACCATGCTGGTTCCGTCGAGGGTGGGAATCATGCTGGCGGAAGATGGGCTGGCGCCGCGGTTCATCGGCGCGATCTCACCGCGTACCGGCACGCCGATCAACGGGCTCACGCTGACTCTGGTGGTAACGCTGCTGCTGCTGGTGAGCGGACAGGTGTCGCTGGCACTGAACATCGCCGTCTTCGCGCTGGTGGTCCTCTACTTCCTGCATAGCCTGGCCCTACTGCTGCTTCCGCGCGCAAATCCTGAGCTCTACGCCAGCGTGACCATTCCGCTGCCGCCGCTGGTGCAGAGAATCAGCGCAGTGATTTCGCTGCTGAGCATGGGCACGCTGATCGCGCTGCAACTCGCCGGCGACCTGGCCGTGCTGACCCGACTGTCTCTGCGCCAACGGATCGAGCAGGCCTCGCTGACGACCATCGAGCTCGTCCTGTTCTGGGGCGCGATCGGCGCAGTGCTGTTCGCAATCGCGGCGAGAAGGCGGCGGCAACGGAGTGGCGGAAGAAGTCCCTCCGGAACCTAGCGGCGCCGCTTCGATCTCTCACTTCACCGCGTAGTCGTCGCCGTAGAACTTGCTGGTGATGCTGGTGTGGAACTGGATCGCTTTGACCGGCGGGTACTTTGGCTCGGCGATGCAGGGGAGCACCTCGAGCATCTCCTCTTCCCAAAGATAAACAGCCATGGGGAACGAGACGCGGGTCTGCCCTCGCTGGGCCGGGTCGCGCGGCTTGCTGACGCGGTGGGTGGTGGAGGGGAGAATGTCGTTGGTGATGCGCTGCATGTAGTCGCCGGTGTTGAGGATGATGCTGCCTGGCGGCGCGGCAATGCGCACCCACTTCATGTTCCGGCGGTTGAGGATCTGCAGCCCCTCCACGCGCGGCGCGGGGAGGAAGGTGAACAGGTCGATGTCCTCGTGCCCCAGCAGGCGCGCCGCGCCGGTTGCGTCGTCCGCCGCGGAAACCGGCGGGTAATAGTTGAGACGCAGGCCGAAGTTGGTGCCGGTCAGTCTCCGGTCGAACAGATGCGGGTCGCAGCCGAGATAGGTCAACACGCTCTGCATCACCGGCAGGATCAGCTGTTCGTGCGCGCGGACGATGCGGCGGAAAAACTCTGCCTGTTCCAGCAGCGGCCAGAAGGACTGCGGATCCTCAAACGCGCGGCGGCAGAAGACCCAGCCCTCGACCAGGTCCGGGTGCATGTTGCTGGTTTCTTTGATCGGGAAGTAGCCCTGGTTGACGGAGCCGAAGCGTGCGGCGCGGAAGCGCATTTTGTCGCCGAGGGTGAGCTGCGTGAAGATCTCTTCGACCCGCCGTTCCGCTTCGTCATAGAGCGCGGCATCGACCCCGTGCCCCACCAGGATGGCGAATCCGATCTCGTGCAGCGCCTGCCCGAGCTCCGAGGCGAAGGCTCGCTGCTCGTCTGGGTCGCCGTGCAGGAAGCGGCCGAGGTCGACGGTGCGGACTGGAAAGTCGTCATCGAACTGCTCCTCGTCGGCGGTCTCGGCGAGCTGGTAGGTCTGGTGCTTCTCCACCTGGTCGTAGCGGATGAAATCCTGGTTGGTGGCCCCCACTCCCTTTTCTTTACTGGGCATCCGCAAAGCATAATCCACGATATGGTCATTCAACTGGAAGGTGGCTGCCGCGTGGTTGCGCTCAGGGAGGGCCAGCCGGTCCGCGACGGCGAGTTTCGCATCTGGAAGCATTTCGGAATTGCTACCGGAGCCCGGGCGATCTCGTTGCGCGTGGTCGAATTGCCGTCGGGACTCCAGGGGTCGCTGCGGAACGAGACCTGCGATGAGGTGCTGTATGTCCTCGCCGGTACTGGAACGGCTACCATCGACGGCCGCGAGCACGAGCTGGTTTCTGATCATGGGATCTATCTGCCGCCGTCGACTTCCTGCCAGCTTTCCGCGCGGGACACCCTGACCCTCCTCAGCTCGCAGTGTCCCGACGACGGCGTCGCACTGGAAGGCTACGAGCCGGGACGTGCCGCTGACGGGGTGCCTTTTGTGGTGGCGTTGAACGACCGGCCGGTCGAGAGGACGGGCGATCGCTGGTACCGCGAGGTCATCAACGCTGATGCCGGCAGCACGCAGGTCACGCAATTCGTCGGCTCCATTCCGCCCGGCCGCGCCCCCGATCATTACCATCAATACGAAGAAGTGATCTGCATCCTCGAGGGCAGCGGCGTGATGTGGGGCGGCGCGGCGCAGACTCCCATCGCGGCCGGCTCCTGCATCTTCCTCCCGCGCGGGCAAACGCATTGCCTGGAGAATCGAGGCCAGGGGGAGCTCCGGCTCCTCGGTGTGTTCTATCCCTCTGGCAGTCCGGCTGTACGGTATCCGGCGACCCGCTGACACGGTGTTGTCGAACGCCCATGCTCACGGACACTGCCGGCCGCCATGACTTCAAACTCTCAGGCGGGAACGCCTATCAGTTCCACGCGGCCAATCCCGCAGGAGTTATGGAAGTTTAGAAACGTGAACCCTCCCGAGCGCGGATGAAGAGAAACTCCCCGGGACGGGATCGCGCCGTCGCGGTATTATCAGCGCATGGCCAGACGAGCTGCAGCACCTGAAATCACCCCGCACCAGGCCCGGTACATCCTGGAGAAGTTGATCGACGAAGGCACGGTCAGTGCGGCCGATGTTCGCCGGCACCTGGCCGGTATGTGGCAAGAGCTGTCCGCCATCGAGCGGCGCATCGAGGAGCTGCGGAGCCTGGCCGGATCGGTTCATCCGGTCCGCAGCGTGAGACAAGCCGTTCGCAAGGTGAAGAAGCGGATCACTTCGGCAAAAGTGGCCGCGTCGCAGCGCCTCCAGGGCGAATACATCCGCGCCATCCGCGGAGTTCCCAAGAGCCGTCGCGATCGCTTCGCCAAAATCGCCAAGACCGAAGGGCGTCAAGCGGCGATCGACGCGATTCAGAAGCAGCTCGGGAAGGCCTGAGAGACCTGGAAGTCCCTGAGGCCGCGCCTCAAGACGGCGGCCGATCCGGTCCTTGGGGACGCGAAACCGAGCTTGCGTTGAGGGCAAATGCCGGTGCTCTTGTTTCTCATCACGATCGCCAACAAGTTGGGAATTGCGCTTCCCGCCTCGCGCAGCAGCGAGCGGCTCGTAACGTGCAGCGGGAAAAGGTCGTAATCCGCAGCTTTCCCAACGACTGCCGCGCCTTGCGATCGCGACCGGTTGCACGAACCAGGAGGCGATCCATTGACTGAACCGCTCGTTTCACCTCGCGATCTGGAGGCCGCCGTGCCAGAGCCCAAAACGACCGCGACGAAGGCCAAGCCGCTCGTCGCTGACATCCAGAATTTCGCGCAGGACGTATTCGACACCGTGCGCGAGCCGCTGATCGTCCTCGATGCCGGTCTGCGAGTTCGTTCAGCCAACAGCGCCTTTTACCGGACCTTCCGGGTTTCTTCAAAAGAAACGGAGAGCCGGCTCATCTACGAGCTCGGAAACGGACAGTGGGATATCCCGGCGTTGCGCACTCTGCTGGAAGACATCGTGCCGCGCAGCTCGGTGTTCAACGATTTCGTTCTGGAGCACGACTTCCCCGATATTGGCCGGCGCATCATGCTCCTCAACGCGCGGCGGCTTCATGCCGAGCTCGTCCTGCTGGCCATGGAAGACGTCACCGAGCGCCGGCGCTCGCAGCAGCTGCTCGAACAGATCGAATCGTATGCGCAGGATGTCGTGGACACCGTCCGCGAGCCTCTGCTGATCCTCGACAGCAGTCTTCGCGTTCACTCCGCCAACAGCGCTTTCTATCAGACTTTTCACGTCTCCTCGGAGGAGACGGAGAACCGGCTGATCTACGAGCTGGGCAATGGCCAATGGGACATTCCCGATCTCCGGACCCTGCTGGAAGACATCGTTCCCACCAGCTCGGTCTTCAACGACTTCGAGCTGGAGCACGATTTTCCGGTCATCGGCCGGCGGGTGATGCTGCTGAACGCGCGGAAACTTCGCGAGGGAAGTCACGCCGAGCTGCTGGTCCTGGCCATGGAAGACGTGACTGAACGCCGTCGGGCTGAAGGCGAAGTGGCCAAGGCGAAGGAAGCGGCGGAAACGGCCAACCGGACCAAGAGCCTGTTTCTGGCCAACATGAGTCACGAACTGCGCACTCCGCTGAATGCCATCCTCGGCTTCTCCGAAATGCTGCAGGAAGAAGCGGTCGAAAGGAACCTGCAGGATTTCAGCACCGACCTGCATAAAATCTCGACGGCAGGGAAACACCTGCTCGGCCTCATCAACGACATCCTCGATCTATCGAAGATCGAGGCCGGCAAGATGGAGCTGCATCTGGAGACGTTCGCCATCCCCTCCCTGCTCGACGAGGTGTTCTCGACCATCGAAATGCAGGTTCAGAAAAACGGCAACACCCTCGAGGTGAGCTGCGCTCCGGAGATCGGCCGGATGCGGGCCGATCTCAGCAAAGTACGCCAGGGGCTGTTCAATCTCGTCTCCAACGCTGCGAAGTTCACCCACAACGGGAAGATCGGCGTCGAGGTGGAGCGGCAGATCATGGACGGCGGCGAGTGGATCATCTTCCGTGTGTCCGATACCGGAATCGGGCTGAGCTCCGATCAGATGGTCCGGCTCTTCCAGTCCTTCACTCAGGCCGACGCGTCGACCACGCGCAAGTTCGGCGGCACGGGACTCGGTCTGGCTCTGACCCGCCGCTTCTGCCAGATGATGAGCGGCGACGTCACCGTTCACAGCGTGCTGGGAGAGGGGAGCGTGTTTACGATCAAGCTTCCGGCGGCGGTGACGGATCCCGCCAATGAGCGCGCCCTCATCGGTGAGGATGGCCTCGATCCTCTGGGGGCGACGGGCTCCGACGTTTCCAGCGACGAGCCGCTTCCGGAAGTCGGGACGTGCGTCCTGGTCATCGATGACGATGCGCTGCAACGCGATCTGATGCAGCGCTACCTGCGCAAAGAAGGCTTTACGGTCTGCGTGGCCAGCGGCGGTGCTCAGGGGCTGCGGATGGCCCGGCAACTTCTCCCGGCCGCCATCACTCTCGACGTGATGATGCCGGGGATCGACGGCTGGAGCGTTCTCTCCGCTCTCAAGGGCGACATGACCCTGCGCGACATTCCCGTGATCATGGTGACCATGGTCGATGATCCGGAGCGCGGCTTCACGCTCGGCTCCTCCGACTACCTCACCAAGCCGGTCAATCGCCGGCGCCTCTCCCAGATCCTTCGCAAATACACCTGCCAGAACCCGCCCTGCCCGGTGCTGGTGATCGACGACGATGCGGAGACCCGCGCGCTTTCACGGTCCATGCTGGAGAAAGCGGGATGGGCGGTCTCCGAGGCGGGGAACGGTGTGGAGGCGCTCAGGATGATGGAGCGAGACCGCCCGAGCCTCATCTTCCTCGACCTGATGATGCCGGAGATGGACGGTTTCGCCTTCGCCGCCGAGGTTCGGCGTCATCCGGAGTGGCGCTCCATTCCCATCGTGGTGCTCACCGCGCAGGATCTCACCAAGGACGATCGGCGCCGGCTGAACGGCAACGTCGAGTCGATCCTTCAGCGCGGCGACTCGCGGGAGACGCTGATGGAGCATGTGCGCGATCTGCTCGCGGAGAGCCACGCCGTGCGCGCGCCTCAGACTGCGGAGGAACCAGTCAGGCCATGAACCCGACCGTCCTGATCGTGGAGGACAATGAGATGAACCGCGACATGCTGTCGCGGCGTCTGGAGCGCAAGGGCTATGAGGTCCTGATCGCTGTCGACGGAGAGCATGGAATCGAAGTGGCCAGGGAACGGATGCCCGATCTGATCCTGATGGACATGAGTCTTCCGGTCGTAGACGGGTGGGAAGCTACGCGCCGGCTGAAAGCGGACGCTGCACTCCAGCACATCCCCATCATCGCCCTCACTGCCCACGCCATGGCCAACGATCGGGACAAGGCGCTGGAGGCGGGATGCGATGACTACGACACAAAGCCGATCGAATTGCCCCGTCTTCTGGCCAAGATGGAGGCTCTGATCGGAACACCCGGGGAGAACCAGGCGTGAGCAGTACTCCTCGTACGGAATCCGCTGCCGTGACCGATTTCGGCCGAACGAGACTGACCTCGCAACTGCTCCATGATCTGCGCAGTCCTCTGAATCTGATCATCGGCTATTCGGAGATGCTGATCGAGGAGGGGCAGGGCCCTTCGGTCAACGCGCTGGTCGCCGACCTCGAGAAAATCGGCGCGGCGGGGCACCTCATCCTTCGTCTGCTCGAGGAGAATTTCATCTCTCTCGAAGGAAGCAGCGTCGCGGTGGAGCTGAAAGACGAGGAGAAACGATCGTGGAGGGAGCGCTCTCCCGCCGACCTGCAACCGGCCTCCGCACCCGGGCTGATCCTGGTCGTGGATGACGATGCGGTCAACCGCGACGTGCTCTCCCGCCGCCTGATTCGTCAGGGGCATGAAGTCCGGAGTGCCAGCAGCGGCGAAGAAGCTCTGGGGGTCGTGCGCCAGTCCGCCTTCGACCTGGTGCTGCTGGACATCATGATGCCGGACATGGATGGGTACGAGGTGTTGAGCCGGCTCAAGGCTGACGAGCGGCTGCAGGCCATTCCCGTGATCATGGTTTCCGCGCTCAGCGAGGTGGAGTCGGTGGTGCGATGCATCGATGCCGGCGCCGAAGACTACCTGACCAAACCATTCAATGCGACGCTGCTTCGAGCGCGCATCGGGGCATGCCTGGAGAGGAAGCGCGGCCGCGATCGGGAGTCCGTCCTCTTCGGGCAACTCCAGGAGAACTACAAACAACTGCAGGCAGTGGAGAAGCTCCGCGACGACATGCGCAACATGATCGTGCACGATCTCCGCACGCCGCTCTCGGCCATGATCCTCGGCGTGAGCATGCTGGAGAAGCACGGCGACCTGAACGAAACGCAGCGCGAGATGATGGCCATCGCATCGGGCGGTGGCCTCACGCTGCTGGGGATGATCAACGATCTGCTCGACGTGGAGAAGATGGAGTCGGGCGGGATGCAGTTGAATCTCGAGCCGCTCGCGGCCGCCGCGCTGGTGGCCGGTGCCGTCGAGCAGGTCGCCTCGCTGGTCGAGGAAGGCCGGATCGCTGTGGTGACGGAGATCGCTTCAGGGCTGCCGGACTTCTCGGGCGATCAGAACCTGCTCAGCCGCACGCTGGTGAACCTGATTGCCAACGCCATCAAGTTCACTCGAGGGGGGACGGTGACCATCTCCGCGTCGCAGGCAAACGCCGGGACCATCCGCTTCGCCGTCCGTGATACCGGTGCCGGAATCCCCGCGGAAGCCTTCGATAGAATCTTCGAAAAGTTCGGGCAGCTCGATTCGCAGAACAAGGTCGGCACCGGTCTGGGTCTGACCTTCTGCAAGCTGGCGGTGGAGGCCCACGGCGGACACATCGACGTGGAAAGCACGCCGGGTGAGGGGAGTACGTTCTCGTTCACCATTCCCCTGGCCGCACGTGGCCAGTCGGCGCCGTAAGCGATCCGGTGTGCCAGGTCGGAGCCGAGGTCCCGGACGCTGGTGACACCATTGGCCACGAGCAGCGGTAAGGCACTCGCGGTCGTCCAGCCCAGCGCTTTCACTTGTGTCTCCAGTGGATCGTGGCTTCCGTCAGAGGTGGGCGCCCTTTGACGCCCGCGGCCCCGATCGCGCGAGCCGAAGGTCCTTTCCATCCGCCGTCTGTGGATCGGGAGAGAAGAGCCACCAGAGCGCCACGGCGGAACCGTAGACGCCGATGATGCTGTAGAAGTAGGGGGCCCGCCCCCAGAACAGGCGCGCAAACGAGCCGTAGTTCGCGGTACTCCACGCTCCCGCG
>JBKJQB010000164.1:0-5952 GCA_046594105.1 Thermoanaerobaculia bacterium
CTGGATGGAACGGCCAATGGTGCCCGCCGGCAAGGATGCCGGCGGACCGGCCGGCTGGAAGCCGGCGTTCCGAAAGGCGCGCGAGCCGGAGGCTATTTGCGCAGACCGGTCTCGTACTCCGGTTTCGGCATTCCCAGGAGCCAGCGGTCGAACCAGCCGGTGATGTGCTGGAGGCGTTCGATGCGGTGCCACGGTTTGCCCGATCGGGACAGTTCGTGGGACTCGTCGGGGAAGCGGACCATCACCGTGGGGATGCGGCGGTATTTGAGGGCCCGGAACATCATCTCGCCGCCGGCCATGGCCGGCGTGCGGTAGTCGGCTTCCCCTTCGATCAGCATCAGCGGCGTCTTGACGCGATCGATGTAGGTGATCGGCGATCGGGCCTTGAAATCCTCCGGATCCTCGAAGGGCGCTTTGTGAAACCAGGTCGGCTGGAAGAGGGTGAAGTCGGCCGTGTACCAGAAGGTGGACCAGTCGGCGATGTCGCGCTGGGAGACGGCGGCGGCGAAACGATCGGTCTGGGTGATGACCCAGTTGGTCAGGAGTCCGCCGCCGCTGCCGCCGGTGACGCCGAGCTTCTTCGGATCGACATACCCCTTGGCCACAACCGCGTCGACTCCGGCCATCAGGTCCTTGTAGTCGTCGCCGGGATAGCGGAACTGGATGATGTTCGCGAAGTCCTGCCCGTAGGACGTCGAGCCGCGCGGATTCGGATAGACCACCACGTAGCCTTTCGCCGCCATCCACTGGAACTCATGATCGAAGACGTAGCCATACGCGGCGTGCGGTCCGCCGTGGATGTTGAGGATGAGCGGATACTTTTTCGAGGGATCGAAATCGGGCGGCCTCTGGACCCACGTCTCGATCTTTTTGCCGTCGAAGCTCGTGTACCAGAGCTCCTCCGGCTCGGTCAGCTTCAACTCGCTCCAGAGCTTCTCGTTGACGTTGGTCAGCCGGGCCATCGAACCTTTGGCGTCGACCAGGAACAGATCGCCGATGCTGGTGGGCGTGGAGACGATGGCCACGGTGCGTCCGCCGCTCATGGAATAGGTCGCCAGCGACTGGTTCCCGGAAGTCCAGGGATCCACGCGTCCTGACTGGGCGTCGATGCGCTGGAGGTTGACCTTTCCCTGCTCGGCCACCGTCACGAAGATCGTTTTCCCGTCGGCGCTCCAGACCGGACGCGGTCCGCGAGCTGCGCGTGGCGCGCCCTGATCGCCGCCGACCCCGCCGAGGATCTCGTAGTCATAGGTGGGGGTGAGATTGCGCGGGGTGCCGCCGGGTGTGGCGGAGACGACGAAGAGGTCGGCCTGGGTATGCGACTGGACCGGCTTGGAGATCGAGCCGGCGAAGGCGATCCACTTGCCGTCGGGGCTCGGCGCGTAGGAGTTGATCGATCCGTCGTAGGAAACGACTTTGGCGATCTCGCCGCCATCCGCCGCAATCGAGTAGAGATCGTTGTCGCGGATGTCGTAGTAGGGCTCCAGGACGCGCGTCGAGGCGAAGTACAACTTCGATCCGTCCGGGCTCCAGAGCACGTCGCCTTCGCTGAACTCTCCGCTGGTGAGCTGCTTCGCTTTGGGCGGCTCCTCCCCCATCACCTCCGGGACGCTCACGGTCCAGAGATGCGCGACGCGGGTGGCGTCGCGATAGCCGGAGCCATTGGAGCGGTAAGTGGCCTGATTGATGACGCGCACGTCGCTCTCACGCTCGTCGTCACCTTTCTTGACAGGCTTCTCCAGGTCAGAAGGTTTCGTCGACGCGATGAATGCGAGCGTATTCCGCGTGGGCGACCAGGCCAGCGACTCTACCGCGCGCGTCAGCGAGGTCACCGCGCGGGCCTCGCTACCATCGAGCCGCAACACATAGATCTGGGCCGGCAACGGCTTGCCGTCTTTCTCCCCTCCTCGCAGAAACGCGAGCAGTTTCCCATCGCCCGACCACCGCGGCGACGAATCGTGCGGACCGTTCGTGATGCGGCGTGGAGTCGCTCCTGCCGTTGTGGCCACCGACCAGATCGAAGTCAGGTAGCTGTCCTTCTTCTCATCAACCGAAGTGCGGACGAAGACGACCTGCGCGCCGTCGGGCGACACCTGCGGATCGGAGACCCACTGGAATCGAAAGAGATCTTTCTCGGTGATGGAACGGGCCTGGACGGTGACGGCGAGGAGGAGCAGAAGGGGAAGCAGTCGTTTCATACCGGGGATTGTAGGACGTACACGAGCAGTCCGGCCGTGACCAGACCGGCCAGCGTGGAGGCGATCAGCGTGAACTTCGGCTTGCTGTGCACCTGCGGCAACAGATCGCTGGCGCCGAGATAGAGAAGGAAGCCGGCGAAGAAAGCGAGCTGGAAGGCCAGAAATTTCGGTCCGATGTGCAGCCAGCCGGCCACCAGCGCGCCCAGCACTGGGGCGATGGCATCGATGGCCAGCAGCAGCCCGGTGCGCCAGCGGTTGTTCTTCGTGGCCAGCATGAAAGTCACGGTGTTGAGGCCGTCGGCGAAGTCGTGCGCCACCACTGCGAGCAGCACGATCATCCCCACCGACGTCCCCGCCTTGAACCCCACGCCGATGGCCAGGCCGTCGAGAAAACTGTGGAAGGAGAGGCCGATGGCACCGACCAGCCCGACGTTGTGCATGTGTCCCGGCGCGTCGTGCGTCTTCTCGCCGTGAATGATGGTCAGTTTCTCGAGCAGGAAAATGCCGACGAAGCCGGCCACCGCCATCATCATCAGCGTGCGTACGGCGATGCCTTCGTGGAAAGCGATGGCCGTGACTTCGGGGAGCAGATCGAGAAAGGCCACGCCGATCAGCAGACCGGACGAGAAGGCCATGATGTACAGCAGATAGCGCTGGTAGCGGAGGGCGAAGGCGCCGCCCGCAAGAGTCATCGCAAAGGCCGCGAGGGCGTAGACGGCTGGCATGGCGCGGTAGTGTAACCGCTCGCCTGCCGATGACCGTTCGGGCTCCGCCGACGCGTGGCGAACCAATTGAGCACGTCCGTTGCTAATGGAGCAGCATGCATCTCACCGTCACACCGGGTACGCAAGACTCGGCGCGGGAGAAAAAACCATGAGAGCGCGATTTCTGATCCTGATCATGATCCTGATGATGGCCATCGCATTGACGACGGCCTGCAACCGCCCGGAGCGGCCTCCGCGTGTCTCCGCGCCTCCCTCTCCATCAGCTGGAGACGCTGCGCGCGGAAAGCAACTGATCGAAAAGTACGCCTGCAACTCCTGTCATGTCATCCCCACCATCGAGGGCCCGAAAGGATCGATCGGCCCGTCACTTGCGCACGTCGGCAGCCGCCCGACCGTCGGAGGGAAGCTGGCCAACACTCCGGAGAATGTGTCGAAGTGGCTGCAGAACCCGCAGGCCATCGACCCCGAAAACACCATGCCCAACCTCGCCATCCCAACACAGGACAGCAAGGATCTCGCGGCGTTCCTGGCGACGTTGCGCTGAGGAGCGCCTTGGGATCGCCGGCATCCCTGCCGGCCGGGTCTTGCCGAAAACGGGCATGAAGTGCGCAACGGACCAGTCGGCTCATGACGTTTTTCGCAAGCAAAGACCTCGCGCTCGGCCCGATCCGCTTCGGCGTCGCCCCGCGCAAGCCGATGGACGCCATCGACACCGACCCCGCATTCAGCACCGGTGCGGCCGGTGAATTCATCCGCCGCCGCGGCGAGGGCTACTTCTTCGGAGACAAGAAGCGGGAAGAGACGCCGGCCGTCCGCGCCGCGCAGTCGGTCCGCACGACCTCCTTCCTCTCCTCGCTCAAACCAGGCTCCGGCGGCTCGTACGGCTTTGTGGCCATGATCGTGATCGGTCTCCTGTTGATGCTCCTCGATCTCGCCGTGCTGAAGTCGAAGGGTCCGCAAGGATGGATCGAGATCGTCTTCGGCTTCCTTCTGATTGTGACGCCGCTGGTTCTGACGGCGCGGAAACGCGGGCAGCTCATCGCTCAGGAAGAGCGCGAGCGGGCCGAGCGGGAAGCCATCGAGCGGCGCAATGAAGAGATGCTCAGCAAGTACCACGAGGCACTCGATCGTCTGCGCACCGACCGCAGCGACGACGCGCTCGACCGTCTCCGCATCCAGCGGGAAGCGCTCACGCTCCCCTTCGAGCTCTGGGGAACCTCGGCCAGGGGCCTGATGCTGCAGATCGGATTCGACGAACTGGCCAAGCGCGGACCGGCGCGGTCAGCGGAAGTCACCGCGCTGATCCAGCGCTCCGGCGAGGCCGCCGGCCTGTTCGACAAGAGCATTCGCCAGGTCCTCCGCGACCTCTACCTCACCTTCTTGTGGCACCTCCTGGCCGACGACCGCCTGGGACCCGCGCAGCAGGAGCAGTTGCGCGCACTGGCGAACGGGCTGCAGGTGGAAGTCGCCGAGCTGGCACTGGAGACTTCGGTCATCGATCAGTTCGAGCGACTGCGCGGCATCACCGGGAACAACCTGCCGAAGCGGCAATGCACAATGCCGCTGGTGTTCCAGGAGCATTGCATCCATGAGTCGCCGGCGGGATCATCGACTCTTCACCTGACGGATCGTCGCGTCATCCTGGCGGGAAAGAAGCCGGTCAACGAAATCCCGCTGCCCAAGTTGTTCGACCTGGAGGTCGACATCGACAAGGCCCTTCTGACCATGAAGAGCAATCAGAAAAAGCCGCTGGAGCTGACCCTGACCGATCCGCTGTACAGCGCCGCTCTGATCGACATCGCGCGCAGCCTCGACACCAGGCCCCGCGGCTTCGCGTAGAGGTACTCTCCTCACGAAGTAAAGGCTCCAGCCGACGCGATGTGAGTTTTCGTAGCGCCGGCATCCTGCCGGCCGTGGCGTCGGCTTCCAGCCGGCGCTTGCTCGGGAAACTGTCCCGGCCAAGAACCCAGCAAAGATCACGAGCGCTCGTCGTCCTCGCAACCGACCCATGGCCACGCTTTGAGCCCAGCCTTTCCCGGA
The DNA here is from genome assembly GCA_046594105.1 of Thermoanaerobaculia bacterium. GTDB lineage: Bacteria > Acidobacteriota > Thermoanaerobaculia > Gp7-AA8 > Gp7-AA8 > JBDSGC01. Next base: position 4,964 of record JBKJQB010000164.1, read on the forward strand.
TTCGCCAGGATGTAGCGCCGAAGGGTGATGAACTCCTCATCGCTTCGAACCAGATGGTCGTACGACTCACGCTGCCAGAATGCGGATCCGATTCTTCTCAGAATCCGGTTCGACTTTGACGCTGTATACGACTTCCACGAATGAAGAATCCGCTCGAGGGTTTCCTCGGCCATCACAGTCATCAGCGTATGCACGTGATTGGGCATGACGCACCAGGCGTGCAACGCGTAGCGCTCTCCATCAAAGAATTGCAGACTCTCCGACACCAGCTCTGCGATCTCGGACCGCAGCATCCAGCATGCTCCGGATCCTTGATCGAGCGCCTCGTCAGTTCTTGCCCAGGCGAACCGCTGGATCCGATCCTTCTCGACGACTGTGGGCTCGCGGGCGCCACCGGTGAAGAGTCGCGCCAGAGCGTTCCGCTCCCGCTCAATCCGATCGCGAACGGTTCGGGGCAGCGAATCGGCCAGCCGGAAAGTGACGAAGTACGTTCCCACCGGCGCATGCCAATGCGGCAGATAGCCGCGGGAGCGCACCTGAACCTTTTCGAAGGTGCGCCGGGAAAGTAAGAATTTCGGACCTCGCATGAGCGCGAAGAATCACGCACGGCGGTGGGCGAGAGAAGGCTACCTCGGCGCGATGCCCGCCGGCAAGGATGCCGGCGGAACGGCCGGCTGGAAGCCGGCGCTACGTGAGGCTGAGCGATTCGCGATTACGGGTACTGCGACTGAACACTCTCCTCACGAAGTAAAGGTTCCAGCCGGCGTTACGAGAGGCTTACCGTCCGCCGTTGGGCGCTCGCGTGGGGCCGGGATACGGTTCGTCGCCTTTGATCGCTTTCCAGAGAATGCGGTTGAATAGATCGTCGTCGGCGACATCGGCCATCCTCAGATCGAGTTGCTCCGACGCCTTTGCTGCGGCTCCGGCGGGATTTCTCTCGGCGAGATCGACTTCGGGGACGAGGACGTCGTAGGGTCGCAGATCAGGCG
>JBKJQB010000270.1:0-11319 GCA_046594105.1 Thermoanaerobaculia bacterium
CACCTTGTCATCGCTCGCGGACGCCCCTGCACTGCGATCCCGGCGTCCCTCCCGCGAAATCCGCTCATCCCGCGGCGCCGTTTCTGCAGGTTGCCAACGTCTGCAGTCAGACTCTCAATCCAGAAATCCAGTTGTGGAGGACTCATGAAAAAGTTGCTGCTCATTTCACTGCTCGCCGTCGTCGTTCCGGCATCGCTGTTTGCGCAGGATGACGACTGGCGGAACCGTCGCTCTAACGATCGGCGCCACGACCGCGGTCGGTTGGTCGACGAGAATCTGTTCGAGCTGACGCCGTTCGTCGGATACACGTTTGGCGGAACGATCCGCGCTGACCAGACCTCGCTGTTCGGTCAGGATGTCGACCTGGCCAGCTCCGCGAATGTCGGGCTGAACTTCGGGATTCCCATCGGCAACGGTATGAAGCTCGAGATCATGGCCGACCGCCAGAACACTCATCTCGGAAGTGGTGGCTCGCGCGGTGGACTCTTCGACCCCCGCGGTGAGCGCGTCGGCGATTTCCACGTGACGTACTACCACGCCGGCCTGCAGGTTCCCTTCGCGGTCAGCCGCAATGCAAAGCCGTACTTCATCGGCAGCGCCGGTGTCGCCAATCTCGACCCCAGCACGCCGGGCGCCTCAGCCTCCACCCGCTTCTCCGCATCCGGCGGCCTCGGCGTCAAGATTCCGTTCAATCGGAACGCCGGTTTTCGCTTCGAGGGTCGCGGCTTCTACACCGCCCTCCCGAACGAATCGTTCTGCCGCTTCTGCGACACCACCGACAACGGCGACCTTTACCAGGGACAGGCAAACTTCGGGATCTACTTCGGGTTCTGATCGCTGACGAAAACAGGAAACCACGATTTCATTGCCATCGAAAAATCCTCAATCCGATGACGAAAGAGGTTACGCCCCAGACGGCCAGGATGATCATCTGAGGAAGGATGTGCGCGAAGCTGGATGCATCGTTCATCACGGCCCGCAACGCATCATTGAGCGCGGTCAGCGGCAGCAGCCGGATGACCCTCTTGGCAGCTTCCGGAAAACGCTCATAGGAGAAGAAGACGCCGGAGCAGATCCACATCGGCATCATGATCAGGTTGGCCATGCCGCTGATGGCCTCGATCGTTTTCGCCCGCGACGCGGTCAAGAGACCAACGCCCGAAAATGCGAAGCCGCCGAGGATGCACAGAGTGGCCAGAGTGAACAGCGAACCGCTCACGCGCACGCCGAAGACCAGCCAGCCGAAGGCCACCAGCACGGTGACCTCGACAATCAGGAACATCAGCCGTGAGATGAACTGGGACAAGAGATAGTCGCGCTTCCGCATCGGTGTGGCCACCAGACGCTTCAGCAGTTTCTTCATCCGGGCGTTGACCACGGAGAACCCCATGCCCCAGATTCCTGTGCCCATCAGGTTCATCCCGATCAGGCCAGGAATCAGGTAATCGATGTAGCGGCCACCCTGCTCCTGGGTGTGCTGCTCGCTGCTGGGGATGGGATCCTGCCGGCCACGCGCGCCCTGCAGCGCGTCGTTCGCGTCGCGTGCCGCTCCCCGCGACTCCGGACGAGTGGGATCGAAACGATAGACGATGGCCTCGTTGCCTTCGACGAGCAGCGAGACTTTCCCGTGGCGCAGAGCGTCCGCACCTTCGCGTTCGCTGACGATGCGCGGCAGCAGCGTCCTGGACTGCCGCAGCGCAGCCAGCCGCTGCTGCGCTGCCGGCCCGTTCAGCACTCCCACCGGAACGCGATCGGGTGGCTTGTCGCGGAAAGCGAATCCCAGCGCCAAAGCCAGGATCAGCGGAAATCCGAAGACCCAGAAGATGGCCTCGGTCTCCCTCATGAACTCTTTCGTTCGGGCGATGACCAACTCAACCAGCGCGGGACGGACTGTGGCCGGCGATTTCTCAGGCATCGCGCAATTCCCTTCCGGTCAAAGACACGAACAGATCCTCCAGCGTGGCGGCATGCGTCGACAGGGACACCAATCGCGCGCCATGCCCTTCCACGGCCGCCAGCAACTGCGGCACCGCCTCGGCCAGCGCGTCGACGCGCAGCAGCCACGATCCATTGCGTTGCGTGGCCCCATGGCAGGTGCGCACGCTGCTGAAGTCCGCGGCAGTCAGCGGCGGATCGCTGGTGAACTCGATGATGTTCGGCGCCTCCAGTCTGGCAATGAGCGCGGCCGGCGTGCCCAGGGCGATCAGGTGCCCATGATCGACGATGGCGATGCGATCGCACAGACGCTCCGCTTCTTCCATGTAGTGCGTAGTCAGCAGGACCGTCCCTCCGGTTTGACGAAATCTGGCCACGACGTCCCACAACTGCAAGCGGCTCTGCGGATCGAGTCCCGTGGTCGGCTCGTCGAGAAAGAGGATGTCCGGGTCACCGACCAGCGCGCAGGCCACCGCAAGGCGCTGGCGCTGTCCGCCGGACAACTTCCCCACCCGCGCGCCGCGCTTTTCATCCAGCGACAGATCGCGCAGCAACTCCTCAGGATCGTGACCGGAGGGGTAAAACGACCGGAACAGGCGCAGCGTCTCAGCGACCGTGAGCTTGTCGCTCAACTGTGTCTCCTGCAGCGACACCCCGATGCGCTCCCGCAGCTCGCGCTCGTTCTTCTTCCATGTCAGCCCGAGAATCTCGACCTCGCCGCCATCAGGATCGGTCAGCCCCTCCAGAATCTCGATGGTGGTGGTTTTCCCAGCGCCGTTCGGGCCGAGAAGGCCAAAGCACTCCCCCTTCTCGACGATCAGATCGAGACCATCGACAGCTTTCACATCGGGGTAGTGCTTCTTCAACCCGATACAGCGGATGACTTCGGACGACATGGAAGCTGACGATACAACGAGAGCCGCGGAGCGTTGTCACGAGGCGTGAGCGGTACCGACATCCAGAGCGGCGCGCCCTTCGTAGCGCCGGCATCCTTGCCGGCCGTGTCGCGGGCATCCTTGCCCGCGAGAGTTCGGCGAGTAGCGCCGGCGGGGATGCCGGCGGTACATTCGCTCCATGCGCGCAATCGTGTTCGATCAGTTCGGCGACGAGTCGGTTCTCCGCCTCGGAACCGTGGAAGCTCCCGCTCTCGGTCCCGAAGATCTTCGCATTCAGGTGACCGGAACCGCGGTGAATCGCGCCGACCTGTTGCAGCGTCAAGGTCACTACCCTCCTCCACCCGGAGCATCGCCGATCCTCGGGTTGGAGTGCGCCGGCACGGTGCTCGAGGCGGGCTCCGGCGTCTCTGGATGGAGAGCCGGCGATCGAGCCATGGCACTGCTGTCCGGCGGTGGCTATGCCGAGGAGGTCGTCGTCGATGCGGGGTCGGCGATGCATGTGCCGGATTCCGTGAGCGACGAGGAGGCAGCGGCGATCCCGGAAGTGTTCCTCACCGCGTTCCTGAACATCTTCGACCTGGCAAGAGCGCGCCGCGGGGAAACCGTCCTGATTCATGGTGGAGGCAGCGGCGTGGGAACGGCCGCGACGACTCTGGGCAAGCTGGCAGGGTTGCGAGTCCTGGTCACGGTCGGGTCGGCGGAGAAAGCGGAGCGCTGTCGCAAGCACGGCGCAGACGTGGCCATCGACTATCGCCAGGAAAACTTTGCGGAGCGAGCGATGGAGGAGACCGCAGGCCGTGGCGTGGACGTAGTCCTCGACCACATCGGGGCGAGCTACCTTGCCCGCGATCTTCAGGCTCTGAACACCGGCGGCAGAATCGTGGTCATCGGGTCGATGGGAGGTCCCGGCACCATCGAGTTGAATGTAGGGTCGCTCCTGATGAAACGGCAGCAGATCATCGGATCGACACTCCGGGCCCGGCCGGTCGAAGAGAAAGCCAGGATCGTGGCCGCGTTCCTGGAAAAATTCGGCGACGCCCTGCGCAACGGACGTTTGCGGCCGGTGATCGATCGCGTTTATCCGCTGGAGCAGGCTGCGGACGCCCATCGAAGAATGCGCGAAGGAGAAAACTTCGGAAAGATCGTGCTGCAGGTTCAGAGGTCCGGCAGGGAGCCGGTTTGAAGGCCTGCGCGGGAGAGGCCGCGACCGGGAAGCAAACGACGGCGATCAGACGCCGCCGGCCGCACCGGGCGGGGTGCCTGCCCACAGTCGCAGCGACGGGCAACGTTTCAGCGAGGCGATCCGGCGCGCCGAGGCGGTGGGACGAATGTGCGGAGCACTGGCGTGGAGCGCGCGCACGGTTTCGTCCTGACACTGCAGCACTGTAAAGCGATCGATGTCGTTCGCGCCGCTCAGCGCCCAGTCCAGCGCGGTCTCGCCGCCCGTGGTTTTCAGAGCGGGGTTCGCACCGCGGCGGAGCAGCACGGCCACGATGTCGGTGTAGCCATAGCCGGCGGCCATCATCAGCGCGGTGCTGCCATTCTCTCCACGAACATTGGGATCGGCGCCGCGATCGAGGAGCGCGGCTACGGATCCAACCTGATTCTTGTGGATGGCGTGCATCAGAGGGGTCCATCCATTGCCGCCGCTTGGCGCATCGAGACCGCCGGCTGCCGCCACCGCGCGAATGTGCGCGGTGTCCCCGGCGCGGGCGGCACCGACCAACCCGCGCGTCGAGTGGGAACCCTGACAGGCGCCCAGAAGAATCACAAACAACGACGTGGCAATCTGACGCATGGAAGCACCCCTTCGCCACTTCAGTCTAGGGCCCCGATAGGATAGCGTCAAGTACTTTTTAATACAAAGTAAGCCACCAGATGCCGAACGACCCGCTTCCCCGGAGCGCCAGTCACGAAAACAACGTCCCCTGCGGAGTGACCCTGCGGAACCCGGTGGTCGACAGCTCAAAGTTTCTCTCGTTCAAATGCAGCTTCCGGCAGGTGATGTCGAAGATGGATTCGACCTGCTCGGCGAAGATGCCTTCTCCCCGCATGCGCTTCCCGAACTCCGCGCGATAGAGCTTTCCGTCGCGCAGATCGCGAAGACGGTTCAGCACCTTCTCTTTTCGATCGGGGTAGTGCTCGTCGAGCCATTTCACGAACAGAGGGGCCACATTCCACGGCAGCCGCAGCAGCACGAATCCCGCGGACCGCGCCCCCGCCTCCGCTGCCGCCTTCAGAATCGCCGGCATCTCGTGATCGGTGATCGCCGGGATCACCGGCGCCACCATCACCGACACAGGGATCCCCGCGGCAGCCAGCTGCTCGATGGCCGCAAGCCGCATGCGTGGCGTCGACGCTCGCGGCTCCATGATCCGCGCGAGATCCTCGTCCAGCGTGGTGATCGACAGGGCGACCGACACCGCATCGTGTCTTGCTAGCTCGCGAAGGACGTCGATGTCCCGGGTGACCAGATGGTTCTTGGTGATGATGACCACCGGGTTGCGAAATTCGGCGAGCACCTGGAGGCAGCGCCGGGTCAGCTGCAGCTTCCGCTCGACCGGCTGATAGGGATCGGTGACCCCGCTGATGGCCAACACCTGCGGCGTCCACTTCTTCGACAGCAGCTCCTCGCGGAGCAGTTCGGGAGCGGCTTCCTTGATCAGGATCTTCGATTCGAACTCCAGGCCGGCGGAGAATCCGAGATACTCGTGGGTGGGACGGGCGAAGCAGTAGATGCAACCGTGTTCGCAGCCACGATACGGATTGATGCTCGCCTCGAATCCAACGTCGGGGCTGTCATTGCGCGCGATGATCGACCGGGCCGGATCGCGCAGAAAGACCGTCGTCGGCGCCGGCTGCTCGTCCGGCGACGCATCCTCATCGCGGACGTACTCGATTTTCTCGAACCGATTCTGCGGATTCCAGCTCGCGCCACGCCCGCGAATCGGCATGGAGACAGTCTGTGCTTGCTCTTGCGGTTCGTCGATGAGCCGGGCCATGGGTGTGCGGACGAGTTTGCAACGAGGCGTAGAGGAATGGAGTGGCGAACCACGTTTCTCAGGGTACGAACGTGAATCTCGGCAATCCAGTCTACTGTTCGTGGAGATCCGAACCTGTCTCCTTCAAGGGTTCCAGGTTGCGAAGGGCATAAGACAGAGTGTCTGTGCCACAGCTTGTCCAACTTAGCTTTGAACCTAGTCTGTTCGTCAGTGTTAGAGATCACCGGTGACCGCACCGCAGGTAGAGAAGAGTCAGCCTTCAGCCGGCACAGCCGGCGAGAGACCGTAGCCCCCGGCGTCTGCCGGGGGAAACCTAGAACTCACGATTCGCGAGCCCGCTTCAGCGGACGAGAGAACAGCGGATGGCTCCTTGGTGGTTCGCCAGATGACGCGGCCCCCTTCTGTCGCCCGCAGAAGCGGGCTTCGCCGATCGGATTGAGGCGTTCCCCCGGCTGAAGCCGGGGGCTACAGTCTTCTGCCGCCTTCGCCGGCTCCATTTGGGCCTGCTCCGATGCTGCGCTCCTTCACTGCCCGTTGACTGCGTCGGGGCGATCCCTCATCGTGGCGCCCGATGAAACCGCGCGCCATCGTCATCGTCTGCGATTCTCTCGGAGTGGGCGAGTTGCCTGATGCAAAAGACTTTGGCGACGAGGGCTCCAACACCCTCGGTCACGTCCTGCGCGACGAGCGGCCATCCCTCCCGACACTGGCCCGGCTCGGACTCCTGCACACGCTGCCCGAGCCGGCCTCCCGCGAGAATCCGGAAGCCGCATTCGGACGCATGGCCGAGCTGAGCGCGGGCAAAGACACCACCACCGGCCACTGGGAAATGATGGGGCTCGTCGTCGCGGACGCCTTCCGTACCTACCCGCACGGATTCCCATCCGAAGTCATCCAGGAGTACGAACGGCGGATCGGCCGCAAGACCCTCGGCAACAAGCCCGCGTCCGGAACGGTCATCCTCGATGAGCTGGGCGAGGAGCACATGCGCACCGGATTCCCCATCGTCTACACATCGGGCGACTCCGTCTTTCAGGTGGCAGCGCACGAGAGCGTCATTCCGGTCGAAGAGCTGTGGAGGCTCTGCGCGACCGCGCGCGAGCTGATGCGCGGCGAGCACAACATCGGAAGGATCATCGCCCGCCCTTTCACCGGCGAGGGGAAGGGTGCATTCAAGCGCACCGCCAATCGCAAGGACTTCTCGGTGAAACCCACGGGCGAGACGGTGATGGAGCGCGCTCATCGCTCCGGTCGGCGCGTCCTCGGGCTCGGCAAGATCGCCGACATTTTTGATCGCGTGGGCATCGACGAGGAGATCCGCACCGAGTCGAACTCCGACGGCATGCGCAAGACCACGGATCTCATCCGGGAGTCCGACGCCGACTTCATCTTCACCAACCTGGTCGACTTCGACTCGAAATACGGCCATCGCAACGATGCGCCCGGCTACGCCCGCGCGCTGGAACGATTCGACGAAGAGCTCGCGCCTCTGCTCCGGGAGTTGCGCGAGCAGGACCTGCTGTTCATCACCGCCGATCACGGCTGCGATCCTACCGATGTCTCCACCGATCACACGCGCGAGTACGTTCCGATGATCGTCACCGGCCCCTCGGTCCGGCGAGGAGTCTCGCTGGGGACCAGGACCACGTTCGCCGATCTCGGTGCCACACTGTGCGAGCACCTGGGCATCCGTGGCGACGGTTTGCCGGGAACGAGCGCACTCATGGAGATCTTGAAATGAAAACGACAGCACTGGCTACCCTCCTGTTGATGGCGGCTACCGTAATTGCAGCGCAGACTTCGATGAGCCGCGTCGCCGAGGACGCGAAGGTGATCGATCGGGTGGCCGAGGCCAGCCACAAGGATCTTCCCGCCGATCTGCTGCGGCGGGTGGTTAACGAGGACATCGAGCTCCTGCGCGGAAAGCGCAGCGACGGCACCTACCAACACGCAGGCTACGAGCGGATGGAAGCATCGCGGACCTCCGAGTCCTACTCCGTCGATTCCGAGAAGAAAGAAACGGTCATGGAGATCCGCGGCGCGTTCGTCTACCGGTTGCTCATCAATCTCCCGTCACGTCGGATGCTGGTGACGAAGAACCGGCGCGTGTACGTGGATCGAGTCGAAATCGAGCTCATTCCTCAGAACGGCGTCGGAAAGAAAACTCAGATCGCGAAACTCGGCGCGTGGATCGAGCCGGGGTCATCACAGACGGTGGAGTTCGACGAGATCGCGCGGCAGGCCACGGTTCGCGTTTTCGCCCACGGCGACCCGGCCGGTTACGGAAACGTAACGCTCAGTCTGACCGAGGCTCGCATCTTCGACGATCCGACCAGCCCGTTCGCCGATGCGGTATCCAGTGAGAAAGCGATTCTCCGCGCGCTGGACAAGAACGACATCCCGTCGATCCGCTCGATGGCGCAAAGGATCGCCAGCACGATGGCGTCGGTCCCGACGTCAGCAATTCCTGGTCGTCCCTCCAACTCCTCGGTGGAAGTGGTCGCTCCGAAAAATGAGGGCGAGCTCTATCCGGAATTGCAGGCCATCGAGGATCTGCTGACGGGATCGGACACCGAACGGCGTCAGGGGCTCGATCGGCTGCACCAGGTCGTTCGCAAGCTCCGCGGAACGCGAACGGATCGCTGATTTCGCGTTGACCAGGCGATCTGCGGCCGCTCAAAAACGTGATGCTCGAGAGGACGCCGCAGGCGTCCCCAAACAGTAGCCGGTGCGTCGCAGAAATCTACTACCGGACCGCGTCGGGCAGAAGTCGTGGGCGGCGCTGAAGGCGTCGCAGAAACGTGACCCATCCTTGGCACTGCACAGGACAGCTGTCGTCACAACCTACTGGCAATGCTTGACTTGTACTCAACGGGTCCGAACGATGGCGGCCGCCGCCGTGGCGCTCCCTCCGCGTTGTGGGGCTTCTCTGAGGTTTGACGAATGGGGTCCGGTCGCGTAGACTGCCTCTCCCTCAAGCCGTTCCAGTTTCCGAAAGGAGCCTCACTTGTCGTCGATGAAAATGGGTTTCAAAGTCGGGGAAAAGCTCGTTTATCCGAACCACGGAGTCACCATCGTCGAGCAGATCGGCGAGTCGGCGATCATTGGTCCTGGAGACACGTACTACCACCTCCGGCTGCTTGCAAATAACTCGCGTCTGGTCGTTCCGATCAGCAACACCGACCGGGTCGGTCTCCGTCGCCTCTACCAGCAGAAAGAGATCAAAGGTCTCTTCAGCCTGCTGGAAGAGCGCGTTTCGAAGAGCCACACCGATTGGAAGGGCCGTTACCGCGAGAACCTCGAGAAAATGAAGACCGGACGCCTCGAAGACGTGGCCGAAGTCCTCAAAAATCTCAACGAAGTGGCCAAGAAGAAGAGTCTGTCGTTCCGTGAGAAGAAGATGTACGACCGTGCCAAGTACCTGCTGGTCTCGGAAGTCGCCATCGTCAAAGGTATTGACGAGGTGGAAGCCGAGAAGCTCATCGCGAAATCGCTCGAGCGCTCGCTCGCGCACTGATCACCTGACCCACTGGACCTCCCGGAATGCCGCTCAGCGATGAGCGGCATTTTTGTGTCTGCGGGGTGAGCTGGCCTGCTTTTCGGAACGCCAGCATCCTTGCCGGCGGGTGGGTTGGCTACCGGGCGAGATCCCGCCGGCAAACATGCCGGCGCTCCGAAAGTCAGCATCTCCCGCCCTACCGCCTCACACTCGCAGCGGCTACCATGAACCCATGCCTCCCCGCCTCCCCGAATGGATCCGCGAAAAGAAGTTGAACCTGCAGGGGCTGCACGAGATCAAGTCCCTGCTGCGCGAGAATTCACTGCACTCGGTGTGTGAGTCGCTGGCCTGCCCTAACCGTTCCGAGTGTTTCGCCCGCGGCACCGCCACCTTCATGATCCTCGGGGACATTTGCACCCGCTCCTGCGGTTTCTGCAACGTCACCACCGGCCGCCCGTACGCGCCCCCATCGCTCGAGGAACCGCGCGCCCTCGCGGAGACTGCGCGCAAGATGGGCCTTCGCCATGTGGTGGTCACCGCGGTCACCCGCGACGATCTCGCCGACGGCGGAGCGCAGCAGTTCGCCGAGACCATCCGCGAGCTGCGCCTGGCCCTTCCCGATGCGACGGTGGAAGTCCTCACCTCCGACTTCCACGGCAACCACGATGCGGTGAGGATCGTGGTCGAGGCACGCCCTGACTACTTCAACCACAACGTGGAGACGGTACCGCGCCTCTACGACTTCGTGCGTCCTGGATCGCGCTTCGATCGTTCTCTGGCGGTACTGCGCGAGGCGAAACGTGTCGACCCTTCCATCGTCACAAAGTCAGGGCTGATGCTCGGACTGGGCGAACGGAGGGACGAGGTGCTCGAGGTGCTCCAGAAGCTGCATGCGTCGGGATGCGAGATCGTGACGATCGGCCAGTACCTCCAGCCGAAGCGCGAGAAGCTCGACGTCGTGGAGTACATCGAGCCGGCGGTCTTCGAGGAGTACCGTCTGCTGGGCGAATCGATGGGATTCCGCTCCGTCTTCTCCGGCCCGTTCGTGCGCAGCTCGTACATGGCCGATCTGGTCAGCACCCAGGTGATGGCAGGGTGAAACACCCGCGGTCCCACGACGAAGAGCAGAAAGAGACCGGGCCGTACTTCGTCACCTGGCTACCGATCTACCTCGACTACCTGCTGATCGAGAAGGGGCTCGCCGCGAACTCCATCGCCGCGTATCGCGCCGACCTCCGCCACTTCGGCTGGTATCTCCTCGAGCAGAAGCTGGAGCTCGACCGCATCGATCGGCTGAACATCGTCCGCTACTTCCAGTCGCTGCGCACGGCTGGCATCTCCGCTCGCTCCGTGGCCCGGACGCTGGCGGCCATCCGCGGCCTGTTCCGCTTTCTGGTCGCCGAGAAACATCTGGAGCGCGACGCCACCGAGAACCTGGAGAATCCGCGGCTGTGGAGCAACCTGCCGAAGTCGATTCCACCGGAGGAGGTGGAGGCCCTGCTGCGGGCGCCCGATTGTTCCACTCCGGAAGGACTGCGCGACGCGGCGATGCTCGAACTGCTCTATGCCACCGGGTTGCGCGTCTCGGAGCTAATCAAGGTGCGGATCGATGAGCTGGTGATGGATGCCGGTTTCCTGAGGACCATCGGCAAGGGCTCTAAGGAACGAGTCGTGCCGTTCGGCGACACCGCGCGCGACGCCATCGTTCGTTTTCTGGAACAGGGCCGGCCCCATCTCGACAAAAAGAATGATCCCCACATCTTCCTCTCCAACCGTGGCCGACCGATGAGCCGGCAGTCGTTCTGGATGAAGATCACGAAATACGCCCGGCTGGCGGGGATCCGGTCGCACATCTCGCCCCATGTCCTGCGCCATTCCTTCGCCACCCATCTGCTGGAAAACGGGGCCGATCTGCGCTCGGTGCAGATGATGCTGGGTCACGCCGACATCTCTACCACCCAGATCTACACGCACGTCTCGCGGGCGC
>JBKJQB010000115.1:0-7623 GCA_046594105.1 Thermoanaerobaculia bacterium
CCCCTCATCCGCCTTCGGCACCTTCTCCCCGCTGCGGCGGGGAGAAGGACTCTCGCTCATAGGACCTCGCCGGGCTTGTGTCATGAGAAGCGGCGCCGGTGGGCGAAACGCGAAGGATCGCAGGATTACGAGGCCGAAGCGCGCCGGATCATCAGGTCGCCCATGACCAGAAGGTCCATCTTCGTTCGCAGAAAGCAGTCCAGTGCCTCGGCCGGAGTATTCACCACGGGCTCGTTCTCGTTGAACGAGGTATTGAGGACGAGCGGCACGCCGGTCCGATCGCGAAAGGCCTCGATCAGGTGGTAGTAGCGCGCGTTCTGGCTCTCCGTCACCGACTGCAATCGGCCCGAGCCATTCACATGAGTCACCGCAGGGATCAACGCCCGCTTCTCCTCGCGAATCTGGTAGACCTGCAGCATGAAGGGCACGTCGTAGTCGGTCTCGAACCACTCCCCCACCGCATCGCGGAGCACCGACGGCGCGAACGGTCGAAAGGACTCCCGGCGCTTGATCTTGTCGTTGAGGATGCTCTTCATGTCGGCGCGGCGGGGATCGCAGACGATGGAGCGATTCCCCAGAGCGCGCGGCCCCCATTCCATGCGGCCCTGGAACCAGCCGACGACCTCCCCGGCCGCAATCTGCGCGGCGGTCTGCTCGCAGAGCTCCCGTTCCGAAGAAGGTTCGCTAATGGTGCAACCCGCCTGTTGCAGGTCGGTCCGCCGCGCTTCGATGGCCGCATCGAGCTCCGCCCGGCTGTACTGCGGACCCCAGTAGGCGTGATCCATGACGAAGGACCGCGGCCGCTTCATTTCCTGATTCCACACCCAGTACGCAGCGCCGATCGCCCCGCCTGCATCGCCCGCCGCGGCCTGGATGTACACGTCGCGAAACGGCGTGCGCTCGAACAGAAGCCCATTGGCCACGCTGTTGTATCCGCATCCGCCGGCGATGCAGAGCCGCGGGTTGCCGGTTTCCTGGTGCAGCCGTCCGGCCAGCGCGAAGACGGCTTCTTCGAACATCGCCTGCATCGACGCCGCAAGATCCCGATGTCGCTGCTCCATCGGCTCGTCCGCGGCGCGCGGGGGGCCCAGCAGTTCCACCAGCCGTTCTGAGTAGACCGGTCCGATGGCCGGAGCACCGCCGTGCCACACCATGTTCAATCCCGCCGAGTGATGCGTGAAGTAATCGAGGTTCAGACGGAACGTTCCATCGGTCTGCACGTGCAGAATGTGGCGCATCGCTTCCATGTGTGAGGGTTTTCCGTAGGGAGCCAGTCCCATCACTTTGTACTCGTCTCCGTAGTGGGGAAACCCGAGGTACTGAGTGAGCGCCGTGTAGAAAATGCCCAGCGAGTGAGGGAAGCCGATCTCGCCGAGGGTCTCGATCGTGTTGCCTGTGCCGGCGCCCCACATCGAGCTGACGAAATCGCCGAACCCGTCAATGGACAGCACCGCCGCATCGTCGAAGGGCGCCACAAAAAAAGCGGAGGCCAGATGAGCGCGGTGGTGCTCGACGTGATGCAACGCAGGCTTCAATTCCTGCACACCGAACTCCTCACGAATCTCGTCGCCCAGATCGCGAATCTTCGCGCGGTTTGCCAGGCGCCGCCGGATCGCTCCCGGCGACGGCCGGTTGGCCAGGAGGAAGCGAATCCGCTGGAACAGCCTTGCATTCGGATCGCGATTGACGGCGATGGCATCGAGGTCGTTGATCCCCACTCCCGCTTCGTCGAGACAGTACCGGATGGCCAGGGAAGGAAACCCGGCCCAGTGCTTGATCCGCCGGAAGCGCTCTTCCTCGGCCGCCGCGATGAGCTTTCCGTCGACCAGGACCGCCGCAGAGGCATCGGCGTGATGAGCATTGATTCCGAGGATGATCATGGGGGGGTCCGTTCAGATGGAGCAGCAAATGCAGGCCGGTAGTCGTTACCATCTAACCACGCATGCATGTGGTTTTCATCAACCGGTACTTCCATCCCGACCACTCGGCGACCAGCCAGATGCTGAGCGACCTGGCGTTCCATCTGGCCGGCTGTGGATGGGATGTGGAGGTGATCACCAGCCGGCAGCGCTACGACGATGCACGTGCCACGCTGCCGGTGCGCGAACGCATCCGGGGCGTGCGCGTTCATCGTGTGTGGTCCACGCGCTTCGGCCGGAACTTTCTCCCCGGAAGAGCCATCGACTACCTGACCTTTTATGCAGCGGCGTTCCTCGGGCTCCTCGCTGCGCTCACGAAATCCAGCGTCGCCGTGGCACTGACCGATCCGCCGTTGATCTCCGTGGTCGCCGCCCTGGCCACACGGCTGCGGCGCGCCGCTCTCATCAACTGGACGCAGGATCTTTTTCCGGAAGTGGCCACGGCGATGGGCTTGCTGGCTCCGTGGCCGCTCCGCCCTCTCCGCGACTGGTCCCTGCGGGTGGCCCGCACCAATGTTGTCCTTGGCGAACGGATGGCGGAGCGGGTACGGGGCCTCCCTGTTTCGCAGGTAACTGTGCAGCCCAACTGGGCGCACGGCGATCTGCAGCCGATCCCCAGCGGCAGGAACGCGCTTCGCGCCCAGTGGTTCCCCTCCGAACCCTTCGTGGTGTCGTATTCCGGCAATCTCGGTCGCGCCCATGAGGTGGCCACGCTGGCGGGAGCCATCCACGAGCTTCGGGAGGATCGCCACATCGCTTTTCTTTTCGTAGGAGGAGGCGCGCAGCTGCCAGCGATTCGGAACGCCGTGGGCAACGTTCGATTTGAGCCCTATCAGCCGATGGAGCGGCTCAGCGAAAGCCTTTCCGCGGCGGATGTTCATCTGGTGACGCTCCGCAGCGAGATGGAGGGGCTGATCGTTCCGAGCAAGATCTATGGCATCCTCGCGGTGGGGCGGCCGGTCCTGTTCGTGGGATCGACCGATGGCGAAATCGCAAGGCTCATCGAGTCCATCGGATGTGGGGCGGTAGTTGCCGAAGGAGACGTTTCGGGACTGGCCTCGCGGATCCGCGAAATGGCCGCCCATCGTGTGGAAGTGACTGCAATGGGAGAGCGCGGCCGGAGAGAGTATGAGCGGCGGTTCGCACCAGAGGTGGCCTTGAGAAACTGGGAAACCCTTCTGCGTGGCTGAGCGGAGGGGCACGCCCTGGATGCTTGCCGCCGTGCTGCTGACCCTCGGCGCAGCGGCGATCGAGCTCGGGATCCGCCCGCCAGGAAGCCATCCGCCTCTACCTTCGACGGTGTCTGCGCTCTCCGCTCACATCGCATCCCATCCCACGGACTGGCTGGCTGCCTGCGCATTGACCGAGAAGGCCCTCGACGTCCCCTCAACCCATCGGATCGAGCTCTGGCATGCCGCGCATGCACACGCTCTCATGCTCGCGCCAAACCGCCCCGAGCCACAGGAGGCGTTCGTGCGGAGCGGTTTCTTCCACTGGAACGAGATCGACCCGGCGGATCGGAATGCAGTGCTTGCCGCAGTGGAGCCGATGCTGCGCGATCCTTCGAAATGGTTCGCGATGGCCGGCCCGATTTTCGATTTGACCGGCGACCTGGCGATGCTCAGAAGAGCCAGACCTCCAGGCGACGAACCAACTGTCGGCCTCCTCCACCTCGCGGCGAGCCGGGGTCGCTTCGAAGACTACCGCTCCCTTCGCCGCGAACAGTGGGAGAAACGACTGATTGATTTTAAGGCGCGCGCGACCACAGCAACCGGCAATGAGCTGATCCAGACCCTCCCTCAGCCACCCTATCGAAAAGACTCCGAACCATTGATTGCCGCTTTGTTGGATCAACTTCACGACCACCCGCTGGTCGAGGATCCTCTCCGTCCGCAAGTCCTTGATGGAATCATCGAGTACGCCCTCCAACACAGCCTCGGCCCTCTTGACGGCCTGGAAGTCATCGCACGCAGGCCAGGCGCTGCGTCGCCATCGGCGCGCATGCGTCTGGCGAAGACGCTGGGGATTTCGCAGAGCGACCTGATGGAACCGATGCCGCCACCCTCCGCGACGGCGCCACCCTCCACGGCGTGGAAGGGTCTGTGTGGAACGCTGCTGTGCGAACGTGGGTGGCGCAAAATCACGAGCGGCCGCACCGTTTCGGTGAAGGTCGCTTCCGCGGAGGCGGATGAGGTGCCGCCCTACGTGGAAATCTATCTCGACGATGCTCTCGTATCGGAGGGCGAGGTTTCCGCTGCCCGCACGTTTGTGGTCGCGGCGACTCCCGGGGTTCATCATCTGGAGTTGCTGCTGGCGAACCCTCGCACCCGGAATGGCGGGCGTCGCCAGGTGAGACTTCTCGCCGTGTCCACCCCCTGATCATCCTCCGCAAATCCAAGAAGGCGCGCCGGTCGCGCACGGCGCAGTCGGGAGCATTCGGCCAGGGCTTCAGGTCTGTCCGGCCGGTGCTTCCGACGGTCCCCGCGCCAGGGCATCGCTCACAGGATGGACGGCTGCGTCTTCGACTGAATCCGAGGGCGAGCCTTCGATGCGTCGCCGCCGGGAGCTGGCGCCTGCCGCCACCCCGACGATCGCTGCCAGCGTGGAGGGGTTGGCCGGGATGAAGAAATTGAAGTCGACCAGCGCATGGGTCATGGCCACTCCCAGACTGGCCAGTGCCGCCGTCCGGAAAGCCTGCCCCCGCCAGCTCCGGGAGTTGTTCCTTCGCAGGTCCCGGCCGAAGAACACACAGCCGGCGATCAAAGGAACCAATGCGGTCACCAGGCCGACCGCGCCCATGGTCGCAGCGATCTCCGCGTAGTCGTTGTGAGCATGGTTGTAGAGCACCCGTCCTGGCTCCTGAACCATCGACACCACGTTCTCGAAGGTGTTGGCCCCGCTGCCAACGAGCGGAAACCTTGCCCACAGCTGCAGCGCGGATCGGATGGGAGCCTGCCTGCCACCGATTCCCAAAGACTGGTCCCCTGTGATTCTCCGGGCGAGCCCGTCCCGTCCGAACGTCAGGCCGGCCAGAGCGAGGAGCGCCGTCATCACCACGATCGCCAGCAACCGGAATGCAATCCGTTTCCGCCCTGAGACGGTGAGCGCTGAGGTGAGGGCCACCCCACCGATGATGGCCATGACCGCTCCGCGCGACTGAGCGATCAGAACAGCTGTGCCACATGCCAGTACCCCCAGCGTGCCGCACGTGAACAGCAAGAGACGCTTCTCGATCAGCGAGGCCACACGGCGGCCAAATGCGACTCCCGACGGAGAGGATTCATGCCACGCCAGCGCGGCGAGAAAGCAGGACATGGGCAGGATGATGGCCGTGTAGTGAGCGAAGTGGTTCGGATTCACAAAGGTTCCGGAGGCACGGCCGAACATCAGAGTGTTCTTCCAGCCCCAGATCGCAAATCTCTGGAGCGAGAGCTCGTGCATTGCATAGACCGCCTCGAATACCGCCATCGTGACCAGCAGAATGGCGAAGGCCAGGCGGCGTGCCGCACCTCGCACGATCAGAAGCGCGGTCGTGAACGTGGCCAGATACGCGATCACCCGCAGCAGTTGGAGCAGCGTGTCGGAGGGATCCAGGGTCAAGGGATGCAGCGTGGCCGGGCTGACTCCGCCCAGCCGCGCGATGGCATCCGCTTCCAGCCGGATTCTCGCGGCTTCCGGTGAGATGGCACGCAACGAGATCGAGGGAAGCGGCAACAGCTCAAAGGCGATCACCGCGACCAACACCAGACCACCGGACAGCCACAGCGTCGTGGCACGCGAATGGCGGCGACTGAAGGGACTGAGAAAGCGGATGGTGAGGGCAGCGGCGCACAGAAGGAGTGCCGGGACGATCAACCAGCGCTGCGCACCATCGCTGGCCGAGCCGAACGGAATTGGCAGCCAGGCCAGATAGGCGAAGAAGAGCGCGCAACAGGTTCCCTCCGCCCATGCCAGCAATGTCACCTGCCCATTGTAGGGTCCCGGCTTCCCGAGAGACGACGCCGAACCACGCGTAGCCCCGTGCTACCATCGAGCGAAAGCATTTTCGTTCGAGGCGTTCACCGTGAGGGAGGGGGGGCCGGATTTGATGCGACGTTGGCTCATGATGGCTTTCCTGGCCTCGTTGGCAGCCGGATTGTTCGGGCAGGAAGGTGGCCTGCGGGACCGGGAACGGACCCTCACGGCAAGCCGTCGGATCGCCGAAGACCTTCGAAAAGCGCGCCTCCGTTACGGCCCTTTCTATCTCCTCTCCAGCATTGAGCTCTCAGACATCGGATACGACCAGCAATTCTTCGTCCCCACCACCGATCAGACTGCGGGCTTTTCCTTCGGCCTGTCCGCCCCTCAGCGTCTCTATTTCGTTCCCACCAAGAAGACCATCTTCTCGGTTGAGGCGGTTCCGCAATACTTCCAGTTCCGCAGGACCGTGGATCGCCGGAATTTCGGCTTTCGTGGCCGTGCCGATGCCCAGTTTCTGCTGAACCGTCTCTACGCCGATGCCTACGCGATGCGGAACCGAGGGGTGCGAGCGGAAACCGGTGAGATCGCCCGCCTCGTTTACATCGACGTGAGTGAGGAGGGGCTCACAGGCGAATTCAAGTACTCCAGCCGCACCAGCCTCACGTACTCAGCAGTCCTCCGCAGCGCCGAGCACCCCAACGTCGAGGTGCAGCCGAACGACTTCCCGGTGAATCTTCTCGATCGATCCAGCCACGACTACCGGGTCGGACTGGTCCATCGAACCTTCCCCCTGACCTCCCTGATCGGCGCGGCGGAGGTGGCCAACTACTCCTTTTCGAATGCCGTCTACAAGAACTCGCATCGCACGTATCTCGGGACGGGACTGAGTTTCGACAATGGGCGGTCAACCTTCCGCCTGGAAGCAGGACCGGCGAGGCTCGACTTCCGGCGCCCCGACCAGCGCGACTTTCAAGGGGTTCTCGGGACCTCCAGCTGGACCCGCACCCTTCCCAATCGCTGGGCGCTCCAGGCAGCGGTCAACCGCGATGTGGATTTCTCCCTCTATGCGAACAACAACTATTACGTCGTCAACCGGGCGGCTCTCTCCGCTGGGCACAGCGTTTCCCGTTCTCTCGAGATCCATGGGGGAACTTCGTTCGGAGACGACCGCTACGATGTGCCGACTGCTTCGGACCGCGGCCTGGTCAAACGACGGGATCAAGTCAGTTTCACCAGCGTGGGATGGTTGTATCGGGTCCGCAGGCTCTCGGGAGGGTTCGACGTGGGCTACTACACGCGTACGTCGAACGTCGAAGTACTGGACGAAAACGGAATACGACTGATTCTCAAACTGTCGTTCACGCCATGACGGCGAGCTCGAAACCCAAGTTGACGCATTCTTGACGCCTTCAGACGCGACTGCATGACGTTCGTCAGCGTAGCTTGCAGGGATTGATGCCGATCCGATCCTTGGATCGGATCGTAAGTGTAGGGGCTTCACCGACCGGGAAAAGAGAAAATGCGAAGTTTCACCACCCTGATGCTCTCGACGATTGTGGCGGCGCATTTCGCCGTCGCTCTTGCAGCGTCCGCGCAGATCCTGCCGGTGCCGCAGGTGGGTCCGCTGCCGGCGGACTCCGCGTCGACGTCGAGCGACGCGCCCATCGGCTCGCGCGATGTGCTGGACATCAAGGTTTTTCAGGATCCCGCGCTCAACACCCGGGTTACGGTGACCGACGACGGC
>JBKJQB010000134.1:0-7532 GCA_046594105.1 Thermoanaerobaculia bacterium
GGCGATGCGGGTTGGCCTTCTGACTCCCGGATCGGTCAACGACAGCGGCTGGAACGCCATCGCCTACGAAGGACTGCAGCGCATCCACGCGGAGCTCGGAGCGGAGATCTCTCATCAGGAAACGAAGACCCCGGCGGAGTTCGAGGAGGGGTTCCGCTCCTTCGGCGCGAAATCGTTCGACCTCGCCTTCGGCCACGGCTTCGAGTTTCAGGACGCGGCGCTCAAGGCGGGCCGCCAGTTCCCGAAGACGGTCTTCATCACCACGTCGGGCAACTCTGTGGCACCCAACGTCTCCCCCATGGTCTTTCAGCTGGAGCAGGCCACCTACCTCCTCGGAATCATCGCCGCGCGCGAATCGAAAACCCACAAGGCCGGACTGGTCGGCGGAATCAACCTGCCATCCATCGCCTCGACCTTTCTCGCGTTCCGCGCCGGCGCGCAATCGGTCGATCCAGAGTTCGAGGTCAAAGAGGTCTACATCGGGAACTTCGACGACGCCGGTGCGGCCAAACTGGCCACGCTCTCGCTCATCAATGCCGGCTGCGACTTCGTTTTCCATCAGGCCAACGAAGCGGGCCGCGGCGTGTTCCAGGCCTGTCAGGAGCGCAAGGTCCGCTGCTTCGGCTCGAACAAGAACCAGAACGATCTCGCTCCCGATGTGATCGTGGCCTCCGCAGTGCTCGACGTCCCCGCCGCCTTCGTCTACATGGCCCGGCGGGTTCACGACCACAAGTTCCAGCCGCAGGTCTACTGGCTGGGCATGAACGAAGGCATCGTTTCGGTGGCCTGGAACGATCGATTGAAAGCAGGCCTCGCGCCGAAAACCATCAGCGAGGTGGAACGAATCGGCGCGGACATCCGCAGCAACAAGTTCCAGGTTCCGCGCGGGAAGTTCTAGCCGGCACGGCCGGCCGTGCCGGCCTGGGAGCCTGCGCGGCAGAACTTCCTGGAGCGTGATCCTGGCGGAGCCTTGGGCAACCAGCGGCGCCGGCCGTGCCGGCCCTGCGCTACGCTTCGGCTGCGGCATGATCTCCCTCCAACACATCCAGAAGCGCTTCGGCGGCACTATCGCCGTCGACGAGGTCTCGCTGACGATGGCACCGGGGGAGATCATCGGTCTGGTCGGCGAGAACGGCGCCGGCAAGAGCACGCTGATGGGTGTGGTGGCCGGCGAGCTGGTTCCCGATTCCGGCACCATCGAAGGGATCGCGCCGGGTGCGATCGGATTTGTGCATCAGCACTTCCTGCTCGTCTCGGAATTCACCATCGCCGAAAACCTTGCCCTGGCCCGCAGATGGACGGCCCAGACGGCGTTCGCCTTCACATCGCGGCGCACGCTGGTCGCAGCGGCGGAACGCACCATCGAAGAGAGCGGCCTTTCGCTCCCCGACGTCCGACGCCGCGCCAACACTCTCTCGGTGGGCGAACGGTCGAAGCTCGAGCTGATCAAGGCGATCGCCCGCCGGCCACAGCTACTCATCCTCGATGAGCCGACCTCGGTCCTCACGCCAAGCGAGGCGGACGAGCTGTTCGCGGTCATGCGACGAATGGCCGATGGGGGATGCACGGTGGTCTTCATCAGCCACAGGATCCCCGAAGTCCTGTCGGTGGCCAGCCGGGTGATCGTCATGCGAAAGGGCCGGCTGATTCTCGACGAGCCGGGCGGCGCCATCTCCGCCGCGAAGCTGGCTCAGAGCATGATCGGTCCGCTGTCCGCGTCCCGCCCGCACGCCATTCTGCAATCGATCGAGAGTGCGCAACGGGCTGCCATCCGCTCTCCCTCCGTCAACGAGACCGCCGATCCCGTCATTCGGGCCGTCGATCTTCGAGGGGCCACGCTCGAGGGTGTGTCGTTCGACATCCACGCGGGATCGATCGTGGCCATCATCGGGGTCGCCGGCAACGGGCAGTCGGAGCTGGCGTTGCTGGCGCAGCGGCTTCTCACGCCACGCGCCGGGTCGATCCATATCCGCGGCACGACCGCGTTCATCCCGGAAGACCGCACTGGCGACGGGCTGGTCGCCGAAATGTCCATCGCGGAGAATCTGGCGTTGACAGAGCCACGCTGGCGTCCGCGCGATGCCGAGCTGCGGGCGACTGAGCTGATCGATCGCTATGACATCCGGGCCCGGTCGGCGGTTCAGCACGCAGGATCCCTCTCCGGTGGAAATCAGCAGAAGGTTCTCCTGGCTCGCGCCCTCGATCGACAGCCGGATGCACTGATCGCCAGTGAACCGACCCGCGGTCTCGACCTGGAGGCCACGCGTTTCGTGCACCAGCAGCTGCGAGTGTCGGCAGCGCGAGGGGCGGCCATCCTCCTGATCACCTCCGATCTCGAGGAGGCCTTCGCCCTCGCCGACGCCATCCACGTCCTGCATCGCGGTCGTCTCAGCGACCGTCTCTCGCCGGCTGACGCTTCGTTGCGCGCCGGTTCGCTCATGGCGGGGCTGGGATGAGGCGGGTCACCCTTTCCATCGGCGCAGTCGCCGCATCGACGGTTCTCCTGCTCGCTTTTGCGGCTGCGTTCGGGCACCCCGCCGGCACGCTTCTCTCCGTTCTCATCGAAGGCTCGATCGGTTCGCGCTTTGCCATCGAGGGGACGCTCATCAAATCGGTCCCGCTGTTGTTGACCGGTCTTTCCGTGGCCGTGGCATTCCGGGCGGGAGTCTGGAACATCGGCGCGGAGGGTCAGTTCATCGCCGGAGCACTCGGTGCGTTGCTGGCCGCGCCATTCGGAGCCATCGCGGCGATGGGCGCTGCCATGGTTGCCGGTATGGCCTGGGCCTCGATCGCCACCCTGCTGCGCTTCTGGCGCCACGCCCCCGAGGTGCTCACCACCATTCTTCTCAATTTTCTGGCGCTGCATCTCCTGGGGTACGCGGTCAACGGACCGCTGCAGGAGAGTGGCGCGCGCTATCCGCAATCCGACGCCATCCCCGCGCAGGCCATGCTGCCTCACCTCGGGGCCAGCGAAGTCCACACAGGAGCCCTGATTGCCGTGGCCACGGCCATCGCGCTCTGGTTCTTTCTCCAGCGCACCACCGCGGGGCTGCGGCTGCGAGCGACCGGATTCAATCCGTCCGCTGCACGCCATGCCGGAGTGAACGTGGCGGCGCAGATCGCGCGGGCCATGGCCATCTCCGGAGCCGTGGCCGGACTGGCCGGCGGAATCGAGCTCCTCGGCGTGACCCATCGGCTGTTCGAGCGATTCGCGGCCGGCTATGGCTACTCCGGAATCGCGGTGGCCCTGCTCGCCGATCTGCATCCGCTGACAGCCATTGCCTCGGCACTCTTCTTCGGCGCGAGCACGACGGGCGCCGGCGAGTTGCAGCGGTCCGCCGGCGTATCGGCATCCATCGCCACCTTCGGCCAGGCCATCGTCATCCTCGCGCTGCTGGCGTTTCCTGCCGGACTGCGGCTCCGTCGCCAGGCCACGACGGTTGCAGCGCCGGGTGAAGGAGGGGAAGCGTGATCGCTGAGCTCGCGCAGTTCGTTCCGCTGGCGCTGGCCGCATCGGTCCCGCTCCTCCTTGCCGTCGAAGGGGAACTGATCGTGGAGCGTTCCGGCATCATCAACCTCAGCATTGAGGGAATGATGCTCGCAGCCGCGCTGGGGGCCGTCGTCGCCGCGCAGATCAGCCACAGCACCGCAGTCGGATTTGCCGGCGGCATCGCCGGCGCCGCGGTGATCGGCTTGTGCTTCGGCTTCTTCACGATCTTGCGCGGCGCCGACCAGATCGTCACCGGCACCGCCGTCAACCTCCTGGCCCTCGGCCTCACCGGTTTCCTGGCGCGGGAGCTGTCCGATCGCGGGCTCTTCGCGCCGCCGTTGCCGCATCTCGATCACGACAGCATCCTTCCCTTCGCCTGGCTGATCGTGCCGGTGATTCTGTCGACGCTGCTCTGGAACACTCCCTTCGGCCTGCGTCTTCGCGCCTGTGGCGAACATCCCGCGGCGGTGCGCGGCAGCGGATTCTCCGTAGAGGCACACCGCTGGATCGCGCTGTCGATCGAGATGTTGCTCATCGGAATTGGTGGCGCCTACCTGTCCCTGGCACTCTCCGGCGGGTTCGCCGAGAACATGACCGCCGGTCGCGGCTTCATCGCTCTGTCCATCGTGATCTTTGGACGCTGGCGTTTCCGCGGGGCCATCATCGGAACGGCGGTCTTCGGTATGGCGGCAGCGGCGCAGTACGCGATCCAGGCGAGCGGCCGGGGCATCCCCTTTCACCTCCTGCTGGCAGTTCCCTACGCAGTGACGCTGCTGATTCTCTGCGGCGTCGCGGGAAGAGTGCGCGCGCCGGAAGCGCTTGGGAAACGGGGATAGGTACGCACGCGTCTCACGGTCATCCTGAGCAAGGGACAGCGCGTGCGCTGCGCCTGAGAGAAAGAAACCGGCTCGATCCAGAGCCGGCGCAGCGGGCGCCAGAATGTAGCCCCCGGCGCCAGCCGGGGGAACAACGAGCAGCCTCGCATGCGAGCCCGCGTAGCGGGCGGCAGAACAGGTCTGGAGTTGGATCGCGGCCCGACTTCGCTGCTCTTCTGTCGCCCGCTACGCGGGCTCGTTTCTGACTGGGCATCTCAATCCCCCGGCTGGCGCCGGGGGCTACATTCTGGCGCCCGCTGTCGCGGGCTGATTGCGGACAGATCTGAGGTTCCTGCCCCTTGATTCCAGCCCCGGTTGCGCTCGCAAACCCGCATAAAACCTCGGAGTTTCTTGGAGGCCGGGGCACTGAACAGGGCGCAGCCAATGAGAAAAAGAAAAGAGAGCCTCCTCATCGAGTGCACGGCCTTCGACGGTTTCTTAGAACCTGGTGAATCGCGCGATTCGCCGTTGAGGGGGTGCTAAACGCTGCAGTGGCTCTGGGCGAAGCGAACGTGGCGCCGAGTCGTCGCTCTTCTCAGCCCCGTCCCCACCCGCCCAGCGAGTCCCAGACGCTGGGGATGGACGTCGCGCCGCCGCCTGCGGGCGCGGGTTCCGGGCGGCGGGCCTCGGAGGAAAGCATGGCGGCGATGAGGGGAACGACCGCGGGAACGGTCTCGCGCAGTTCCTCTTCGTGCTCGCTGAGAAATCGCGTGGAGACCAGGCCCTCGCGAAAGGCGCGGTGCGCGACCACGCGGCCAAGCCAGGAGAGATTCGTTCTGGTGCCGAGGATGGCATAGTCGCCGATGGCGGCAACGAGCCGGTCGATGGCTGCTTCGCGCGACTCAGCGAACGCGATCAACTTCGCCAGCATCGGATCGAAGCGCACGCCGATGGTGCTTCCCTCGGTGACGCCGGAGTCCACCCGCACGCCAGGACCGGACGGCTCCCGGTACACGCCGATGGTGCCGCTCTGCGGGAGGAAGCGGTCGTCCGGATCTTCGGCGTACACCCGAACCTCGATGGCGTGTCCGCGCTGTTGCAGCTCATCCTGTCGCCAGATGCGCGCCGATCCGGAAGCCAGTTCGAGCTGCGCGCGCACCAGGTCCACACCGACCACCTGCTCGGTGACGGGATGCTCGACCTGGAGCCGCGTATTCATCTCCAGGAAGTAAAAGTCCATCTCCGGAGTGACGATGAACTCGACGGTTCCGGCGTTGCGATAGTTCACCCCACGCGCCGCCGCGATCGCCGCGGCGGCCATTTTCTGGCGCAGCTCATCGGGATAACGCGGCGCGGGAGACTCTTCGACCACCTTCTGATGACGGCGCTGCAGCGAGCAGTCGCGCTCGAACAGATGCACGACGTTGCCGTTTCCGTCGCCGAAGATCTGGAACTCGACGTGCCGGGGCTGTTCGATGTAACGCTCCAGCAGCAGGCGATCGTCGCCGAATGCTTTGAGGGCCTCGCGCTGCGCCGATTCGATGGCATCGGTGAGCTCGCCGGCCGCGGTGATGATCTTCATCCCCTTTCCACCGCCGCCCGCGCTGGCTTTCACCAGCAAGGGGAATCCGATGCGCGTGGCCTCACGGGCCAGCGTTGCCGGATTCTGATCGTCGCCGTCGTAACCGGGAACCACCGGCACGCCGAGCTTCGTCATCAGATGGCGCGACTCCGCTTTCGATCCCATGGCGGCGATCGATTCGGCGGTGGGACCGACGAACACGATGCCGGCATCGGCGCAGGCCGCGGCCAGCTCGGCGCGCTCGGACAGGAATCCGTAGCCAGGGTGCAGCGCATCGGCGCCGCAGGCACGGGCCGCGTCGATGACCTTGACGATGTCGAGATAGGTCGCCCGCGCATCGCCGCTGCCCAGGGACACCGCGTCATCGAAGAAACGCCGCGGAAACGACACATCGTCGCTTTCGGAAAACGCCAGGGCCGACTGGATGCCCATCTCGCGGCAGGCCCGGGCGATGCGCACGGCGATCTCTCCGCGGTTGGGGACGAGCAGCTTCCTGATCATCGAACGGCTCTCACCCGCTGCTTGTCGCCAGCACCCACCGTCTGGAAGCCGGCGGACCGGCCTGCAGGATGCCGACGTTCCGAGAGGCGTTTCACTTGATCCATGGAGCTTTTTCCTTTTTCAAGAATGCGCCCATTCCGGCCTGACCCTCTTCGCTGACGCGGCGCGTGGCGATGGCGTCGATGGTGTAGGGAATCGCTTCGGTCAGGGTGTGGCCGGCGACATGCGCGATGAGTTTCTTGCACTCGCGCACTGCCTCCGGGCCGGAGCTCCTGATCTGCTGCAGCACGTCCTCCACTGCGGCGTCGAGCGCGGAGGGATCGTCGACCACACGATGGACCAGTCCGATGCTCATGGCCCGCTCGGCGTCGAAGCGCTCGCCGGTGAGGAACAGCGCGCGCGCATGGGTCTCACCGATCTTGGCGATCACGTACGGCGAGATCACCGCCGGCAGGATCCCCAGCTTTACCTCGGACAAGCCAAATTTCGTTTCCGCCGAGGCGATGGCGATGTCGGCGACCGCGACCAGACCCACTCCCCCGCCGATCGCCGCACCCTGAACGCGGGCGATCACCGGCAGCGGGCATTCGTTGAGGAGCGCATACATCTTCGCCAGGCGCGAGGAGTCGCGGATGTTCTCCTCGCGGGTGTAGGAGACCATGCGCGACATCCATCCGAGGTCGGCACCGGCGCAGAAGTTCGCCCCGGTCCCGCGCAGCACGACGGCTCGCGCATCGCGGTCGCCGAGGCTCTCGAAGAGATCGATGGCCTCGCCGATCAACTCGTCGTTGAAGGCGTTGGCGACCTCGGGACGGTTCAGGGAAACGGTCAAGATGCCGTCCGCCTCGTCGACCAGCAGAGTCTTGTAAGTCATGCCCGGCGCATTGTAGTTCGACGCTCATCCTGGGCGACGGAACCGCGCAAGAGAGAGAGAACCCGGTCGAAGGCAAAGCGCTTGCGGCGCGATTGACCTTCGCTCAGGACTTCAGTCGGTTTGATGTCGCTAAGAGTCCCGGAGGGACGATTGAACTTAGCCCAGGACTTCAGTCCTGGGTTATGTGGCAGAAGCGTCTCCTGAGTCCCGGAGGGACGATTGAAGCCGTCTGATCAGGAACATTTTCAATCGTCCCTACGGGACTCCGTT
>JBKJQB010000236.1:0-4134 GCA_046594105.1 Thermoanaerobaculia bacterium
CAACCTGACCACCTACCTGGCACCGACCTACGTCAAGACCTTCCCGAAGGTCGACGGATGGGGCAATCCGTGGGTGCTGAGCGCCGACCAGGTGTTCGGTGTTCCGGCCGGCACCACTGCCGCCCAGCAGTACTCGATCGTCTCGAAGGGCAAAGACGGCTCGGCGCAGTCCGTCCCGGTGATCGGCGGCAACACCACCAACTTCGACTGCGACATCGTCTACTCGAACGGCAGCTTCCTGCAGTACCCGGAAGGCGTGCAGCAGAACTAACACAACTTCAATGCAGCAAAAGAAAGGGCGCCTCCGGGCGCCCTTTCTTTTTGCCGGCTTCCGCCGCCAACACCGCGCAACGCGGTCAGTGCGTGGACGAGATCTGCTTCATCACGGAGTTCATCGAGCCGTACAGCCTCTCGTGATAGCCGTGAGCGTCCTTGTAGATCTGCTGGAACGATCCCAGATCCTTGGCCGCCACGACCAGGTTGACCCCGTACAGGAAGGCCGCGTTCCCGTCGAGGGTGCGGAGACCTTCCGAAACCAGAATATAGAAGCCCTTCCTCCGATCGGCCGGAGTCAGCGATACGATCGGCTGCATGACTTCGAGCGGCGGGGGGGTCAGTTGCGCGGGATTCAGCACCACCACCGGCGGGAACTCCTGCATGTAATAGTCACGAGCCTGCTGTGCGGCTTCAAAGTAGACCGGCATGAAGCCGATGAGTTTGAGTGCCTGACGGACGGCCGCCTGGTCGGTCCCCACCAGAAGCGCCTTCGCTCCGAAACCGTCGTCGTCGTCGTCCGGGGCCGGGCGAATCACCGGCGCCGGACCGGAGGCCGCTTCCGCAGGCTGTGCCGCCGCCGGGTTCTCGATGGCGCGCCGATCGACGGTGAGCTTGGTCTTGCAGACCGGGCAGGGAAACGACACTTCCTTCATGGGAAGCTTCGTTTCGTCAAGGGACAGTGGTTTCTGGCACGACGTACAGACGATCTTGATCATCGTTCCTACTCCAGCATGGAGAGCATCGAGTCCGCCTCCCCCTCTTTTGGAGGTGGCGGGGCATTGTCGTCGGTCAGGCGCAGATTGAGATTGGTCGGGTTCGAGGAGTAGGCCAGCGCGGTCTCCTTGGTGATCACGCTCTGCTGCCACAACTTCTCCAGCTCGTCGTCGAAGGTCTGCATGCCATCGACGCTTCCATCATGCATGGCGTCGGTGAGCGAGCGCCCCTCCGTCTCGCCCTTCAGAACGTAGTCCCGGGTGCGCATCGTCGATTTCAGGATCTCCAGCACGGCCACCCGTCCGCCCCCCATCTTCGGCAGAAGGCGCTGGGAGATCACGTAGCGGAAGGACTGGGCGAACCGGGTGCGCACCTGCGGCTCCTGGTCCTTGGGGAAGACACCGACGATGCGGTCCACGGTCTTGGCGGCATCGATGGTGTGCAGGGTGGAGAGCACCAGATGGCCGGTCTCCGCCGCTTCCATGGCAATCTCGATGGTCTCCACGTCGCGCATCTCCCCAATCAGGATGACCTTGGGCGCCTGGCGCAGGGCCGCGCGGAGGGCCAGGGCGAAGGTCTTGGTATCGGAGCCCACCTCACGCTGATTCACCGTCGACTTCACATGCCGGTGCATGTACTCGACAGGATCCTCAATGGTGATGATGTGGTACGCGTGGTCGTGGTTGATCTGGTTGATGATCGCGGCGAGAGTGGTGGACTTGCCCGAACCGGTCGGTCCCGTCACCAGCACCACGCCGTTCTTCAGGATCGGGATGTTGTACAGCTCCTGCGGAAGGTTCAAGGAAGCCAGGGTGGGAATCCCTTCCGGAATCACGCGCAGGACGATGGCGTAGGTGCCTCGCTGGGAGAAGACGTTCACGCGGAACCGGGTTTTCTGCGGGATGGAGTACGAAAGATCGACCGAACCGTTCGTCAGGAGCGTGCGGGTCAGTTCGCGGTCGCCGCGCAACATGTGCATGACGATCATCTCGGTCTGGTACGGTGTGAGGCGGGGCAGGCCGGGAAAGTTCACCGGGGCCAGCTGGCCGTCAATTTCCACCTGCGGTTGACGCCCCACCGAGAAATTCAGATCGGACACGCGATCAGACATCTTCAGCATCGCCTCGAGGATGGCGTCGAGATTGAAGTTCTTCATGAAGCGGGCTCTCCGATCCCAGCATTGTAAGCGACGGCGGCGCGGCAGGTGCCCCGCCTTCGTTGCATCCACGGTTCTTCTCCCCATCGAGCCGCGGAGACTCGGGTGCCTCGGGGCCTCGCGGTTCCAGAACGTCCCGGCGCTAGAATCACCCCGTGACCATCATGGCCATCGACTTCGGAACACGACGGATCGGAATCGCGGTCAGCGAGTCGGAGAGCCTGGCTTCCCCTCATTCCGTGGTCCGCAATGAGGGCGACATCGTGAGCCGCCTCGCGGCGATCGCAGCGGAGATCTCCGCCCACACCATCATCGTGGGCATTCCCCGCCGCACCCATCGCCACCCGGGCGAAGAGAAGTTCCGTCGGCTGGCCGACGCTCTGCGGCAACAAACCTGCAAAGAGGTCGTCCTCTGGGATGAGGCGCTGACAACCGCGGAAGCATCGACGCAACTGCGAGAGAGTGGCCGCACCAGGCGCGACGCCGAGCGAGAGATCGACATGCATGCCGCCGCCGTGATTCTCCAGTCCTATCTCGACAGCCGCCAGCGTGCGGCCGGGAGGACGCCATAGCTCCCCGGAACAACAACCCGCGGCGCACCGGCTGCCGAAAGTTCGTGCAGTCTCTTTTCACCGTCGGCGTTTTCGTGCTGCTCTTCGCGGCCGGCGGCGGCTGGTTCCTCTGGCGCGCCGTGACCTCTCCTTACAAGGGCTACTCCGAAGCTTCCCGCAGCGTCGAAGTCCACAAGGGCCTTCGCACAT
This sequence comes from Thermoanaerobaculia bacterium, assembly GCA_046594105.1. Lineage (GTDB taxonomy): Bacteria > Acidobacteriota > Thermoanaerobaculia > Gp7-AA8 > Gp7-AA8 > JBDSGC01. The sequence continues at coordinate 2,908 of JBKJQB010000236.1, forward strand.
CGGCCATCCTGCACCGGCTCCAGACTGCCGGCGTCGTTCGCGATCAGTACGTGCCTCTGATCTACATGAAGATTCTGAGGCACGGCGAGTCGGTCAAAGCGGGCGTCTACGAATTCTCGAAACCGATGTCCGCTGCCGAAGTGATCGAGAAGCTGATCCGAGGAGAGGTCAGCCTCCGGACGGTGACCATCCGAGAGGGTCTCGACAGGTTTGCCACCGGCCGCCTCTTCGTGCAGGAGCGGCTGGGCAGCGCGAAAGAATGGGATGCCCTGACCGCCGATCCGGAACTGATCCGCGACCTCGACGGGCAGGCCACCAGCCTGGAAGGGTATCTGTTTCCCGACACCTACAAGTTCAGTCCCGGCACGCCGGCGAAAACGATCGTCTCGGCGATGGTCCAGAACTTCCGGAAGCACTTCGGCAGCGAGTTGAGCTACATCACCACCGGTCTCAATCTCCACCAGACCGTGACGCTGGCCTCCATCGTGGAGACCGAAGCGCGCCTTCCCCAGGAACGCCCCGTGGTCGCCTCGGTGTACCTCAACCGCACGCACAAAGACATGCTCCTCGGTGCCGATCCAACCGTGATCTATGCGCTCAAACTGGCCCATCGCTGGGACGGCAACATCCACAAAGCCGACCTGCAGATTGACTCCCCCTACAACACCTATCGCTTTCATGGGATGCCTCCGGGGCCCATCGCCAATCCAGGGCTGGCCTCGCTGCAGGCCGCCTCCGCACCGGCGAAGACCGACTACCTTTACTTCGTTGCCAAACACGACGGGTCCCACGCCTTCTCCACAAACCTGGAAGAGCACAACCGGAACGTGCAGACCTACCAGGTGCAGTGGTACCGCGATCAGCGCGCGGCCGAAGCGGCGGAGACGAATTCGATCCCCATCTCACCTTCCACCAGCGGAGCGTCGACAGTCACCCCCGCCCCGGCTGCCAAGCCGGCAACCTCCACCAGCGCCCGCCCGGCCTCCGCCACCAGATAGTGGCCGGCGAGAAACCTCCGACCTGACCTAGGAGCCTGCGCGGCAGAACGTCTTGGAGCGTGATCTTGGCGGAGCCTTGGGCAACCAGCGCCGCCGGCCGTGCCGGCCGAGCCAGAGACTTGCGGAAGGCGCGTGCCGGAGGGTCCGCCACAAAAGGCAGGTGTATCCTGACCGGCACACGTTTCATTCGTTCCGGGGGTTCTCGTGTCTCCAAAAAATCGACCGTACG
>JBKJQB010000007.1:0-5049 GCA_046594105.1 Thermoanaerobaculia bacterium
CCCCGGGCACGGGGAGAAGGTGCCGAAGGCGGATGAGGGACGCTCACTCGACGAAGCTGGACCCCTCATCCCCGCTTCGCGGACCTTCTCCCCGTGTGCGGGGAGAAGGACTCTCGATGGGAGGCTCCCGTTTCAGGATGACGGTAGGGATGACTAGGGTTCCCCTGCTTTCTGCCTCAGTGTCCGGCGTACCAGTCGTAGCCCTGCTCGGCCCAGTAGTCGGCGGGGCGCACGTCGGTGTAACGAATCGTCCCGATGCGCTTGATGTTCTTCACGCCGTATTTGACCGGGATGGCCAGTCGCAGCGGCGCACCGTGCTGCCAGGTCAGCGGTCGCCCGTTCATCTCATAGGCCAGCAGGGTCTGGGGATGAATCGCGCTCTGAATATCGAGACCAACGTAATAGCCGCGATCGGGAGTCTCCATGGAAACGTATCGCGGAAGGCTCTTCCAGTCGCGAAGATCGGCACGCCGTCCCTGACGATCCGTCGGCGGCACTCGCTGCATGAGATCGGACAGTCGCGCTCCGGCCCACTGCACCACGATGCTCCAACCTTCAATGCACCGGAACTCCGTGATCATCTCGCGCCGAGGAAGTGCTTTGATGTCTGCGAGGCTCAAGCTGGCCGGCTGGCCGGCACCTTCGATCCGCAAACGCCAGGTGGCCGGATCGAACGCCGGGTTGAGGCCGAGACCGCCGTTGATGCGTTCCGGTGTGATGGCCGATCGGGGAAAGGTCGGAGTCAGTCGAGCAGTGCGGAAGTACGCCTCGGAGAGCTCTTGGTTCACCTCCAGGGTTCGCCTCATCGGCCATTCCACACCGTCGATCTTTGGCCGCGAGCGCAGCCATTCCCACGCTCCCACTCCAGCGACTGCACTGATCCCGGCCACGATGAATCCGCGACGCGACCGCCCCCGCAACTCCCGCTCCACGTCGTCGTCGTTGCGGGCGATGGCGATGCGGCGCTCCTCGGCTACCTGCTCGGCCGAGATTTCTGGAACGTCAGCCGGCTGCACCTCGATCATCGGCTGAGCAGCCGGGGTGCTCTCGGCTTGAAGCGAACCCGTTTCCGGATCCTGCGCTACGGCAGGCTTGTCCTCCGGCACTCCCGGATGGTGGGAATCCGGCGGTTCAGTCATGCGGAACCTCCTGGACTTCGTAGCCGATGATCATTGCCCGGAAGTTGTTCCATCCGGTCTTGGCCACCTGCGCGACGTGAACGACAAAAAACGCTAGGTAGCCGACGGTGATCCAGAAATGAAAGAACCTGGCCATCGGATACCCGCCGAGCAGCGTGGTCAGCCAAGCGAACTGCACCGGTTTGTAGATGGCCACGCCAGTGAGCAGCGATCCCAGTCCCATCAGGATGATCGCGGTGTAGGAGATCTGCTGCGCGCCGTTGTACTTCCGTGGCGGCGGTGGTTCCTTCCTTAGATGGAGGTCATGGAGCAGGACGAACCACGCTTCCTTGAACGAGTGACGGTTGGGCACCAGTTCGCGCCACTCACCCGACAGGATGGTGTAACCGACGTAGAGCAGTCCGTTGATGACGAAGAACCACATGAAGAAGAAGTGCAGGGCCATCCCCTCGCCGAGGCGAAAGGGAATGTGCAACCGATTCCAGGCGGGCTGGGACAGGGTCATCTTGAACAGGGTGTGACTTCCCAGACCCACCCGGTAGACCGAATTCGCCCAGTAGATGAGCGTGCCGCTCCAGATCATGGCGAACAGAATGGGGAAGTTGATCCAGTGAAACCAGCGGATGGCCAGAGGGTGTTTCTTTTTCAGTGCCTTCATCAAACTCTCCGCGACGGATGCCGGTCACACCTTCGATGCCGACGCCGGTCGGCGGTTTCAGCTGGAAGATCAATCAGCGAAGGGTTTCTTCGAAGAGCTTGAAGATTCTTCTGTACTCGTCGGCCCAGCTCGTCGGCTCCACGAAGCCGTGGTTCTCCACCGGATAGACCGCCAGATCCCATCCTGTCTTTCGCAGCTCGATCAGTCGTTGCACCAGCCGCACGGTGTCCTGAAAGTGCACGTTGGTGTCGACCATTCCGTGGCAGATCAGCAGCCGCCCCTTCAATCCGCCGGCGAAATAGATCGGCGACGATCGGCGATACGCCTCCGAGTCGGTCTGTGGCAGGTTCAGGATGTTGGCGGTGTATCCATGGTTGTAATGGGCCCAGTCGGTGACCGGCCGCAGTGCGGCGCCGGCGGCGAACACATCCGGCTGCGTGAACATCGCCATCAGGGTGATGAACCCGCCGTAGCTCCCGCCGTAGACGCCGATCTTCCTGGCGTCGACTCCCTGCGTGCTCACCAGCCAACGCGCGGCGTCGATCTGGTCGTCGAGGTCTTTCCCGCCCATGTGGCGATAGATCGCCGTCCGCCAGTCGCGCCCGTAACCCTTCGACCCGCGGTAATCCACGTCGAGCACCAGATACCCGCGAGACATGAGCAGGTGATGGAACATGTATTCGCGGTAGTAGCTCGACCACCAGCGATGTACGTTCTGGAGGTAACCGGCTCCGTGGACGAAGACGACGGCCGGCCCGCCGGCCTGCCAGTTCGCAGGCTTGTAGATCCGGGCCGGCACCTGCGCGCCGTCGCGTGCCGGAATGCGCACGATCGGAACATCGAGCCATGGATACGCTTCGAACTCCGGGGAGGGTGAATGCGTCACTCGAATCGGCGCACCGCCCCGTTTGAGATCACCGACATATACCTCGGGCGGTTTGGTGGTGTACGAGTAGAGATCGGCGATTGCCGTTTCATCGGGGGCCACCACCGCTTCGTTGTTCCCGGCCATGGTGGTGAGTTTCTCCAGCGCCCCTCCGCTCACCGGCAACCGCTCGAGGTGCCGCTCGAACGGTGAGCCGTCGCTGGTGGTGAGATAGAAATTTCTGCCCGAGCGATCGAGGGCGATGGAGTCGACTTCCCAGTCTCCGGACGTCAGCGCACGCGAAGGTCCACCGGTCCAGGGAACCGTGTAGAGGTGCATGAAGCCGGTTGCCTCCGAGGCGTAGTAGATCGTCCGGCTGTCGCGAAGCCAGCCTGTGCTCGGCTCGAATTGGGAGAAGCGGATCCAGGCGTCGTCGTGCGTGGTGACCAGCACTCGAGCCTTGGCGGTCGCCGGATCGAAGGCCATCAGCCAGGCGTCCTTGTTGTCGGCGGAGCGCACGGTGACGAATGCGTTCGTCCCATCATCGGACCAGACCGGGAGGCCGAGACTGACCTCGCGCTCTTTTGCCGTGGGCGCCGCACTCTTCTCGGTTTTCTCTTCGCTGCTCCGTCCCTCTTTCTCGATCGGCCCTGTGGAAACTGTCTTGTCGTTTTTCTCCGGAGGCGCGGCCGGCTTCATCCCGTGCTCGAACCATTTGACCTCGCCGGTTCCGGCATTGAATACGGCAAGCCGCGATGGGAGGCTGGCGTCGCCTACTTTTTCCCGCGAAGGAATGGTGTCCGTGTACGACGCTTCGGTCACGTAATTCGGCACGATCGCTTTCTTTGCCTTCTCTGACTCAGTGGCCATCACAGCCACGACATACTTTCCATCGGGGGTGAGCTGAGCGTCGGTGACGGTCTGCTTCTTCTCCAGTTTGTACGGCTTCAGAGGATGCTCGCGCTTGCGCTTCGCTTCTTCCTCCTCACGTTTGCGGGCGCGTCGATCGATGACATCGAGCAGTGTCCGCTCCTCCTTCTTGAGGAACTCCTGGCTTTCGCTTCCCTTCTTGTCGTCCCAGAGCGTGACGTTCGGTCCCTTGTCCTCCGCTCCGACGATGTTCGTCTTCTGCGACAGGCCTCCATCGCGCAGCGTCACAACGAAGAGGTTGTTCGCCCGGACGAACGTGACCGCTTTCTCGTCGAAGGTGAAATGCGGCGAGGACTCCGCGTCGGTGGTCTGTGTGAGCACCCGACGCACGCCGGTCTTCCCTTCCCAGAGAACGATGTCGCCGTCCTCCGCGAACACTGCGTTCTGGCGGTCACGACTCCATTGCGCACTCGCCGGAGGCGCGTCCTTGGCCTCAGCTTCGGAGAGCTTGCGCAATCCACTGCCGTCGCGATTGACGACATAGGTATCGCGGTCTTTCTCGAGCGCGTCAGCGCGCTGCTTCCAGCTGAAGTAGAGGTGCGAGGAGTCAGGAGACCAGCGCAGATCCGTTGGCGTGTATCCGACGATTGCCGTCCCCTGCATGATGTGATCGATGGAGAGATCGAACGACTGCGCGGTCGCCGCTGCAGCGATCGAGAGGATGACCAGGCTCAGAACGATTCGTTTCATGTCACTCCTGACTCTGTTGAATGCGTTTGCGGACGGCCTGAAGCCGCTCCACCGCGTGTTCCATATCGGCGTGGATGCAGATCGTATCGAATGCGATGCTCACTGCCGTTCCATCGTTCGCGATCACCACGCCCTGTTTCACGAGAAGCGCTGCCTGTTCCGCCGCCTCCTCGATGCTGAGCAGTGAGCCGGCGTTCGCCCGGGGAACGAGCGAACCGTCCGCGGTGTAACGCCGGTCTGCGAAAGCCTCGCGGATCACCAGCGTTCCCGCTCTTCGCGCCGCCGATGCCATGGCCGAGGCGTGGGGACAGACCAGCGCAATCGAGGGATCGACGCTCTGCAAGGCCTCCACGATCGTTCCCGCTCTTCCGGCATCGTGATGCGCGTCGTTGTACAGGGCGCCGTGTGGCTTGACGTGAGTCAACGCCATGCCCGACGAGGAGGCGATCGACTGCAGAGCCATCAACTGCGAGACGATGGTGAGGCGCAGTTCGTCCGGCGGCAGATCTAGCGATTTCCGCCCGAAGTGTTCGCGATCCGGGTAGGAGGGATGCGCCCCCAGTCGAACGTTCCATCTCGCAGCGTGAGCGACCGCGGTCGCCATCGATTCCGAGTCGCCGGTATGTCCGCCGCAGGCAACATTCGCGGAGGTGATCAGTGGCCAGATATGGTCCTCGCCCGGCGAGCCTTCGCCGAGATCGGCACTGAGGTCGATCGGCTTCCTCATCCGCAAATGCTCTGGCAGAACACGATCACGCCGCCTCCGC
>JBKJQB010000039.1:0-8916 GCA_046594105.1 Thermoanaerobaculia bacterium
CGCACTTCTCACACCCGTCCTTCGCGAGGGCGCGCAAAGTGGCTCGGATGCGAGGCGCGGGAAGGAAGCGCGACGACGGCGTACTGACGGTACGTCGAGGAGCGATTCCGAGCGCAACGAAGCAGACGAGCCACTTTCCGCGTCCGCAGCAGGATGGGTGTGAGAAATGCGGGCTAGTTGTTTTTTCAGCATGACTTCTCCTCAGTGGTCACGACGTCGGTGGAGACCTGCCGCTCCGCTCTTGGGACTGCCGGCCGGAAGGGGCCGCCTCGCCGAAGCGAGGCGGCCATGGGGCGGGTCGGCGCGTTATCGCGCCGCGGTGGTGGGAGTTTCGTGGCTCTTCGAAGCGCGCTTGCTGCCGCGCGATCCGCGCGGGCTGCGCACCTTCGAGGCCAGCGTGGACTTGCCTTCGACGGTGATGTAGCCGCTCAGGCGCTCGAAGGACTTCTGACCGAAGCCCTTGACCTGCATGAGGTCCGCGGACTTCTTGAACGGGCCGTGCTCGGTCCGGTAGTCGACGATCCGCTGCGCGGCTTTGAGGCCGACGCGCGGCAGCATGGAGAGCTGCGCGGTGTCTGCCGTGTTGATGTTGACAATGCCTGCCGCAACCGCCGGCGTGGCATCCACAGCCATGGCGGCGGTGGACAGGGAAAGAATCAGAAATGCTACGAGGACAGGGAGGGACTTCCGCATGATCTTCGTTCTCCTTTTGGTTGAATGTCAGGTTGTTGGTTGACTGAAAATGCGCTTCGATTACTGGCTGTACCCACACGAGGACCTTGTCCTCCTGACCGTTTCACGTGGTGATTCCCTTCGTTCGCACCACCTCCTTTCGCAGCTCCGTAGTTCAATCCCACGGCCACGTGCTTGAAATGTGGAACTTGTTGAAAGGGCAGCTAGTTACAGGCAGCCGTGGCCGCCGGCGTTGTCAAGGAGGGCCAATGAGGCGCAGGCGACGCTGAAGTTTTTGACAGCGAGCAATCGGAGGGGTGTGGTTCGCACCAGCACGGGTGGTGCAGTACCGACCACCCCTGTCCCAATTCGCTTGAGATCGGGTTTCCAAAGCCTCAAGTGACCGCTGTTGCGACCCAGGTATCCACGCCGGCGCGCGCCTTCACTCGCACGAAAAATGTCTCTGGAACGCGCACCCTGCGTTCGATCCCAAGCGGCCCAAAATCCCTTACCCTGTCGCCATGTGCGGGCGCGCCGGGAGGATGGTGATGATTGCGCTGCTGGTTGCCACTGGCGCTCGCGCTTCCGCGATCGACGAAAAGGCTGCCCTGGTGCGGCGCGCCGCCGCTCTGCGATCGAACAAGCAATTCGCTGCCGCCATCGAACTGCTGCAGCAGGCGGCGGCCCTCGATCCTGACGATCTGGAGACTGGCCTGTCGCTGGCTGAGACCCTCGGCTGGGATCAGCGGTTCCGCGAGGCGGAGCGCCTCTACCGGCAAATCCTGCAGAGGCACCCCGATTCACGAGAGGCATCCGCCGGTCTCGCTCGAACGCTGTTGTGGCAGGGCCACTACGCAGAAGCGCGCTCTCGATTTCAAATTCTTGCGCGACAGCGGCCATCCGATCCCGATGCGGCGGAGGGCGCGGCCACGGCCGCCTATTGGGCCGGCGACTGGACCAGCGCCAGTCGGGAGTTTGCCGGAATCCTGCGCAGCGATCCCCATCGTCAGTTCGCGCGGCAGTCGCTGACGGAGATCGCCAGCTCCACCAGAAGCGAGCAGTCCCTCACATCGGACGCCGTCGATGACGATCAGCCGTTCCGTTCGGTGAGGACGGAAGCTGCGGTGATGCTTCATTCCGATCCGCTGACCCAGTGGAAACTTGCCGCTGGGGCCTACGCGTTTCAGAACCGCAGGCTCGACCAGAGCTGGACTGCGCCGTTCCTCCGCGTTTCGAATCGCCGGAGCTTTCCCTGGCAGCGGCTGCGGGTCGACTGGTCCCTGGGGATGCTGCGTTACGGCGACGGTGCCACGCGAGCGCTAGGGGGCGTGGCGGTTCGTCGCGCGCTCCTAACGAAGTCGGAGCTGGTCGCTTCCATCGAGCGCCGCGAGCTGGTTGCCACTGCCACGGCGCAGGCGTTCCATCCGAGCGTGACCTCCTGGGCGGTGGGGTGGCATCACGACGGCGACTCCCGACGGTTTCTTGCCGCAGCGGATGCCGGCCGTCTTCGTTTCCAGGACCACAATCGTGGCTGGTTCGCGCAGGGTTACGCGCTGGTTCCGGTTGTGAGCCGCGCTCGATTCTCAACCGCGGTGGGCGGATCGTTTCTGGCGCAGGACACTTCCGAAAGTCGGTTTTCCGTGGAGTCTGCCTCCTCCACTCGAACCGGCGCCGGATCGTTCGCTTACGCATTCCTCGGGAACTACACGCCGTACTGGACGCCCCGGAACTTGAGGGAGGTGCGGGCTCTCATCAATATCTCTTCCGACCTCTCGCCGGTTTCCTCCTTGAAGTTCCACGCGGACGCAGGCGTTGCCCGCGACACGGCGGAGAGTTTCGGGCCGGCCGCAGGCTCGAGCCCGTTTCCGGCAGCAGTCATCACCTACCAGTTCGATCGCCGCTTCCATCCATGGCGAGTCTCCGCGACCTTCAGCAGGGGCGTGGCAGAATCCACCCGCCTGGATTTCAGCGTGGAGAGCAGTAGTACCGCCTTTTATCGAGCGAGGACATTCCGTGCGGCCCTGGTCAGACGACGCTGAGATTTTCCGGCACCGCCGTGCGGCCGCCATCCTCCCCTCGCAGAGGGCGGTGCTGGGGATCCTCACGTTTCTGGGGCTGCAGAGCGTTCTCTATTTCGCCTGGTGGTGGTTCCGCCTGGAGCACGTCAACAACGTCGCGCTCTTCGTTCTGCTGTCGACGGCGACCTGGTACGGCGTGTTCCGGATCATGGTCGGCTGGTACAACGCGTTTCACGTCGAGCATCCGCCGCATCTGCCCGCACCTGCCGGCCTCTCCGTGGCCATCTTCACGACCTCCTCGCCCGGCGAGCCCTACGAGATGTTCGTGCGGACGCTTGCGGCAGCGCGCGAGATCACCTATCCGCATACGACCTATCTGCTCGACGACACCGGCGATGCCCGTTTCGCCGCGCTGGCGAAGGAGATGGGCGCCGTGCATTTCGAACTGGTGGGAATCCCCGGTGCGAAAGCGGGAAAGATCAATGCGGCGCTGAAGAAGACCAGCGAAGACTTCATCCTGGTTCTGGATCCCGATCACATCCCTTTCCCGAACTTCTGCGATCGGGTGCTCGGGCAGTTCGACGATCCCGAGGTGGGATTCGTGCAGGTCTCGCAGGCCTACTACAACGCCGGGGAGTCGTTCGTTGCGCGCGCGGCGGCGGAGCAGACCTTCTCCTTCTACGGTCCGATCATGCAGGGAATGCAGGGGACGGGAACGGCGGTAGCCATCGGCGCGAACTGCACATTTCGCCGCTCCGCTCTGCAAACCATCGGCGGTCATGGCATCGGGCTGGCGGAGGATCTGGTCACGGCGATCCGGCTGCATGCGAAGGGTTGGAAATCGATCTATGTGCCGGAGGTACTCTCTCGGGGACTGGTGCCGGCGGACCTGCAGTCGTACCTCAAGCAGCAGCTCAAGTGGTCCCGTGGCGTTCACGAGGTGCTGTTCCGGGAGTATCCGGCGGCCTTTCGAAATCTGACCATGCACCAGCGCATCTCCTATCTGATGATCGGCACCTACTACCTGGTGGGGCTGACCACGCTGATGTATCTGGCCATTCCGCTGGTGTATCTGTGGGTGGGACTGCAGCCGGCAGCGTTCCTGCTCGACGAATATGTCCGGCACGCGCTGCCGGTGGGGTTGTTTGGAGTGCTGATCTATCAGTACATGCAGCGGTGGATGTGCGATCCAGCGCGGGAGCGGGGATGGCACTGGCGGGGAACGCTGCTGAAGGTGGGATCGTGGACGGTTTATCTGCAGGGACTGCTGCTGGCGCTGCTGAGAATCGCGGTGCCGTACATTCCCACGGCGAAGCAACGCCAGCGCACACGGTTCTGGACGCTGGCGCGAGTGCCTGCCGGAATCGTGGCGCTGTCGGCCATCACCGCGGGGTGGACGTTGTATCGGCAGTTGTTTGTGCTCGCCGAGTCCGAAGTGCGCATCACTACGGAGGTCACGTTTGGCATGCTGACATTCCTGTTCACGAACATGGTGCTGATGAGCGGGCGGCTCTACGCTGCCTGGGTGGATCGGGAACGAATCGAAGTTGAGGAGCCGGAATGAACGCTCGCAGTCGATATCAGATCGCATTCTTCGCGCTGGGGTGGCTGGTCGCGGCCGGTCTGCTGTTCCAGATGGGTCTGGGCAGCGGCTTCCAGGCCTTCTTCGACGGAACGGGCGCCGGGATGCGCCGGGTCGTCCAGCGGTTCTCGGACGCAGAGGGCAACGCGGTTCGCGGAGTGCGCCGCGGCTCGCGGAGCGAGTATCTGTCTCCGATGAAACCGCTCCTGTCATCGAAAGCGGCGCTTCGCAATCCGGCGCAGATGCTGTTCGGAGCCTACGACGGAGGCTTTCCGAACACCTTCGCCGGACTGGAGAAATTTGAAGGTCAGGTTCAGTACAAGTTTCCCCTCGTGGCGTTCTATGTCGCCTGGGGGGACAAGCCCAATCAGCAGTTCCCGACGCGGATGGCGGAGACCGTCGATCGCATGGGTTCTGTGCCGGTGATCACCTGGGAGCCCTGGGTCATCGACTTCGACGAGCGGGTGCGCACGAACCTCCCGCGCGCGGCGGAGCGTGAGTACGCCTCGCTGGCCGCCATCGCGCGCGGCGAGTACGACTTCTACCTGGTGCCCTGGGCCAGGGCGGCGGCGGCGTACCGCAAGCCTCTGTTCCTTCGATTCGCCCACGAGATGAACGACCCCTACCGCTATCCGTGGGGACCGCAGAACGGGAACCGGCCTCAGGACTTCATCGCTGCCTGGCAGCACGTCTATCTCGTTTTCCAGAAGATGAACGCAACCAACGTTCTGTGGGTCTGGTCGCCGCACATCTCCATGCCCTGGTTCGAGTACTACTACCCTGGCGATCAGTACGTGGACTGGATCGGCGTGGGGGTTCTGAATTACGGCGACGTCGCTTCCTGGTCGCGCTGGTGGAGCTTCCACCAGATTCTGGAGAAGGCTTATCCCGCTCTGCTGAAACTGAATCGTCCGATCATGATCAGCGAGTTTGGAACGCTGACGCGGGGAGGCAATCCAGCGGAGTGGTATCAGCAGGCTTTCTACCACCTCGATCACACCTATCGACGGGGAGTGAGAGCGGTCATCTTTTTCAATCAGGAAAACGACACCACCATGTCGGCGCAGCCGTTGAACTGGAGCGTGATGCAGGATGCCCGTGCGCAGTCGTTTGTGGTCCAGCAGCTGGCGTCGCGCTCCGCGTTGTAGAGGCACGGTCTACTCGGCGGTCTCCAGCTCCTCGGTGGCCCGCACGTGCATGAACGTCTCCTGCAGCTGCTGCGGGGTGATGGGGCGGCTGATCAGGTAGCCCTGCAATTGCGCGCATCCGCGCTTCTTGAGGAAGGTGCACTGCTCTTCCGTCTCCACTCCCTCGGCGACCGTGCGCAGCCCGAGCTGGTTGGCCAGGAGCAGGACCGCGGTGACGATCGACTGGTCGTTGGCCTTGGTGGTGACGCCGTTGACGAAGCTCTTGTCGATCTTCACGGTATCGACGGGAAAGTCTTTCAGGTAGCTTAGGGAGGACTGGCCCGTTCCGAAGTCGTCGATGGCGATGGTGATGCCCATCTCCCGCAGCTTTTTCAAAAGGCGGATGCTGCGGTCGCTCTTCTGCATGGCTACGCTCTCAGTGATCTCCAGTTCCAGAAGCTTGGGATCGAATCCGGTCTGCATGAGGATGTTCACGACGGTCCCCACAAAATCGCGCTGGAAGAATTGTCGCGGCGACACGTTGACTGAAATCCGAGGACAGCTCAGGCCCGCGCGGAGCCAGTCCACTCCCTGCTGGCAGGATTTGTGGAGGACGATCTCTCCAATGGCGGCGATGAGACCGGTCTGCTCCGCGACGGTGATGAACCCCGCCGGATCGACCAGCGAACGCTCTGGATGCTGCCAGCGGACCAGGGCCTCCGCTCCGCAGAGCTCGCGATGGTCGATGGTGACCTGGGGCTGAAAGCGGACCACGAACTCGTCGCGTTTGATGGCCTGCCGGAGCTCGGACTCCAGGCTGAGCCGGCCCATGGCCCGGACGCCGGTCTGGTGCGAGAAGGAGTAGTTGTTGCCGCCAGCCTGCTTTACGCGGTACATCGCGCTGTCCGCCGCGTGCAGAAGGTCGTCCGCGGTGAGGCCGTCCTCCGGGTGGATGGCGATGCCCAGACTGCCGGTGACGTGCAGCTCTTCATCCTCGATGACCAGAGGCTGCATGCTGCTCTTCAGAATCTTCCGGGCCACCGTTTCCGCCGCCGGCGTGTTCTCCGCGTCCAGAAGGAGAACGACGAACTCGTCACCACCGACGCGGGCCACGGTGTCGCCGACCCGGATGTTCTCTCTGAGCCGGCCAGCGAACAGCCGGAGGACGTCATCGCCCATGGCGTGGCCGAGCGTGTCGTTGATTGTCTTCAGATCGTCGAGATCGATGAAGATGATCGCGGGATGCATGCCCTTCCGCTCGGAGCCGGCGATGGCCAACTCCAGGCGATCGAGCAGCAGTGCGCGGTTGGGCAGGCTGGTCAGGGAGTCGTGGTACGCCTTGAATGCGATCTCCGATTCCTCGCGCTTGCGGTCGGTGATGTCGAGGAGAATTCCTTCCAGAGTCGCCGCACTGCCCGATTCGCCGGGAACCAGCCGGATGTTTTCCAGAGCCCAGACTGCCTCGCCGGTCTTCGCCTTGAGCTCGACCTCTTCATTGAGGATCGTTCCGTCCGTGCGAAGGCGGCGCATGATCGAGTCGCGATCGTGAGGATGCATGTATTCAATGGTTCCAGCGGCCTCCAGCAGCTCGTCGCGGCTCTCGTACCGGAACAGCCGCGCGCAAGCGTCGTTGCAGGTAAGGATGCGGCCCTCCTCGGTGGCCACATAGACACCGGCGAGATTCCGGTCGAACAGCAGCCGGTAGCTTTCCTGCGCCTTGCGTCGCTCCTCGGTCTCGGTGCCCAGTTGCAGCGCTCTCTCCTCAACCCGCTGCTCCAGGGTGTGATTGAGCGTCTCCAGATCCTGCTGCGCCACCGCCAGGCGATCCAGCATCAGGTTGAAGCCGCGGGCCAGCTGCCCGATTTCATCGCCCCCGGACGCGTCGACACGAGTGGTCAGGGCTCCGGCGCCGATCGATTCTGCAGCACGAACCATCCGTTCGAGCCGGCCGGTGATCAGAGTGCTGAGCGCAAAGACCGCCGCGGTCCCAATGGCGAAGGCGATCAGGGTGATCAGGGCAATGGTGGCCCGGCCTCGATCTGTCTCCCGCCGGACCTGCTGGAGCGAGAAACCGGCCACCAGGATGCCCATCCGCCGTCCGCGGAGCATGACCGGACTGGCCACGCTGTAGGTCGACCCATCGTCGGAAATCGTTCCGCCCTGCTGTCGTCGCCGCTCCCGAGCGGATGAGGGCACCGCGGACCGCCGGGGGGAAGCATTTCGCGCCAGAGTGGTGTAGTCACTCGTGGTCGCCACCAGTTCGTTGTAACTGGCGAAGACGCCTCCCTGCTGATCGAGAAGGACGAAATACACCAGATCTGGGTTGTGGCGAAGACCGCCCAGCCTTTCAGCCACTGCAACGCGATCCTGATCGGCCAGGGCGGGCCCGATGCTCAGCGCCTCCATCTCGCAGATCGCGATGGCCTTCTGCGCCACGCCGTCCACTGCCTGCTGTCTCATCTTTGCCGGAAAATAGAGAAAGATGGCGATGGACACCACCGCCAGAAGCAGGGTCACGACCAGAGCGAGCTTGCTCCGGATCCGCAGGCGGGAGAAAGGAGTCATGAGGTGATTTGAGCCCGCCTGAGGCCTGACGTTTCCAACTTGCACCCGGCGGGAATCAACCAAGGATGCTAATGCTTTGAAGCGGAAACAGCCAGAAACGGAGCCCCAATTGCTCTGTTTGCTCGACTCCCTCCACAATCACCAGCCCATGACCCTGCCCCTCGCCCCTTCGCGAAAATCTTCCTCGTCTCCCTCGAGCTGCCGCGCCATCGCGTGGTCTCTTGTTCACGTTCTGATCGCATCCGGCCTCCTCGCGGGCACCATCAAAGGCACGGTGACGGACGCGAGCGGGACCAGACTTCCGAGGATGGTTGTCGCAGCCTATGATCAGTCGGGATCGTTTCTGAAGGGAGTGGAGACGGACTCCAAGGGAACCTATTCCCTGTCGCTGCCGTCCGGAGAGCTTCGTCTTCTCGCCTATGACGGTGGCGGTATCTACGCGACGACCTTCGCGGGCAATGCGGAGTCGTTCGAAACGTCGCCAACGGTGAGCGGCGACCGGAGTGGATACGATTTCACGCTGACAGAGGGTGGAAAAGCGAGCGGGACGGTCAGTGGCGCGGATGGGAGTGGCATCGGAGAGATCACCGTCGTTGCCTACAATCCGTCGGGGACCCGGCGCGGTTTCACCAGCACCACTTCCAATGGCGCGTACGCACTCGTGCTGCCCCCAGGCTCTTACAAGTTTGTCGCGTACGACAACAGCACCAATCCGCGGTTCCTGACGTCGTTTTATCCCGGGAAGACCTCGTTCGAGGCAGCGAACTTTGTCTCCGTTCGGACCCAGGCTCCGGTTGCGGTGGATTTCCGGCTGCGCTTGTCCGCGCACATCGCGGGGATCGTCTCCGACCGGCAGTCCCATGCTCCACTGTCGGGATTGATCGTCAGCGCCTACACAGCGGAAGGAGCTCTGGTCGCTTCGGCAGTCACGGACGGGTTGGGGCGCTACGAA
>JBKJQB010000165.1:0-18303 GCA_046594105.1 Thermoanaerobaculia bacterium
AAACAAGACCCCTCATCCCCGCTTCGCGGACCTTCTCCCCGTGTGCGGGGAGAAGGACACTCGATGGGATGGCTCCCGTTTCTCACATCAATCGCTGCGTCTCACGCAGTGCCCTCGCTCAGAGGCTGTGAAGAAATCCCCCAACCGTCATCGACCTTCGATTGCAGATCCTCGCTCCCGCCCGCCACCACGCCGTGCTCTTCCACCGAGAGTCGATGGGGAGGGGTCGCGATCGAGTGACCGCGGGCTGAGGCGAAAATCGTGGCGGACGCTTTGCGAACCAACGCCGCCGGCCGTGCCGGCCTATGGCACGTCGATCTGCACGACCGGCGATCGCGGACCGGCGGATCCACCCAGCGCCTTGCGCAGGGTGGAGATCTGGTGCGCGTGCGTGGGCGACCAGTGCCGATCTGCCTCCGCCGCAAACCCTCGGAGTACCATGATCACCTCCCATGACACTCCCACGGTCGACGCGGCTCGGACCGTATGAAATCCTCGATTCCATCGGCGCTGGCGGAATGGGCGAGGTTTATCGCGCTCGCGACCATCGCCTCGATCGCGACGTTGCGGTCAAGGTCCTCTCCGACTCGAACAGCAGCCCCTCCTCGACCGCGCGCTTCGATCAGGAGGCCAAGGCCATCGCCGCTCTTTCCCACCCCGGCATCGTCAGCATCTACGACGTCGGCAACGACGGGAACCACTTCTGGATCGCCATGGAGCTGCTGGAGGGCGAGAGCCTCGGGTCGGTGCTCTCGTCACGCCGGCCCATTCCCTGGAAACGGGCGGCCGCCTTCAGCGTGGCCATCGCCGATGCCCTGCGATGCGCGCATGAACGGGGAATCGTCCATCGCGATCTGAAGCCGGACAACATCTTCATCACCCGGACCGGGATGGTGAAGGTGCTCGACTTCGGTCTGGCCCGGATGCCTCTGAACGCGATGGCCGATGTCAGCGACGCGAATACGATGACCACCCCCGGAACGGTCCTGGGAACGGTCGGGTACATGTCGCCGGAACAGGTGCGCGGGGAACCAGCCACTCCCTGCAGCGACCTCTTCTCGTTTGGTTGCGTGATGTACGAGATGCTTTCCGGCGCTCGTCCTTTTGGCGGACGGTCCGCTGCGGAGATCATGAGCGCCATCCTGCGGGACGAACCGCGGCCCCTCCATCTCGCGGGAGCGAAGGACGTTCCCGAAGAGATGGTGGCCATCGTGTCCCGCTGCCTGGAGAAGGATCCGGTTCGGCGATTCCACTCCGCCGCCGACCTCGCCTTCGCCCTGGAAACCGCGGCGGCACGCTCCGGACCTTCGCTGGCCGGCGCCAGCGGTGCGATCCGTCGGAACCTCAGAAGCATGATCATCGCACTGGTCGGAATCATCGTGGTGGTCCTGCTCGGCATCGCCGGACGCCGGCCGGCCGCGCCGCCACGAGATGCGGCGCTCGAACGACCCTCCTCACTGGCCGTGCTTCCTTTCGTCAATGCAGGGGCCGACGCCGGCCTGGACTACCTCAGCGACGGGCTGACCGAGGCCATCATCAATGACCTCTCCCCCATCCCCGGGCTCAAGGTGATGTCGCGCAATTCGGTGTTCGTTTACAAAGGAAAGGCGGTGGATCCTCGACAGGTTGCGGCGGAGCTCAACGTGGAAACCATCCTCAGCGGGCGTCTGGTGCAGCGCGGCAACCTGCTCGGGGTGAGTATCGAACTGATCGACGCGCGCGATGGCCATCAGATCTGGGGGGAACGATACGAGCGTCCGGTCAGCGAGATGCCCGACCTGGAGCAGGAGCTCTCCCGCCGCATCTCCGAGAAGCTGCGAATCGGCATCGGTGCCAACGACCGCAAACGGATGACCCGCCGTTCGGCGATCGATCCCGAAGCCTACCGTCTCTATCTGCAGGGTCGCTACGAATGGAACAAGCGGACCGTGGAGGGATTGCGGCAGGGCATCGACTTCTTCCGCCGCTCCATCGCCATCGATCCGAACTTCGCCCCGGCTCATGCGGGGATTGCCGACTCCTACCTCCTCCTCGGCGGGTTCTACGAGCAGATCGCTCCGCGAGAGGCCATGCCGCTGGCGCGCGAGGCCGCCATCAAAGCGCTGACCCTGGATGACTCCCTCGCCGAGGCGCACGCTTCCCTCGCACTGATCCATCACGAGTACGACTGGGACTGGAAAAGCGCCGAGAATGAATTTCGCCGCGCCATCACCCTCAACCCCGGCTCTGCAGGCGCTCATCAGTGGTACGGCCAGGCTCTGATTTATCGCGGCCGTCTGGCTGAAGGAGTGCGGGAACTCACTCGGGCTGAAGAACTCGATCCTCTCTATCTGGTCACCCGCTGCGATCAGGCGCAGGCTCTCTGGATCGGCGGGCATTACGACCAGTCCATCGCCCAAAGCCGGAAAGTCATCGAGATCGAACCGCACCTCTGGCTGCCTCACTGGATTCTCGGCCTGGCCTACGCAGGCAAAAACGATTTCGATCTCGCCACCCGATCGCTCGAACGAGCGGTGGAGTTCGGGGGCACGCCTTCCACACGGGCCAGCCTGGGATACGTCTACGCCCGCATGGGTCGTCCGGCCGACGCCATGAAGATTCTTCGACAGCTCCGCCAGCAGGCCAAAAGCCACTACGTCTCGCCCGCGCCGTTCGTCATCATCTATACGGGGTTGGGAGACATGGACGCTGCCTTCGCAGAACTGGAGCGATGTTTCTCCGAACGAGTCAGCCTGCTGACGACGGTCCACGCAGTGCCGATCGCGGAGCCGATCCGCAAGGACCGCCGTTACGCCGCCTTCGCGAAACGCGTGGGGCTGCCGCCCCTGCCTTAACCCGGATCAGCGTCGTCCAGGCGCCACTACTCGTGCCGCTCCATGGCCGCCGGCTGCAGGCGGATGCTCAAACGTGACGGATGGTCGTACATCGCACCGTTGAACCGGTCATAAATCAAACCGACGGCGCCTGCGATCCCGGCGCCCAGGAGCCCAGCGGCGAGCGGTTCCGAACCGGTGATGAACAAGGTGGTCAAAGAAAGCGGGAATCCGGCGGCCAGTCCGACATTGGTCCAATACGCCCGGCTGAAACCGCGCTCCGCCATCGTGCGAGCGGACACGTAGCCCTCTTTCGAAAACTCCGCGACGCAGCCGTCAAGTTTTCGCCGGATCAGGAGATGCGCCGGCGTGACCCCGGCCGCCGCGCGCCGTCCCTGACAGGTGATGGAGACGTCGGCGCCCGCCGGTTCGGACACCGCCTCGATCGTCTCCCACGGCCCGTGAGACACCGACGCGCATCCGGACCACAGCCCGAAAAACATCGCGATGGCGATCAGGGACAACATCCGCGCGTTCATCGGATCACCTCACGCCCGACGTGGGCCCCGGCTGCGGCTGCGGTTGAAGCTTCGCGATCAGTTTCGCGGGATGGTCGTACATCGCTCCATTGACCCGATCGATGATCAGTCCGGCCGCTCCTGCCAGACCGATGGAGGCCAGCGCGTTCGCTTCATTTTCGTGAGTGGCCGGGCCCCAGAATCCATCGCTGATGGCCAGCGCCAGTCCGATGGGAAACCCGGTGGTCAATGCCAGGTTGCCCCAGTAGCTTCCGCTGAATCCTCGCTGCATCGGCAATCGGAAATCGGCGAATCCCGCCTTCGAGAAGTGCGCTTCGCACCCTTCGAGCTTTCGTCGCATGGTCAACTGCGTCGGCGTGACCCCTGAGGCGACGCGCTGGCCGGCGCACTCGATAGAAACGTCCGCACCGGCCGGATCGGAGCTGGCGTCGATGGTCTCCCGCGTTCCATGCGATATGGAGGCGCAACCGCTGGTCAGGGAAAGAAACAGCACGGCGATCAGAGTGCAACTTCTTCCGTTCATCACATTCTCCTCATGGTCGACTGGACATGGTCGACTGGACATGGTCGATTCGATAATCGATTGGTCATGGTTGCTTCGTCGGGCGCCGTCGGCGGACGAGCGGCGCGATTCACTTCTTCTGATAGAGAGGGGCGACGATGGCCGCGTAGAACGTGGCGTGCCTCCGCCCGTGCTCCTGGCGCGCGCTTCCGATCCCCAGATTCACTCCGATGGTTTTCCAGGTGGTACTGGCATTCAGTGCCGTTCCAAACGCGTTCACCGCGTCGCCGTTCAGGTAGCTCGCCCGCAGCCCGGCGCGCCAGTTCCCCACGATCGACCAATCGCCTCCCACGCTGGCGGACACGCCGCGCTGCACGCGGTATTCAGCGTAGCGAGAGCCGTAAAACCCGCCCGGTCCGAGCGTGTCCCAGGAGCCGCCCACCAGGAACCGGCTGACCCGATTCAAGCGGCGGCCGGTCATCACGGTCACCGCTTGTCGCAGATGCAGCCGCCCTGATTGCCGGCCACCGGACTCCGCGATCGAAAACCGCGACCAGATCTTCTCGCCGACGAATGCTTCTCCGCGCGCAGTGACTTCGATTCCTTCAGAGGCTGCGACCAGCGGATGCGACGACGTCCGATACGACCGCGTGTGCGCAATCTCGACGCCCGCATAGGGCCGCTTCCAGAAGGCCAGCAGGTCGGGATCGGAAAGGCCACCGATCGATTCCTTCAAGATCACGATCTGAAGGTCGGTCACCGAATGAGGGGTCGATGAGAAACGGAGTCCGTGCTTCACCCGGTACGACGCGTCGTCGTACTCGAGATCCTTCGCCCGCCGGCCGTCGACGTAGATGCGATTGCTGCTGTGGGCGTGCAGCGGAGTCAGGTCGGCGGAGAGCAGCCACGAGCTGGAAGGAGATCGGCGTCGCCGCAACTCCCCTCCCAGCGTCCAGCCCGACAATGAAAGCACGTACCCGTCCCCGTCGCTGTTGTCCACACGGAACTGCACCACGGGAGCGGCGATGGAAGAGTCCACCAGCAGACTGGAGACCAGCAGCTTGCTGTCCGCCCGCACCCTGCCTGCCGTGAGCAGGACGACGCTTGCAACGAAGGCCAGTTTTCGATTCATAAACGCTCCTTCAACCCCGCGCGCCGATGACACTGCCGATCGCCGGAGCCCAACCTCTGACTTGTGGGATTTGCGCGACGGGACGGATAATCGACGACCAGCCGCACGAAGTCTTCGGGAAATCTTGAGATTTTCGCCGAAACCCGCCGAGGCCCTGCACTGTCCTTACTCTTCGGATCTTTTGAGCTCGACCTCGATCGCCGCCTTCTGCTGGAGGAAGGGGCCGAGCTCCACGTGTCGCGAAAAGCATTCGAGCTGCTGCGCATTCTCGTCGAGCGCGCACCGGCAGCCCTCTCCAAGAACGAGATCCATGACCTGATCTGGCCAGGCACGTTTGTTTCTGAAAGTGCTCTGGCCGGTCTGGTCGCGGAGCTGCGCGGCGCCCTGCACGACGACGCGCATGAGCCGAATGTCATTCGCACCATGCACGGTTTCGGATACGCCTGCATCGCCACGGTCCGTTCTTCATCGCCGGGCGATTCCACCGCCGGACGCTTCCGCCTGCTTCTTCAAGGGCGCGAGATACCTCTCTCTCCGGGAGAGCGGGTGATCGGACGCGATGCCCAGGCCACGCTGTTCATCGAGGATTCGTCTGTCTCCCGACGCCATGCCCTCATCCACGTCGAGAGCGACCGCGCCCTGCTCGAAGACCTCGGCAGCAAGAACGGCACCTTTCTCAACGGCGCTCCGCTCCATGGTTCCACCGAGCTCACCAACGGGGACGTCATCGCCATCGGCGTGGTCCAGGTGGTTTTCCGCGACACCTCCGTCGCCACCTCCACGGTCACCATTCAGCGCGCAGCTTCCCGGGAGCGCAAGCGGATCAAGTCTCGCCCGCGCTGATCCTTCGTTCGCCCACGAGGCGCGCGGGGCACCTCGTTCCATTCGGTGTCTCTACCCGTCGTGGATCAGGTCTGAACCCTTCCGCCGCGGCATCGCGATCTGACAACACGAACCGGTTTTCTGCACTACCCTTCACGGATCAAAACAACGCGAGGAGGTTCCCCATGAACATTCCAGAATTTTTTGTCCAGCGATTCGAGCTCGAGATGCCGGCGTTTGGTCGCGTGCTGCGCGCCATTCCGAACGATCAATCGTCCTACAGGCCCCATGAGAAGTCGAAGAGCGCCGCGGAACTGGCGTGGCAGCTGGCCGAGGAGCAGCGCGCTCTGACCGGACTCTTTACCAGGGGGGAGGCGCGCATGGATTCCACTCCGCCTCCGAAGACCATGACGGAGATCGTCGCGGCTTGGGACAAGGCGACCGCCGATCTTCGTGAGGAGCTCAAGAAACTCGACGAGAAGACCATGGCCGCGCCGGCGAATTTCATCTGGGGCGGTCAGACCGTCTGGACCGATACCGTCGGCGGCATGCTCTGGGGCTTCCTGCTCGACATGATTCATCACCGCGGCCAGATGAGCGTTTATCTGCGTCCGATGGGAGCGAAAGTCCCCGCAATCTACGGCCCCTCAGCCGACGACACCGGCTCCTAACGTGTGGTGCGGCCGTCCCGGCCGCGCTGAAGTTCGGGTGTGGTGCGGCCGTCCCGGCCGCGCTTCTCACCACAATGAGGAGCTGTCTGCCGACTTTTTCTACTCGCTGCGATCGACGGGAGGCGGCCGAGGACGGCCGCGCCACACGTTGCGGCGCGTGATGCATCACCTGGTGGCGTTGGCTTTTCGGATCAGTTTCCGCAAAGGGCCGGAGACGCGGTCCGCGATGACGGCATAACCCTTCGCATTCGGATGGATCTCGTCGCTCTTCAACGATGAGTCGCGGAGGATTCCAGCGAGGACATTCGGGACCAGCAGACATCCGTCACTTTTCGCCACCGACTCATAGAGCTTCTCGTAGTTCGCGCTGATGCTGGGGAATTGATAGCCGAGAAGAACGACCATGGCGCCGCCCGCCTGGATCCTGCGGATGATGGTGTGCAGGTTCTGCTCGGTCGTGGCGATGGGAACGCCGCGGAGAAAATCATTGCCGCCCAGACCGACGACCACGATGCGCGGATTGTGAGAAAGAACGTCAGAGTCCAGTCGAGCCATGGCGCTTTCCGTCGTGTCGCCGCTCACGCCAGCGTTGAGGATGCTCTCCCCGATCAGACCGGAGAGTCTGGCCGGGTAATCCTCGCCTGCCGGAGCGCCGAAACCGGCGGTGAGCGAATCGCCGAATGCGATCACGCTCTTTCCGCTCGATCGGAGATTGGTCACCTTCGACAGCGACGACGGGCACAGCGCCCAGATCGCCACCAGCAGCACGACGGCGGCGGCAATGGCGAGCCTGACGCGATTCGCGCCGCCGGTGGCTACCGGAGGCGCGGCGCGGCGCGGAGGAGTCCGGATCGTACGCTGCATCGAACCTGAGAGCTCCTGCTGTCGATGAGGGGGCGACCCGTCATCGACGACAGTCACTGCTCCGACCCTATTTCGCGCCGAGCAGTTCGACCTTGAAGACGAGAGTTGCGTTGGGCGGAATCAGGCCGCCGGCACCGCGATCGCCGTAGCCGAGGCCGGGTGGAATGATCAGCGTCCGCTTCTCGCCCATCTTCATGTCCGCGACGCCCTCGTCCCAGCCCTTGATCACCCTGCCCTGCCCGAGGGGAAACTCGAAGGGCTGGTTGCGATCGCGGGAACTGTCGAACTTCGTACCGTTGGTGAGCCAGCCGGTGTAGTGAACGCTGACGATCTGGCCGGAGCGAGGCTGCGCACCGGTTCCTGGCTGGTCGACGACGTACTGCAGTCCGGAGGGCATGGACTGCGGGCTGGCGGGCATCACAAATGTGTCCATCGAGACTCCTTCATTGCGCGCTGCGGATTCTAGCCGAGGGAATCGCGGTCGCATGCAGAATCCCCGTCAGCGCGGGGAGCCGGACCGTTTCATCGCAAGGAAAGTGCCTCGACGCTGACAGCCGAACGGCTCAGGCCGCACTCACGGACGGATCACCGTCGCCGATGCCGCGTTGTTAGTCTCCACCTTCTCCTTGATGATGTTCCCGTCGTCGGCAATCATGGAAGACCGATGCGCATCAACAAACACAGATTCGCCAACGAAAGAAGGAGCCCTGACCATGTCCCGACCTCGCTTCGCCACTCTGATGTTCTCGTTTCTTCTCTGCACCGCAGCCCACGCCGCATCGACGATCAAACTGGTGAAGGAGGGGAAAACCATCCTGCTGCCGAACGTCGCCTCCACACGCTTCGTACCAAATGAGGGACCGCCTCGAATCTTCCTTCTGTTCACCGATGTGAAAGCGCAGATCCCCCTGGCCGACGTGTTTGGCGAGGCCATGATGAGCGTCTCCCGCTGGGCCGAAAGCAACAAGGCTCACGCGGTCCAGGTGAGCTTCGATCTGGGTGACCAGGCGAACTACTCGCTGAATATCTATGGCGAAAGCATGATGTCGGGCGGCGGCGGGTACCGGTCGGGCGGCGACGTCAAAGGGGTCTTCAAACAACTGACCGTCACGGATGCCAGGATCACCGGCGAGGTGAAATCCGAGGAACAGGACGGTGCCCTGAGCGGCACCTTCGATGTGCAGCCGCAGATGGTCCACGAAGCGCCGGCCATCCGCGGAGCGGCCGTGGCCAAGTCCCCCCAGGCCATCGCGCTCCTCGGGTTCACCCGGGCCATGAAGAAGTTCGACTTGAAGGCCGCCCAGCCGTTTTCCGCCCGCGACCTCCAGACTCAGTTCGCCGAGGCCAGGAAAATGCTGGGCGAGAAGGACGCCAAAGCGATGGCTGTGGAGATGATCGGCGATCCCAGGAAACTGGAGAAACTGCTTTCGTCGGCCGGGGCCTCACTTCTCGAATCGGGGGATGAGGCGAAAATCCGAGTCAGCGAAACGATCAGCGACGCGTCGGGACACGGCTCCACCACCCAGACGTATTCGCTCAAGAAGATCGCCGGCAAGTGGAAGGTGGACTGAGCGGATTCGAGCGGGGAGCGGAGGACGCAAACCCGGCGCGTCACCTTGCGCTCCCGCTGCGCGATCCCTTTGCCGAACTGCTGGGCATCGAATTCAGCGTCGTCCTGATCGGTCGTCGCGCATTCTGGTGCGGCGGGCCAACGGCTCCCGAACGAAATGCCATCCTCTCCGATCACGTTGACGGCGCCATGAAACGATCCGTCATCCTGGCCACGCTGCTGCTTTCCCTGCTTCCCTTCGTTGCGCACGGGGCGAAGGTCCCGGAACTGAAGAGAGTCTCTCTGGCCATCCAGGGAATGCATTGCTCCAGCTGCGCGACGGGCATTCACGCGATGCTGAAGCGCACCCCCGGCGTCATCAGGGCCGAGGTCAGCTACCCCCGCCGGCAGGCGCTGGTCGATTACGACGCCGGAAAGACATCGCCCGGGAAGATCGTCGAAACGATTGAGAAGCTCGGCTACAAAGCGACGATCAGGAAGTAGCGTTCACAGTCAGGGTCAGAAAGTACACACCGACCCCCACGAGCGCCGCGCCGCTCACCACCTCGGCGGCCCGCCGCCCTCGCTCCATGCGCCCGACCCAGGCGGCCACCCGGCTGGCGAAAAGGCCGATCAGGAGAAAGGGCAGCCCGCGCCCGATGCCATAAGCGAGCGACAACAGCGCGCCGTAGAGCGGCTTTCCCATCGCCGCTGCAATGGTGAGGAGGAGCATCAGCGGACCGGCCGATGTGGTGATGGTGGCCACCGTGAACAGCAGACCGTAGACGAATGCACCGCCTGCGCCTCCCCGCTGCTTGACTGCCGGATTGGTCACCAGGCGCCGCATCACCGGACCCAGGAGCGCGACCAGACCGGCGAGGATCGACAGCACGGCCGTGGCCATCGCGAAGGGCGCGCTCCACTGGGCCAGAAGCCGCCCGAACCAGGCGGCCGCCGTTCCGAGAATCAGCAGACCGGCAGTCAGGCCGAAGAAAAACGAAAACGCCAGCGCCTTCGCGTTGCGCTGGACTTTGTCAGCGTCCGCGTCCCCATGGGCCCCGATGTAGCTGGCGATCCCCACACCTGCGGGGAAGGTGCAGGGTCAGGCACTGGTCGAAAGCAGGCCTCCCATCAACGCAGCAATCGCGGCGATGAGGGGCTGATGCTCGATGCCAGCGGCGAGGCTTTCCAGAAGTTCAAATGGGTTCACTGATCATCCTCGGTTCGCCTCGGGATTGCACTTCGATCGCGTCGACTTCCCGCAGAACGGGATCCCGGAAGTGGGGTCCTGCTCTTCTTGTGTGAGGGCCCCTCATCCGCCTTCGGCACCTTCTCCCCGTGCGCGGGGAGAAGGACTCTCGATGGGGAGGTTCCGCAATACTGCCGGGCGGAGGGTTCTCCGCCCGGCAGGCGGTGTCCTACTTCTTCACCATGTCGCGGCCGCAGCAGCAGCGCGGCGCTTCTTTGCCTTGACAGCTTTCCGGTGCGCCCTTGGTCACCTCGATCTCGCAACCACACGAGGCGTCGGGACACCGGAACTTCTCACCTTTCTTGAATGCCATAGCTTTTTTCTCCTTTTCGTTCTTGTGGCGATCTGCCGCAATCGAACGGTCACAACTCAGGCTGTACTACGGTCCCTATTCCCGGCACGCGGGCGTTTGCCTGCCGAGGCTTCGATCGCGTCGAGGATGGGGCACTCGCTGGTCGGTCCTTCTCCGGTACAGGAGCGGGTGATCTCGACCAGCGCCTGCCGCATCGTCCGCAGGGCTGCCAGCTTCCCGTCGATGTCCACGATCTTTGTCTCGGCCTCATGTTTTACGTCGGCGCAGCTCCGGCGCGGGTCGAGACGCAGCTCCAGGAGCTGGCTGATTTCGGCGAGCGTGAATCCAAGCTCCTGCGCCTGGCGGACGAAGCGGATCCGCCGCGCCGTGTCTTCGTCGTAGCGGCGATACCCGGAGCGGGGACGCTTCGGCTGGGCGATGAGTTTCTTCCGCTCATAGAAACGAATCGTCTCCACCCCCACTCCGGCGGCCTCTGCCAGCTCCCCGATCGTCATCATCGCGTCATCCTAGCTCCCGTACCGGAGTACGGAGTCAAGTCCCGTGCCGCTTTCTTCATTTCAGGCACCCGCTTGCGGCAGCGGAACTCGGCGAATCCTCCCGCCGGCACGGATGCCGGCGCTCCGAAAGTCCGGGCTGCTTGAGGAATGGGTACCATCCGTGCGTGGTTGCACGACAGCAGTGAGGAAACTCTTCATCTTCGCGGTCCTTCTGGCGCTGGTGGCCATGCCCATGGCGTTCGCCGGCACCGGCTTCTGCCAGGCGATGCCATGCTGCGCGCCGCAAGTGAGCGCGGCTCACGCCTCCATGGATCATCCGGACTGCTGCAAGACCACGAGTTGTGAGCAGCCCCCCACTGCTGCTGGCGATTTCACGATCAACAAGCAGAGTCCTCCTCCCTCTGCCGCGATGGCCGCCAGCCCGATTGCCATCGTTCGCGCCGACCTCACCTTCCAGCCGGCCCTCGCGCACGGCGACACCTCTCCGCCGCTGGCCATCCCGCCGCTGCAACGGCGGATCGCGCTCCTCTCCACCCTCCTGGTCTAGTCCCGGGCAGCCCCCGCTCTCACCGCGTGTCCGGTTTTTCCGGCTCGCTCCGATTGCATTGCTGTTTGAGGACTCCATGAAGCAGACACAGATCCTGTTCATCGCCATCGCGCTCTTCGCGATTCCGGCCATCGCCGTGCCGCCGCAGGCGCCGTCATCGACCGACTGGAACAATCCCGCCTCCGTCGTGCAGACGGCGGTCGATGGAAACCCATCGCTCGCGGCCCTTGCCACCGAGGCTCGCGCAGCGCAGGAGCGCGTCGCTCCCGCCGGATCGCTGCCCAACCCGATGTTGATGGGAGGGGTCCAGAACCTGCCGATCGATCTCTCCTACGACTTCATGACCATGTACATGGTGGGAGCGTCGCAGACGCTGGTCCGGAAGTCGCGCCGCGACTCCCTGCGCAAGTCGGCTGAGCTGGAGGTCGAACGTCTGCGTCGCCAGTACGACGCCCGCAAGGCGGAAGTGGAGCGCGACGCACGCACGGCCTGGATCGACGCCGCCGCCGCGGAAAATCAGATCACCGCGACCCGGGAAATCCTGCGCGTGCTCCAGTCGGTCACCGACGCCTCGCGGATTCAGTACGAGGCGGGAGCGGTGCCTCAGACCGATCTGATCCGCGCAACGCTCGAACAGAGCAGCGTCGATCATCAGATCTTTGTGCTGCGCCGGCAGCGCAACGCGGCACTGGCGAGGCTGCTGCCCCTGCTGCAGCTCCCCCAGGGGACCCCGGTGCCCGGGTTCTCACTTCCGCATGCGATGGAGCGCCCACACGGCGATGGCATCGACGCCACACTTCCCGACTCCACACCGGCCATCGCGGAGCTGCAGTCGGAAGTGGCGCGAGCGGAAGAAGATCTCAATCTGGCGAAGCTGGCCACCAGGCCCGACATCAACCTGGAGGCCACGTACGGCGTACGACCGCGGGACGTCGACATGTTCGCCGTCGTCGCCAGAATCGAGCTTCCGGTGCGCCGATCGACGCTGATTGCGCCGCGGATCCGCGAAGCGATCCTGCGCCGCGACGCCGGGCTGCAGCAGATCGAAGCGATGCGCCTGCAGCTCCGGCAGGACCTGGGGACCGCGCTCGTCCTCCGGAACGAAGCCATCGAACAGATCAACTTTCACCTCGATCACTTCGTGCCCATTGCCAAGCTTGGATTCGAGTCGGCCCTGGTCTCCTACCAGAACGGAAAGACCACCCTCGACTCCGTCCTGGGAACCCTGCGCACCTACATCTCGCTCAACGTCGACTACTACGACTATCTCAGGCAGCAGATGGCTGCGGAAGCGGACATCGACGCCATTCGTCATGGCGCGCGGAGCGGCAGCGCCGGCGCCAGCGCGATGACCGCCGCGACCGCCACGTCGATGCCCGCACCCTCGGCGTCGGGCACAAAGATGAAGTGAGGAGGCAACCATGAGCAATCGAATCTTCAATCGGAAAACACTTCCCTGGATCCTCACGGCTCTCCTGGCCATCGCCCTGGTCGTGGTGCTCTTTGCCAAAGGCCGCGACGGTGCGCCTGCCAGCGGCAATGACGGCGGCGTGGTGCAGGACAGCAGCGGCCGGCGGGTGACCGCGTGGATTGACCCGATGTACTCCCAGGGTCCCCCGCACGTGTACAAGTCCAACAAGCCAGGCCGCGCTCCAGACTGCAGCATGAAGCTCGTGCCGCTATATGCAGACGAGGTCACCAGCACCGCGGCGGCCACCTCCACGGTGGAGGGTTACAGCAATGTCTCCCTGCCTCCGGCGCGGCAGCAGTTGATCGGCGTGAAGCTGGGCAAGGCGGAGCTTCGGCCGCTGGCCGGCGGAATCCGTGCCGTCGGTCGTGTGACCACCGACGAGCGGCGTGAGGCCCAGATCCACACCAAGTTCGAAGGCGTCGTCGAGGGTCTGTTCGTCAACTTCACCGGCCAGTCCGTTCGTCGAGGCGATCCCCTGCTCTCCATCTACAGTCCCGACCTTCTGGCCACCCAGCAGGAACTGATCCTGGCCGAGCGCATGCACTCCGACTTCGGGCGAACACTCGCCGGAGCGGCCCGACGCCGGCTGCAGCTCTGGGACATGAGCTCGGGCGACATCGATCGCGTGGCCCGAAGCGGACATCCCATTCGCGCCGTCACGCTGCGATCGCCAGTCAACGGCGTGGTCCTCACCAAGACCGCACTGCTGGGAGCGCGGGTCATGCCGGCCGACACCCTCTACGTCATCGCCGATCTGAGCAGCGTGTGGATCGTCGCCGACGTGTACGAATCGGATCTTCCGTCCGTTCACACCGGCCAGACCGCGCAGGTGACCCTCTCCTCGTCCGGCCAGACCGCGACTGGCCGCGTGACATTTGTGGCACCCATCGTCGACGAGGCCACCCGAACCGCGAAAGTGCGCGTCGAGCTGCCCAATCCTGGTGGCCTGCTCAAGCCGGAGATGTTCGCCAACGTGGTGCTGCAGAAACCGCTGGGCAACGTCATCGTCGTTCCTGAGAGCTCGGTCATGCAGACCGGCACGCGAGCGATCCTCTTCGTGCAGACAGGCCCTGGACAATTCGTGCCTCGGGAAGTACAGACCGGCGCGAAAACAAACGAGTTCTATCAGATTCTCAGCGGCGTGGAAGCGGGTGAGACCGTGGTGGTGGATGCAAACTTCCTCGTCGATTCCGAATCCCGGCTCAAGTCGGCGATAGCCGGATCGGGGGGCATGCCGGGAATGCCGGAGATGAAGACAGAAACCAAGAGCCCAAAATGATTGAAAAACTCATCCGCTTCTCCGCTACGAACCGCTTCATCGTCCTGATCATCGTCGGGGCGCTGGTCCTCGGCGGGATCTGGAGCATCAAAGAGATCGCTGTCGACGCGCTCCCCGATCTCTCCGACACCCAGGTGATCGTTTACTCGAAATGGGACCGCAGTCCCGACATCATCGAGGATCAGGTCACCTATCCGGTCATCGCCTCACTCCTGGGGGCGCCGAAAGTCAAAGCCATTCGCGGCTTCTCCGATTTCGGCTACTCCTACGTCTACGTCATCTTCGAAGAGGGCACCGACATTTACTGGGCCCGCAGCCGCGTGCTCGAGTACCTGTCGAAGGTCCAGAGCTCCCTGCCCGAAGGCGTGAAGACCGAGCTGGGCCCTGATGCGACGGGTGTGGGATGGGTCTATCAGTACGCCCTGGTCGACACCACCGGCAAGCGCTCCCTGGCCGACCTGCGCTCCATCCAGGACTGGCATCTCCGCTATGAACTGCAGGCCGTCCCTGGTGTGGCCGAGGTGGCCAGCCTCGGTGGCTTCGTGAGGCAGTACCAGATCACCGTCGATCCCAACAAGCTGGCCGCGTATGGCATCCCCCTCATGCAGCTGACCGACGCGGTGAAGAGCTCGAATAACGAGGTGGGCGGACGGCTGATTGAATGGAGCGGCGCTGAATACATGGTGCGCGCTCACGGATATGTGAAGAAGAAGAGTGATCTCGAGGAGATCGTCATCAAGAGCAACCGCGGCACTCCGGTGCGCCTCGGCGACGTCGCCAGCGTCCAGCTCGGGCCGGAGCTGAGACGGGGCATCGCGGAGCTCGACGGCAAGGGCGAAGTGGCCGCCGGCATCGTGGTGATGCGCCACAGCGAAAACGCCAAGGCGGTCATCGACCGGGTCAAAAAGCGCATCGAGGAGATCCGGCCGTCCCTGCCGAAGGGCGTGAAAATCGTGGAGACCTACGACCGCTCGGAGCTCATTGACGAGTCGATCAATACGTTGAAGCACGAGCTGCTCATCGAGATGATCATCGTGTCGCTGATCATTCTCATTTTCCTCTGGCACATCCCCAGCTCGATCATCCCCATCATCACCATCCCCGCGGCGGTGATCATCGCCTTCATCCCCATGAAATTCTTCGGGATCAGCTCGAACATCATGTCGCTGGGCGGCATCGCCGTGGCCATCGGAGCCCTGGTCGACGCAGCCATCGTCGTCGTTGAAAACGCGCACAAGAAGCTCGAGGTCTGGGAATCGGAAGGAAAGAAAGGCGACTATCGGGAGGTCCTGATCACGGCGATCCAGGAGGTCGGCCGCCCCGCCTTCTTCTCACTCCTGGTCATCGCCCTCTCCTTCCTGCCGATCTTTGCCCTGGAAGCGCAGGAAGGAAAGCTCTTCAAGCCGCTGGCCTTCACCAAGAACTTCTCGATGGCCATCGCTGCTCTGCTGGCCATCACGCTGGACCCGGCGGTCCGGTTGCTGTTCACGCGGATGCACCGCTTCGAGTTCCGCCCGCGCTGGCTTGCCGGCGTGACCAACGCCGTTCTGGTCGGCAAGATGTATCCCGAAGAAAAGCACCCGATCTCGAAGATCCTGTTCCGCCTCTACGGTCCCCCGGTGCACTGGGTGCTGAAACACACGCGGGTGGTGATCGCCATCGCCGTGCTCATCGTGCTGGTCACCATTCCGGTGTACTTCCGCCTCGGCCACGAGTTCATGCCCCCCCTCAACGAAGGGGTGCTTCTCTACATGCCCACGACGCTTCCGGGGATTTCCGTGACCGCTGCCGGTGAGCTGCTGCGGCGGCAGGACCAGTTGCTCAAGCAGTTCCCGGAAGTGGAGCGCGTCTTTGGAAAGGTGGGGCGCGCGGACACCTCTACCGATCCGGCCCCCTTCTCCATGGGCGAGACCACCGTCGTTCTGAAACCGCAATCACAGTGGCGGGGGAAGGAACGCTGGTACTCGAACTGGATGCCGGACTTTCTTAAGCCGCTGGTCCGCCCGCTATGGCCCGACCGGCTGTCCTGGGAAGACCTGGTCAACGACATGGACCAGAAACTTCAGATTCCCGGCCAGACCAACGCCTGGACCATGCCCATCCGCAATCGCATCGACATGCTCACCACCGGCATCCGCACTCCGGTCGGAATCAAGATCTTTGGTGCGGACCTCAAGCAGATCGAAGCGATCGGCCAGCAGCTCGAGCGAATCGTCAGGAAGGTGCCGGCCACCCGCAGCGTTTATGGCGAGCGCGTCTCCGGTGGATATTTCGTCGACTTCGAGCTGAACCGCCCTGCCATCGCCCGCTACGGTTTGTCAGTCAAAGACGTGCAGGACGTGATCATGGCCGCCATCGGCGGTGAGAACGTTTCCACCACCATCGAAGGGAGGGAGCGCTACCCGATCAATATTCGCTATCCGCGCGAGCTCAGGGACGAGGTCGATAAACTGGCCCGCGTCCTGGTTCCGTTTCAGACCTCCGGCGCAGCGGCGGGCGGCGGGATGGCGGCTACGGGCGGGACCTCCCCGGGTGCCGGAGGCATCGCCCAGGTCCCGCTCGGCGAGCTGGCCACCATCAAGCTGATGCAGGGTCCGGCCATGATCCGGGATGAGAACGGAAAACTCTCCGGCTACGTTTATGTGGATGTCGACACCACCCAGCGCGACATCGGCAGCTACGTGGAAGAGGCCAAGCGCGCGGTCGCCGGAGAACTGCAGATTCCCTCCGGCTACACCCTGCAGTGGAGCGGCCAGTACGAGGCCATGGAGCGGGTCAAGCAGAAGATGCTGGTGGTCGTGCCCATCACTCTGTTCATCGTGTTTTTCCTCATCTACCTGAACACGAAGTCGATGGCCAAGACGCTCATCGTCCTGCTGGCCGTCCCCTTCTCCGCGGTCGGCGCCATCTGGCTGCTGTGGGCGCTGGGCTACAACATGTCCATCGCCGTGTGGGTCGGGCTGATCGCCCTGCTCGGCCTCGATGCGGAGACCGGCATCTTCATGCTGCTCTACCTCGATCTGGCCTACGATTCCATGAAAGCCAGCGGACAGATGCGCAGCCGCGAGGATCTGCGCGAAGCGATCTATCACGGCGCCGTCAAACGGGTGCGGCCCAAGGTCATGACCGTGGCTGTGGCCTCCATGGGCCTCATCCCCATCATGTGGTCCACCGGAGCAGGGTCCGACGTCATGCAGCGCGTGGCCGCTCCCATGATCGGCGGCCTCTTCACCTCCTTCCTGATGGAGTTGATGGTCTATCCGGCGATTTATTACCGCTGGCGTTGGCACACCGAAGTGCGTCATGCAGGCGCAGAAGATGATTCGAAGAAACCGTCCCACACCGAGCCCGCGACCATCGAGAGCCCTTGATGGCGCGGTACGGAAACGCGTAGTTCACAACGACTTTAAGGAGAACTCATGAAACCATTCGTCTACACAATCGCGATGCTCGCTGTACTCGGCTGTTCCAGGAAGGAAGCCGTCACCACAGGCGCCGGTGCGGCGCCAGTAGCCGGTGCGCAGGCCACTTCGTCCTCCACCGCCGAGCAGACGTACCCCATGACCGCGACGATCGTGTCGCGCAATCCGGCGAAGAACATGATCAATCTCGACAACAAGGAAGTGCCCGGAAAGATGATGGCCATGAAGATGGAGTACGAGGTGCGCGGCGCGAAGGTCGACGCCCTCCCGCCGGACGGGACGCCCGTCGAGGTGACCATGCACGACCGCGACGGGGCCTACTACGTCACCGATGTCAGAGCGAAACAGTGATCCAGCGGTGCGCTACCAAGGCATGGTTAGAAACAAGCTGCCCGGAATGATCATGAAGAATCCGGAAGGTCCCGCGCAGGCCTCTGGTGGCGAACGATGAGGCGGTGGACAACGTTCACGCTGCTGGTGTTCTCACTCCACTTCGCCTGGGAGATGTCCCAGGGAAAGTGGTTCGCCAGCATGCAGGGCCTGCCGTTCTGGCAGAGCGCCTGGCTATGCACCCGCGCGACCCTCGGCGATCTGGTCATCACCGCAGTCGCGTTTGGCATCGCCGCGCTCGTG
>JBKJQB010000340.1:0-22581 GCA_046594105.1 Thermoanaerobaculia bacterium
ATGGCCACGTCGATGCTCCCCTCGTGCTTCACCTCGGCCACGTCGCGGACCCGGCGCAGCAACCGGTTGGCGATGCGTGGCGTGCCGCGCGCGCGCCGGGCGATCTCGTGCGCGCCGTCGGCCGTGATGTTGATACCGAGGATGTCGGAGGAGCGTTGGACGATGATGACCAGAGACTCCACATCGTAGAAGTCGAGCCGGTGGACGATGCCGAAGCGGGCCCGCAACGGGGCGGTCAGCAGGCCGGCCCGTGTGGTCGCACCGATCAACGTGAACGGCTGCAGCTCGACCTTCAGCGTGCGCGCCGCCGGCCCCTGCCCGATGATCACGTCGATGGAAAAATCCTCCATGGCCGAATAGAGCACCTCTTCGACTGGAGCGGGAAGACGATGGATTTCGTCAATGAAGAGCGCGTCGCCTTTCTCGAGGTTGGTGACGATGGCCACCAGATCGCCGGGACGCTCCAGAGCTGGCCCGGACGTCGTGCGGATCCGGGCGTTCATCTCGTTGGCGATGATGTTGCCGAGGGTGGTCTTGCCCAGGCCGGGAGGGCCGAAGAGCAGCACGTGATCGAGCGACTCGTTGCGCTTGCGGGCGGCCTCCAGGGAGATTTCGAGGTTCTTCTTGACCTTGTGCTGACCGATGTACTCACGCAGAAACCGGGGGCGGAGGGAAAGCTCGGCCTGCAATTCATCGTCGAGGGGCTCGGCTGCGAGCAGTCGGTCATCGGACATGGTTCGTTCGGAGTTTACCCCGCTGGCCAAACCAGCGTTTACCCCCGGTTGGCGCCGGGGGCTACATTCTTTCGCCGGCTGCGCCGGCTGGTCCGCGCGCGCGTTGTTTCGGATTCATGCCGGACTGCATGACATGCGCGCTTTCCCTTATGGGCTACGACAGCGTTCCCGAGGCCACCGCGGGCGTGGCGCGCATGCCGGGATCGGTGGGAACTCTGCTTCGCGCAGGTGCATTGTCAGGAAGGACGATGGTGATGGTGCTGCCGGCGCCCTCTCGCGAGAGCACGTCGATGCGGCCGTCATGCTCCTGCACGATGCGGTAGGAGATGGCCATGCCCAGGCCGGTGCCCGACGGAAAATTCGTGCGGAACGGTTGAAACAGCCGGCGCTGGTCGGCGTCGGTCATTCCTTTTCCGTTATCGGTAAACAGGATCCGGTACGTTCCACCCGACACCTCGGTGGTCACACGCAGGCAGCCGCCGCCGGCCATGGCCTGCACCGCGTTGCGGGCCAGATTCCAGAACACCTGCCGGATCTGGTCTGCGTCGCCTACCAGGGTGTAGGCGGGAGGAACGATGGAGCGCTCAATGACGTGATCG
The DNA here is from genome assembly GCA_046594105.1 of Thermoanaerobaculia bacterium. Classification (GTDB taxonomy): domain Bacteria; phylum Acidobacteriota; class Thermoanaerobaculia; order Gp7-AA8; family Gp7-AA8; genus JBDSGC01. Next base: position 1,334 of record JBKJQB010000340.1, read on the forward strand.
GGACGGAGCTCGGCGGAGTTCACCAGCAGGTCGAGGGTCTCCGCCAGGTTCGCGGCGATGTCGAATTCGGCAGCGCGTTTCTCCTGCGGCTTGACGAAGCGGAGAAAGTCGGCGATCGATTTGTTGAGGCGGTCCGACTCCTTGAGGATGATCGACATCAGGCGCTCTTCCTGGGGCGAAAGGGCGGTGGACTTTTTGAGCACCTGCACGGACCCGGCGATCGCGGCGAGCGGATTGCGGATCTCGTGGGCAATGCCTGCGGACAGCTCGCCGACCGCGGCCATTCGATCCTTCAGCCGGAGCTCGGCCTCCAGCATCTTCATGTCGGTGAGGTCCTGAAAGATCAGGGTGTAGCCGGAAGCACTCCCTTCGATGGTGTTGAGTGGGGTGACCGCGTAACCGAAGCTGTGCAGCTCGTCGCCCACGTGAAAATCGTCCCGCTCCCTGCGCACGACGGGGCCGGTGGTCAGGGTGGCCCGGACCTCATACCACTCCTCATCCGAGAAGAACTCGAGATCGGAGAGCCGCTTGCCGATGGTGGCGTGCAGATCGCGATGAAGAATGAGGCAGCCTGCAGGATTGACGAAGGTGACAATGCCGTCCGGCGACAGGGTGATCAATCCCGAGGGGATGGACTCCACCACGTTCTGGTTGAGGGCGCGAAGCTCCGCCAGATTCTGGCGGTTCACGTCCAGCTCCTCGAACGTCTTCTTCAGTTTCTCGGAGAGGTAAGAAGTGAGGAGTGCCGTGGCGTAGAACCCGGCGAAGTTCGTGGCCATATTCAGGTAGAGACGCGAGGAGGTCCAGGGCGTGGGCACGAACCAGGACTGCTCCGGCAGGGGCAGCACGCCGTAGTACATCAAGTCCCCCAGCGCGCCGTACAGGATCACCGCGCCGCTGGCCGCGAGAATGCCCCCGCGGCGGAACAGCAGCATCGACGCGGTGATGATGGAGACGAGGTAAAGGAACGAGAACGGCGAGTCCAGTCCTCCAGTGAAGTACACCAGCAGCGTTTCCACCAGCAGGTCCCCTGCCGTCTGAATGGCCAGGTTCATCTTCCGCGAACGGCCGAATCTTCCGAAGGCGATGTAGAGGAGGGTCAGGGCGTAGGTCACACCTGCGGTTACGTACAGGTAGTTGATGGGCAGCAGCTCGCGGACGGTGTACTGAATGATCAGTGCGGCAAGCAGCAGCGTCGTCACAACGACGACACGGACAGCGATCAACATGCGGGCGTCGCTGGGCATGATCAGGCGTCGCGGCTGCGCGACGACTTGCAGATTAAAGCAAAAGGGCGGCGCCGGAGCGCCGCCCTATCAAAATCGTGGAATGGCGTCTTATCCGACCTTGCCGATCAGGGTGAACATCGGCATGTACATGGCGATGACGATGCCACCGATGGCCACACCGAGGAAGGCGATCAGGATCGGCTCGAGCAGCTTCATCAGGCCGGCCACGGCGGTGTCGACCTCGTCCTCGTAGAAATCCGCGATCTTGGAGAGCATGGTGTCCAGCGCACCGGTCTGCTCGCCGACCGCGATCATCTGCACGACCATGGAAGGGAACACTTCCGTCTCTGCCAGCGGCTCGCTGATGGTCTTGCCCTCTTCTACCGACTTGCGGGTGGCCATGATGGCGTCTTCCACCACCGAGTTGCCGGCGGTGCGGGCGGTGATCTGCAGACCGTCGAGGATGGGAACGCCCGATGAGGTCAGCGTCGAGAGGGTGCGGCAGAAGCGGGCCACCGCAATCTTGCGCAGCAGCATGCCCAGAACCGGAGCCTTCAGGAGAATGCCGTCCAGCACACGCTTGCCCTTGTAGGTGGCGTGGTATTTCCGCAACGAGAAGACGGTGGTGAAGCCCACCCCTCCAATCAGCCACCAGTAGCCGGCGATGAAGTTGGAGAGCGCGATGACGATGACCGTGGGCATCGGCAAATCAGCGCCCAGACCTTTGAACAGGGCGGCGAAGACGGGGATGACCTTCCACAGAATGATGGCCACGACGATCACGGCGATGGAGATGACCGACACCGGGTAGATCATGGCCGCCTTCACCTGGGCGTTGAGCTTGACCGACTTCTCGATGTACTGCGCCAGGCGCTGGAGGATGGTGTCGAGAATACCGCCCGCCTCGCCCGCCGCAATCATGTTGGTGAAGAGGTTGTCGAAGATCTTGGGGTGCTTGCGCATGGCGTCGGCGAGGTTCGATCCCGACTCCACGTCCTGGCGAATCTGCAGCATGGCCCGCTTGAAGACCTTGTGCTCCTGCTGCGACCCAAGGATCTCCAGGCACTGCACCAGCGGCAGGCCGGCGTCGATCATGACCGAGAACTGACGCGTGAAGATGGCGATCAGCTGCGGGGGGACCTTCCCTCCAAACTTCGGAAAGGCCAGCTCCTTGCCTTGTTCCTTGACGGCCGTGACGACGATCTGCTGGCGCCGCAACGATGCGATGACGGAGTCTTTCGAATCCGCCACCAGGACGCCTGCGGTGTCTCCCGCCCTTCCTCTCCCCTTCCATTCAAACGTCGGCATGGTCTCCTCCTGTCAATTGCGTTAGGTCGCCGTGGGGCGGCGCGGGCCACCTTGCCCGGGCGTGCCCTGCGGGGTGATCGTTCCGGCACCACGGGAGATCATTTCCTGCAGTTCGTCGGGATTCGACGAACGCGACAGCGCAAGCTGCAGGCTGATCTGCTTCTTGAAGTATAGAGTTGCCAGCGACTGGTTGAAGGTCTGCATTCCGTACTTGGCCTGTCCGGTCTGCATCATCGAATAGATCTGGTGCACCTTGTCCTCGCGGATGAGGTTCCGGATGGCGGCGTTGGGCACCAGGATCTCCATGGCCATGACCCGGCCCTTGCCATTGGCCTTGGGAAGCAGGGTCTGGCAGAGGATGCCCTCCAGCACGAAGGAAAGCTGCGCGCGAATCTGGGACTGCTGGTGCGCCGGGAAGACGTCGACCACGCGGTTGATGGTCTGGGCGGCGGAGTTGGTGTGCAGGGTACCGAAGGTCAAGTGGCCGGTTTCGGCGATGCGCAGCGCCGACTCGATCGTCTCCAGGTCACGCATCTCGCCGATGAGAACCACGTCGGGATCCTGGCGCAGGGCCGACTTCAGCGAGTTGGTGAAGGAATGCGTATCTGCGTGCAGCTCCCGCTGATTGACGATGCAACTCTTGTGTTGATGGAGGAACTCCACCGGATCCTCGATGGTGATGATGTGCTCGTGGCGCTCGCGGTTGATCTTGTCGATCATCGCGGCGAGCGTGGTCGACTTGCCCGAGCCGGTCGGTCCGGTGACCAGCACCAGACCGCGCGGGCGATTGCAGATCTCTTCGACCACCTGCGGCAGCCCGAGCTCCTTGAATCCGAGGATCTCGTAGGGGATCTGCCGGTACACGGCCGCGGTGGCGCCGCGCTGGTTGAAGATGTTCGCCCGGAAGCGGGCCAGGCCCTTGATCCCGAACGAGAGATCGAGCTCGAGGTTCTCTTCAAAGCGATGCTTCTGCGCGTCGGTCAGCACCGAGTAGGCCAGCTGTTTGGTTTCCGGAGCGGTCATCGGTGGCATATCCAGAGGGGTCAGCTTGCCGTCGATGCGGATCTGGGGGGGAGAATTCGTTGTGATGTGGAGATCGGAGCCTCCACGTTCAACCATCGTCTTCAGCAGCTGGTGCAGGGTGACGCTCATGTTTTCTCCACCTGGTGCGGTCTACAGCACGGTTTCGCGAACAACTTCCTCGATCGTGGTGATTCCTTCTTTGATCTTGATCAGCCCGGAACGGCGCAGGCTGATCATCCCCACTTCCGCGGCCCGCTTCTTGATGTCGATGGCAGTCCCGCCGGAGAGGATGAGCTCCCGGATTGCGTCGTCGATGACCATCACCTCGACCAGTCCGACCCGCCCTTTGTACCCCGTGCTGTTGCACTTTTCACAGCCGCGGCCTTTGTAGACTTTGAAGGTCTCGACCTCCTCCTTGGAGTACCCGAGATTGATCAGCGCCTGCGGCGTCATGTCCACTTCCTCTTTGCACGAACCGCAGATCCGCCGGACCAGCCGCTGTGCGGCGATGAGCTGAACCGAAGTGGCCACCAGAAAGGGCTCGATGCCCATGTTCATCAGGCGGTTGATGGTCGAGGGAGCATCGTTGGTGTGGAGTGTGGAGAGAACCAGATGGCCGGTGAGCGCGGCCTTGATGGCGATCTCCGCCGTTTCGAAGTCGCGGATCTCGCCGACCAGGATGATGTTCGGATCCTGTCGGAGAAACGACCGAAGCGTCGCCGCGAAGTTCAGCCCGATCGACTCTTTCATCTGCACCTGATTGATTCCCGGAAGGTTGAACTCCACGGGATCCTCGGCGGTCATGATGTTGACCTCGGGCGAGTTGACCTTGGCCAGCGCCGAATACAGCGTGTTCGTCTTCCCCGAACCGGTCGGGCCGGTCACCAGTACCATGCCCCAGGGCTTGAAGATGGCCTCTTCGAACTTCACCAGCGACTCCGCTTCGAACCCGAGCTTGGTCATGTCCAGGCGCAGGTTGTCCTTGTCCAGAAGGCGCATGACGATCTTCTCGCCGAACAGCGTGGGGAGCACGGACACGCGGAAGTCGAGCTCTTTGTTCTTGTCATTGAGCTTCATCTTCAGCTTGATGCGCCCGTCCTGCGGCAGCCGCTTTTCCGAGATGTCCAGCTTGGCCAGAATCTTCATGCGCGAGGTGATGGCGTCCTTCAGCTTCAAGGGCGGGTTCATGATCTCGTACAGGATTCCGTCGATCCGGAAGCGCACACGGAACTCTTTCTCGTAAGGCTCGATGTGAATGTCGGAGGCGCCGCGCTTGATGGCGTCGGTGAGAATCAGGTTCACCAGCTTGACGACCGGAGCTTCCTCCGCCCCTTCCGTCAACTCCTCGGCGTTGAGCTCCTCTTCTTCTTCCATCACCTCCAGATCGGCGCTTTCCGATTGCTGGAGGTCCTCCATCACCTTCTTCAGCTCGAGCGAGGAGGTCGACCCGTAATAGTTGTCGATGGAAGCCTTGATCCCGAGCTCGGAAGCCACCACCGGCTCCACGTTGTAGCCGGTCATGAACTTGATGTCGTCCATGGCGAAGACGTTGGTGGGATCGGCCATGGCGATGGTGATCGTCGCCCCGGTCTTGTTGACCGGCAGGATGTTGTACTTCCGGGCCACGTCGGCAGGGATCAGCTTGATGACGCTCGAGTCGATCTCAAAATGGGCGAGATTGATGGAGGGGACCCCGAACTGCTGGGAGAGACACTCTGTAATGTCCTCTTCAGAGACGAAGCCGAGCTTGATGAGGGTCTCACCGAGCTTTCCGCCAGTCTCCTTCTGGACCTTCAAGGCATCTTTGAGCTGATCCTGGCTGATCAGGCTCGCTTTGGTCAGCAATTCTCCGAGACGTACGCTCATAGGGGTTCAGTGAAGTCTCCGCCGCCTCGAAAAATCGACAAGTTTCGTCCGATGAGGGTTTTGGAACGACGACGGTCGAGTTTACCTTTCCGGGGGAAGGGGCGTCAACGGCGTTTTATTTGTAGAAGTTAGCCCGGGATCGACGGTTGAGATCGGACCCTGAGCCCTTCGCCCCGGTCATCACGGCAAAAAAAGGCCGCCCCATCCACGGGGCGGCCGGTTTTGATTCCTGAAAACAGGTCATTCAATCCGCAGCGAGCTCTTCGTCTTGGTGCGGCGATTCTTCTCTTTGGCGTTGTACGCGTCCATGCAGCTGCCTTTGTCGACCATGGCGCATTCGAGGTACTCAGCGATTTCGATGATGGCGCCACGAATCGCCTTGCCCGTCGGCGTGTTTTCGTACTTGCCGAGGCTTCCACCCCAGCCGCCGCGATAGACGCTGCCGGCCATTCCGTAATTCGTTGCCCGCCCTTCGACGGTGCGCGTGAATTCCACTTCGCCCGTGGTGGTGTCGACCACCCGCAGATCGACGGCGAGATAGGCCTCTTCCTTCTTGCCGCCGACGCTGATGCCATGAAAACTCAGGCCGCCGCCCGTGCCTGCCGTCTGGCTGTCAAACGCCGAGACCGTGGCGAAGACGAGGTAGCGAGCCCCGGTGAGCTTGCCCAGCTTCGCTCCGGTGGAACGGCTGATGCGGCCCGAGTCGGCCAGATCCTGTTCATCGAGCACGTGGTTGAGTTTCTGGCGCTCCACAAGTTTGAACTTCCCCGTCGAGGACAGCTCGTTGGTCAGCATCCCGGCAAGGTCCTTGCCGACGTCGGATCGCCACCAGTTCGCTGATGTCTCGTTCTTGAACTCAGCGACACCGACGGCCGGTCGGTCGGAGGCCACGGCGGAGACTGCGATGAAAAGGACTAGAACGAAGGCAAACCGTTTCGCGTGACCCATGACTTCACTCTCCTCGTTGGGTAGTTGGGTGAGACTACGAGTTCACTCCTCTGCTCGCGGTGACTACGCTCACAGAGGGTTGTGCGGACGAAGCGGACCGGGTGAATCCAATGCCACAGCGACCCATACCAAACGTGAGTCTAGTGATTCGTTTTGAAAGAATTCGCGCTCCACAGCTCGACGCGATTCCGTCCCAGATGTTTCGCTGAGTACAGGGCCCGGTCGGCGCGATCGATCAGCGCGGAAGAGGTGACCACATCCCCTCCGTTCGGAGAATCCATTCCGGCGATGCCGATCGACGCAGTGACGGAGATTTCCTGTTCGCCCATGTCGAAGCGACTGGCGGCCAGTCGCTCCCGGATGCGCTCCGCCACCACCGTCGTATTGTCGACGCGCGTCTCCGGCAGGACGATGCAGAACTCTTCTCCACCGTAACGCCCCGGAACGTCGTAGACCCGGCAGCTGTCGCGCAACACCTGACCGAACGTCCGCAGCACGCTGTCGCCGGCCGTATGGCCGAACGAGTCGTTGATGTTCTTGAAGTGATCGATGTCCAGCATGAGCACAGAGACGGGAGAGCCGTTCCGCAACGAACGATTCATTTCGCTGTCGATCTTCTCCATCACGTACCAGCGGTTGTAAAGACCGGTCAGCGTGTCCCGCGCGGAGATTTCCGAAAGGATGCGGTTCTGCGTCAGGAGGTGAGCATTCTCGCGCTGGAGTTGGGCAATCCGCGCCTCCAGATCGTCGATGTGCGCATCCTGATCGGCGGCGTTGCGCACCAGAGGAACCAATTCCGCCAGGATCGAGCGCTCCTCGTCGCGCAGGGGACGATCGGCGCGAATGGAGAGCAGCGAGGTCAGGGCAATGGAGTGCGCGTCGTCCGGATGCGAGGCTCCGCTGACGCTCATCGGACACTGCACCAGGGCAGAGAGCGACCGCACGATGCGGGCCGCCGCGTCTTCGGCAAACCGGCTCATAACTGAACTCCCATTGCGTTGATCGCGGGAGTATATGCCAAAGCCAGAACCAGCCCAGAGGTCATCATTTTTTCAAGAATCGCGCTTCGGAACAGGGAGCGGCGGCAGGCAGGAAACCGCTCCTGGTTCGGCAGTGGACTTCGACGAGCGCTGGCCATCAAGCGCACTACGAACAGGCGCGGCTCCGCAGCGTCAGGCGCGTTGTTCGATGCGGAAGCGATTCACGCCGGCCCGGATCTCGTCGCCGGACTGGACCTTCGTATTGCGCGCGGGGAGCGTGTTCAGAAACGTCCCGTTCCTGCTTTCGAGATCGCGCACACGGATGGCGCCCTCCCCGTCGGGCAGCACTTCGAAATGGCGGCGGGAAAGAAACTCATCGGGAACCCGCACATGTCCCTCCCGTCCGACCACCAACCCGGTCAATGGAATCTCGAACTCCTGGCCGTTGAGCGGTCCGCCCACGCAGACCAGCACGGAGCGCTTGCCCTCCTCCGGCTCCGGCGGGCGCTCCGCGAAGGCGTGCAGCATCGATTCGTCGTACCCATCGGGCACCTGGAGATGAATCGGCCCCACGGGCGTTCCTCGATCCGCGGTCGGCTCGATGCTGACCAGCGCCGAACCGGCTCGCATCAGATGCACGCCCTCGCCGAGCACCGCCTCCGTGACTTTCGCCCCATCGAGGAATGTGCCGGTATGCGAGCCGGCATCGTGCACCACCAGTTCGGAGCCCCTCAAAAAAATGGAGCAATGCCGGATCGAAAGCTCCGCCTCGGCCAGTTCGACATGACATCCCCGGCGACCGATCCACAGGGGATGTTCGCCGATGGTGAACACGGTATCGACAGACTCACGAGCACCACGGGCCACCACGCGCACCGACCGCGGGCCGGACCCGGGAGCCCCAGCAGGTGCCGCCGGTACCGGCTCCGGGGAAGACTCAGCGTGGTCGGACTTGTAGGGCCGGAGATCGATTTCCTTGATCTTCTCCGGGTTGAGCATGCGGGCCAGCAGCGCGGCCTTACTCCCGGAAATCCATTCGCCGCACTCGCAGGTGGCGATCGAGTTCGGCAGGTGGACGGCGACGACGCCAGGAACGTCGTAGGCCTGTCCGCACTTCTGGCAGCGGATCAGCGGCACGGCGCGGATCATAACGCGTCGAACCTTGCGCGGGATCCCCCCTCCCCTGGGACCTAATCGTTGTCCTCTCTTCCCGGGACAGTCGGTACGCTACACTCAACATTCCCGATGCTTTCCGGCGATCAGTCATCTCCTTCGACGTTCCGGCTTGGACTCAGGCCGAAGCTGGTAGCGACCTTTGCGCTGCAAACCATCGCCGTGGCGCTGCTGATCATCGCCTTCGAGCAGTGGCGGGTCCGCGCTGAGATCCGCAATCAGACACTGGAGCACGCCCAGTCCCTGGCCGACACGGTGGCCACCGCGTCCGGCAATGCAGTGCGCACCGGACGCACCGACGACCTTCGCGAAATCATCACCGGTCTGCGCCGGAATCCTTCCATCGAATACGCCGACTTTCTGGCACCGGGCGGCACCGTGATCGTGGCATCGCAGCCGGTGCCTCCGCCCGGAATGACCGAGATGCCCGGTCGCGCCGACCTCACCATCAACGGTGAGGAGCAGCACTTGTTCGTGGTGCCCTTGCGAGCAGCTGAAGGCTCGCATGCGTCGCTGCGGCTGCTGGTAAACGAGCGACAGGCTTCCGATACCGCGCGCTCCCTGGCCTGGACCAACTTTCTGATCGCCCTGCTGGCCCTCGCGGCCGCCTCCGCTCTGGCCTGGATCGCGTCGCGGGTCATGATCCGCCCCATCCTGGACATGGTGCACAGCGCCAGCGAAATCGCCCGGGGGGACTTGACCCAGCGCGCCGAGATCAAGAGTGGCGACGAAATGGGCAGCCTGGCCAGCGCCTTCAACACGATGGCCGGCAGCCTGGAGAAGACGGTCCTGAAGCTGGTGCGGTCGCAGACGCAGCTGAAAACGGTGGTGGAGACGGTGGGATCGCGCTCCCGCACCGTGATCGACCGTGTGGACGAGCAGCGCGGCGTCCTGGACGATACCTACCAATCCATCGACCAGATGAACGGCGGGGTCCGCAAAATCACGGACAACGTGGAAGCCCTCTCCGCTGCGTCCGAGGAGACTTCCTCCTCCATGCTGCAGATGGTTGCATCCATCGAAGAGGTCAGCCGCCACACCGACACCCTCTTCAGTTCCGTTGAGGAGACGGCCTCGGCTACCCAGCAGATGGCGAACTCCATTCGCGAGGTCGATCACAACGTCGACTTCCTTTCGAATTTCGCGACGGAGACCTCGTCGTCGATGGTGGAAATGAGCGCGTCGATCGCCCAGGTGGAGGCCAACGCTGCGCGCTCCTACGAGCTCAACGTGGTGGTGACAGAAGCGGCCGAGTCGGGCATGCGCGCGGTCCGCGAAACCATCGACGGTATGGAGCAGATCCGCAACTCGGTGAGGGACTCCAACGCGGTGGTCACGCGGCTGGGAGAACGTTCCGCCGCGATCGGTCGCATCCTCAACGTGATCGACGACGTCGCCGAGCAGACCAACCTTCTCGCTCTCAATGCTGCCATTCTGGCGGCGCAGGCAGGCGAACACGGAAAGGGCTTTTCCGTCGTGGCCACCGAGATCCGAGACCTGTCGGAGCGCACCGCCTCCTCCACCCGCGAGATCACCGGTCTGATCCGTTCGGTCCAGGAGGAAGTGGCCAACGCTCTCCGGTCGATGGGCGTCGGCACCCGCCTTGTGGAGGATGGTGTCGCCCTGTCCCACGAGGCAGGCAAGGCCCTCAACAATATTCTGGAGGCGGCGACCAAAGCCTCCGGGATGGGTCGGGAGATCGCCTCGGCCACCCGCGAGCAGGCTTCCGGAAGTGAAAGCGTGACTCGGTCGGTCGAGCGACTGCAGGAGCTGGTCAAGCAGATCAGCAACGCCACCAATCAGCAGTCGCAGGGCTCCAATCACATCATGCGCGCCGTGGAATCGATGCGCGAGGTCACAAAATACGTGCGCCAGGCCATGAGCGAGCAGCGTACCGGATCGTCGATGATCTCCGCCGCCGCCGAGCGGATGATCGACATGATTCACGAGATCTTCAAGGCGGCCACCAACCAGGCCAGCGAGAGCGAACGGATCGTGGCGACCATGGAGCAGGTCCGAGCCATCGCCGAGGGAAATCGCAGTTCCGCGAACGAGATGACCGAGTCCCTGCATCTTCTCGCCGAGGCCATCCGCAGCGTGGACGAGGAAGTGAAGCGCTTCCGAGTCCGAACGTAAGCCCGCCGGCCTTTCCGACGCGATCTACAATGAGCACCGTGGCTGACTCGCAATCGATTCGCCTCATCACCTTCCGCATCGGGCCGGAGACGTTTGTCCTCGACATCATGGCCGTGCGCCAGATCATCCCGTACAGCGGCTCGACCACCGTTCCCACCGCTCCCGATTTCATCGAAGGGGTGATCGTTCTGCGCAACGAGGTCGTACCGGTCATCGATCTGCGCACGCGCCTCTATCCCGCTCTGCCGGAGCGCAGCGAGGCCCCGCTGGTGTTCATCATGATGAGCAACGAGGGAATCATCGGCCTGAAGGTGGATGAAGTCCGCCAGATCGTCACCGTCTCCAGCGACGAGCTACTCCCTCCGCCGCCGCTCATTCATGGAATCCGAGGCGACCTTCTGATCGGCGTGGTCCCGCACGGCAAAGAGGTCTATCTGCTGATCGACCTGGAGAACCTGCTCTCCAGCAACGAGAAAGAACAACTCCGGGCCATCGATTTCGAAAAGCAGGCGCTGGGCGTGCCGGTCGCGGGGTGAAGGAATTGCCCGGCGCGGAGCATCCACTTTCGTCGGCATTCGTCGGCATTCGTCGACAACGATGAGGTGCGCAGCGCTGGCCTTCAGTCGCCTTCCTCATGCGGCACGTCCGTTCGAACGTCTTCCCGAAAGCCCCACGGACAGTGCCGGCATCCCGACTCGCAGCAAGATCCGCGGGCCCTCAGGTAGTGCTCCGTGAAGACGAGGAAGGGCCCTTCGTAATAGAAATCGAGGCCTTCCTCCAGCATCTTCTCGTTCACCTCCACCTCCGCGGAGCCTCGTACCTTCTCATGTATTCTTCCGACGATGTTTGGCCGCTCCAGACTGCTGCAACTCGCCGAGGGGATGAAGGGAAAGCTCATCGTCGTCTATGGCGATGTGGTGGCCGACCGGTTCATCTACGGCACACCCAAGCGCATCTCACGCGAAGCGCCCGTGCTCATCCTTCGGCAGTACCGCGACGACATTCTCCTGGGAGGCGCCGGGAACGCCATCAACAACATTCTTACCCTGGGAGGATTGCCCATTCCCGTTTCGGTCATCGGCCAGGATCCGGAAGGGGCGCGGCTCCTCGATCATCTCACCAGCCAGGGCGTTGATTGCAGCGGGATCCTGCGCGCCGACCGCTACAAGACGCCGACCAAAGTGCGCATCCTCGGCGGGATGCCTCACGCCAGCCGCCAGCAGATCGTTCGCTATGACATCGAAGATCACTTCGACATGACCGCCGCCGAAGCCGAACAATTTGCCACGCTCCTCCGCGACCAGATGGCGGTGTGTCACGCGGCCCTCATCAGCGACTATGGGTACGGCGTCGTCAGCTCGCATCTGGCATCCAACCTGACTCAATACGCCCATGGAAAACCGGTGACCCTCGACTCCCGCTACGACCTGCTCTCGTTCCCCGGTGTCACTGCCGCCACCCCCAACGAGGACGAAGCGGCCAGCGCCGCCGGCACGACGACTTTCTTCGATGGCGACAACGGGGACGACCGCCTCGCGGAGGTGGCCCAGACCATCCAGCAGGGTCTGGACAGTGATGCTGTGCTGATCACCCGGGGAAGCCGAGGCATGGCGCTGTTCGAACGCGACTCCGCGCAGCCTTTGTTGATTCCTGTCTCCGGCACCGATCAGGTGGCCGATGTCACCGGTGCCGGCGACACCGTCATCGCCACGTTCACGCTGGCCCTGGCCGCCGGTGCCTCGTTCGCGGAGGCTGCCAAGCTGGCGAACTACGCCGGCGGAATCGTGGTCATGAAGATGGGCACCGCCACCGTCTCGAACGAGGAGCTGAAACGAGCCATCGAGCGAGATGAGGAGCTGAACGCGTAATGGCCAACGCACCAGTCCTGAGCAGGGCGCAACTCATCGACGCCGTGGCTGCCGAGCGCGAGGCCGGAAACACGATTGCGTTCGCCAATGGCTGCTTCGACATCCTTCATGTTGGACACCTCCGCTACCTCCAGGGAGCAGCGCGCGAGGCGGACATTCTGGTGGTCGGAGTGAACGGTGACGAATCGGTCCGCCTGCTCAAAGGAAAAGACCGGCCGGTCATGTCCGAGGGCGAACGCGCCGAGATCATCGCGGCGATTCGAGGAGTGGGGTTCGTGACGGTGTTCCACGAGCGTTCCCCGGAGTTGCTCATCGCCGAGATGAAGCCGGACGTTCACTGCAAAGGCACCGACTACACCGAAGACAGTGTCCCGGAACGCGGGATCGTTCGCGGATACGGCGGGCGCGTGGCCATCGTCGGCGATCCCAAGGACCATTCGACGACCGCCGTGCTCGAGAAATTGAAGCGGTGAAGCGCGGGGCACAGTCTCGGACGAAGCAAGCGCGGAGCTCACGATGAATCGACTGCTTGCGATCCGTCTCTCTGCCTTCGGGGATGTGATCCACACCATTCCGGCCGTCGTGGCTCTGCGCCGCGCACTTCCCTCCACGGAGATTGCCTGGGCCGTCGAGCCGGTCTACCAGGAGCTGGTGGAGATCGTCGCCGGCGTGACGGTCATCCCCGCGCCGCTGAAGCGCTGGGGCAAAGGTCTTCTGTCCTCGCGTCGGGAGATTCGAGCGGTGACCCGTCAGTTGCGGGAGTTCGCCGCCGGACAGACAGCGATCGATTTTCAAGGCCTGGCCAAGTCGGCGCTCGTCGCCCGGGTCTCCGGCGCGAGCGAGCGGTTCGGCCTCCACCCCGAGTCCGCGCGGGAGCGCATCTCCACCTGGCTGACCAACCGGCACGTGCGCATCGACCCGGGGGAGCATGTGATCGACTGGAACCTGCGCCTGGCACGCGAGGTGGCGCCGGACCTCGATCCTTCGCCACTCGTCGATTTCTCCCCCTTCGCATCCGATCCGCTCGGCAAGCTGGCCCGGTTCGAGAGGCGCATCATTCTTCTTCCGGCCGCCGGCCGTCCGGAGAAACAGTGGCCCGCCGAGCGGTTCCGCGAGCTTGCCCGACGCCTGGGCCATCGCGCTCTGGTGGCCTGGGGGCCGGGAGAGCAGGACCTCGCCAGTCAGCTGGGCGCGGAGCTGGCTCCCCCGACCACGTTCCGGGAGCTCGCCCATCTCCTGCGCAACGCCAGCCTCGTCATCGGCGGCGACACCGGACCCCTTCACCTCGCTGCCGCCCTCGGCACGCCGGTCGTCGGGCTCTACGGCCCCACCGATCCGCGCCGTAACGGACCGTACGGTCAGCTGGAGCGGGTGGTGGAGAGCTCCACGTCGCCGCGCTCGATGGAGTCGATCGCGGTGGACGACGTGATCCGCTTCATCGAAGCTCCAATCTAGGCCGGCACGGCAGAACGTCTTAGAGCGTGATCGTGGCGGAGCCTTGGGCAACCAGCGCCGCCGGCCGTGCCGGCTGGTCCCTTGCCCCACTTACGCGGTACTGCGGCGAATATTCGCTGCAGTACCGCTTGACTTTCGCCTCCTTACCGCCCATATTGGTTTCAGCGAGGCGAAAATGAAGTACCTGACCGAACGACAGCGCGACATCCTTCAATTCATCCGGGAGTTCCAGGCCGAACATGGCGTCACTCCGACGCACCGGGAGATCTGCGATCACTTCGGCTTCTCTTCCTACGGCACCGTCTACAAGCATCTGTCCCTGCTCGAGAAGAAGGGGCTGATCCGCCGCGACTGGAATCAGAAGCGGGGGGTGGAGCTGGTCGACCAGCCGAAAGAGCAGTCGACGACCAGCACCGCGCGCGAGCTACCCCTGTTCGGTTCGATCGCGGCGGGAAGGCCGATCGAAGCGGTGATCTCCGACGAGACCATCACCGTTCCGGAGCGGCTGACGGGGCGCGGCGAGAACTACGTGCTCAAGGTTCGAGGCGACTCCATGATCGAGGACGGAATCCTCGATGGCGACTTTGTGATCATCGCCCGCCGCGAGCAGGCCGACAACGGAGAGATGGTGGTCGCCAACGTAAACGGCGAAGTCACCTTGAAACGGTTCTACCACGAGGGCGAACGCGTTCGCCTGCAACCTGCGAATTCCATGATGAGTCCGATTTACGCCTCCGCCCGCGACGTCGCGGTGCAGGGGATCGTGGTCGGTTTGATGCGGCGGTTTTGAGCGGCGAAAGTGAGGGGTTATGGATCTGGTTCTCAAACTTCGTGAAGTACGGCGTCTCCGCGGTCTGAGTCAGAAAGACGTGGCTCGGATGTCTGGAGTGGGCGAAAAAACCATCAGCTCATTCGAGACTGGCGACCGCATCGGCTCGATGAAGATCGGCCAGCTCAAGCAGCTGCTGGCGGTCTACGGAATCACGGAATCGGAATTCTTCGGCGCGACGATCGAGAAGCAGATCGCGCCCTGGGAGCTCGATCAGGATCAGATGGCCACGGCCCGACTGCTCGACGATCTGCGCGGTCTCCCGAAATCAGTCCAGCGAAATCTGCTGGCAAAATTTCACCTGATGGTGGAGACGGTCTCGGAGGTCCAGGACCTCAAGGACCATCGCGACAATCGCCCGCGGTTTGTTCGCGAGAATCCCGACTGGGCCATGCTCAACTCCCGGAACTGAACCAGTTGCGCAGGGTGGGGTCGGTTTCTCGATCATTCGCTGAGTGGGAGATGAACGTGCCTCCGCGGCTCTGAGCGAAGCGAACGTAGCGCCGGCATCCTTGCCGACCCCGGTGTCGGCTTCCAGCTGGCGCTGCTGGGCGAGATCCCGCGGGCAGGATGCCCGCGACACGGCCGGCAGGGATGCCGGCGCTACGAAAGGCCGCCCGTCTCCCACCGCGAAGCTTGGCTTCGGCTCTTGCGTTTCGGCTCTCGCGGCAGACTGTGCGCCGAGCTACGGGTAGATATGCGACATCGACGCGTCCACCGTCGGGTAGTCGAACCGGAACCCCTGCTCCGTTGCGCGGGTCGGTAGCACCCGCTGGCCTCCCAGCAGCATCTCATCCGCCATCTGCCCCAGCGCCAGGCGCAGAGCGAACGCCGGTGCAGGCAGGATTGCCGGCCGATGCATCGCCCGCCCCAGCGCAGAGGAGAACTGCGCGTTGGTCACCGGGTTCGGAGCCGTCACGTTGTACACGCCGCGAACTTCGGGATGATCGATGGCCCACACAATCATCCGGAGCAGATCCTGTCGATCGACCCACGACATCCATTGCTTGCCGCTCCCCATCGGACCGCCTGCTCCCAGTCGGAAGGGAAGAGCCATCTTGGCCAGCGCGCCGCCTTCGGAGCCCAGCACGATTCCGAATCGCATCAGGACCACGCGCGCCACGTTCTCCGCTCGACGGGCGATCTCTTCCCAACGACCGGTGACCTGGGCCAGAAATCCGCTGCCCGAGGCGGACTGTTCGTCGATCAACTCGTCACCCCGATCTCCGTAATGACCGATGGCCGACGCGCTGATGAAGACCCGATCGGGACGAGGCGCGGTCAGCATCACGTCGACCAGCGCACCGGTGACCGTCTCCCGACTCTGCAGAATGGCCCGCTTGCGCTTCTCCGTCCATCGCCCCGCGCCGACGTTTTCCCCGGCGAGATTGATCACCACGTCGGCGGAGCGAACGATGTCCATCCATGCGGTCGGCTCCGTCGGATTCCACAGCACCGGCTTTCCCGCTTTGACACTGGACGGGGTGCGCGTGAGGACGGACACGTCGTCCCCACGGGCAGCGAGGACTCCCGCCAGTGCTTCCCCGATGAAGCCGCTTCCGCCAGAGATCACCATTCGAGTCATGGAGCGCATTGTGCGCCGGCGGACAAAAAATTGCCCCCCGCGAGAGCGACGCGGGGGGCAACTATCGGCACGAGAGAGGGAAATCAGAGTAGGAGATCAGATGGTCACTGCGTCGCTCTGTTGATTCGACGCGGCCGCAAGGGGAAGGTTTCGGACTCCCTGTGACCAATCGAAGTCAGAAGTCGCTGACGACCAAGCGATAGGGCCGAAACGGCCAGCTCACCCGAAGCGGGATCGCGCGGTGACCCGACGCGGATCGACGGCGCCTTCCGGCTTCTGCAGCGCAGCGAACGCGATCATGGCCGCGTTATCCGTACAGTAGTTTTTTTCCGGAATGCGAACGGTCACGCCACGTCGCTGGCCCCATGCGGCCATCCGGGCCCGAACCACTCCATTCGCGGCCACCCCTCCCGCCACGGCCACCTCTTGCGGGAAGGGCGGATCGATCCCCGCCCAGATTCCGTCGAGCCGGTCGAACAGCTGGTCGATCAACGCCGTCTGAAACGACAGAGAAAAATCGGCAAGGTCCTGCACGTTCCCCGTCGCGGAGATTTCGTATTGGCGCGCCAGTCGAATCGCTGCCGCCTTCACACCGGAGTAAGAAAAGTCCGCCGATCTCTCATTGAACTGCGGCATGGAGAAACCAAACCGGCGCCGCCCATCGCCTCCGCCGGTTGCCGCCCTCTCGATCTGCGGACCTCCCGGGTACGGCAGCCCGATGAACTTGGCGACCTTGTCGAAGGTCTCTCCGATGGCGTCATCGCGTGTTCGGTTCAGCATCTGCACGCTTCCGTCCCGCACGTCGTAAATCGACGAATGCCCTCCCGAGATCACCAGACTGAGAAATCGATCTGGAATCGCAGTGGCCGGACCAGAGGCCCGAAGATAGGGCGAGAAGATGTGACCTTCCAGATGATTCACCGGCACCAGCGGGATCCCCAATCCGTAGCTCAGTCCCTGGGCGCCGGCCACCCCCACCAGCAACGCTCCGATCAGGCCGGGCCCGTTGGTAACGGCGATGCGGTCGATGTCGTTCCAGGCGACGCCAGCCTCCCCCACCGCGCGCGACACCAGCGGGAACAGATGCTGGAGATGTTCGCGCGAAGCGATCTCCGGGACCACTCCGCCGAAGGGCTGGTGGCGCTCGATCTGTGAGGAGATGAGGTTCACCCGCACCGTGCCGTCCTGATCGAGGAGGGCAACCGATGTTTCATCGCAGGAGGTTTCGATCCCCAGGATCATGAGGGACGCGATCATCGACCAACGCCGCCCGCGATTGCAACTCGATCCCATCGGCCTTCGCCAAACGCGCCCGGGAGCTCCACGATCGCTGCCCTATAATCGCGCGCCTTGACCTCATGAAAGAAGAACTGGCCACCCGTTACGACCCGAAGGATTTCGAACAGCGCCTCTACCGGAGCTGGGAAGAGAAGGATTTCTTCAAGCCTCTGATGGATCGGGAACGCCCGAAATTCTCCATCGTGATTCCGCCCCCCAACGTCACCGGGCGATTGCACATCGGCCATGCACTGGTGAACACGCTGCAGGACATCGTGACGCGCTGGAAGCGAATGAGCGGTTTCAACACGCTCTGGCTTCCCGGAACCGACCACGCCGGCATCGCCACGCAGATGGTGGTCGAGCGCGAGCTCAACAAGCAGGGCATCAACCGCCACGACCTCGGGCGTGAGGCATTCGTCGAGAAAATCTGGGAATGGAAGCAGTCCTACGGCGACCAGATCCTCGATCAGCTCAAGCGGCTGGGCGCGTCTGCCGACTGGAGTCGCAGCCGCTTCACCCTCGATGAAGGTCTCTCGCGCGCGGTCCGCGAGGTCTTCGTCCGCCTGTACGACGACGGCCTGATCTACCGCGCCCTGGCCATGGTGAACTGGTGCCCCTTCTGCCGGACCGCGATCTCGGATGTCGAAGTGGAGTTCCGCGACGTGCACGGAGAGATCTACGAGATCGACTACCCGATCGAAGGATCGAGCGAAAGAGTCACCGTAGCCACCACCCGTCCGGAGACCATGCTTGGTGACAGTGGCCTGGCCGTGCATCCGGAGGATCCTCGCTACCAGTCGCTGATTGGAAAGAACGCCGTCCTGCCGATCGCGGGACGAATCCTGCCCATCGTCGCCGATCCCATTCTGGTCGACCCGACGTTCGGCACGGGTGTGGTCAAGCTCACGCCGGCTCACGACAAGAATGACTACGAGGCGGGCCAGCGCAACGGGCTGGCCCAGATCCAGGTGCTCGATGAAAGCGGGCGCATGAATGAAACGGCCGGACCTGCCTACGCCGGGCTGGACCGCTTCGAAGCACGGCGAAAGATCCTCGAGGAGCTGAACGGTCTGGGGCTGCTCCGATCGACCAGGGACTACGACAACGTGGTCGGCTTCCACGGCAAATGCGACACGATCATCGAGCCGATGGTGTCGCGGCAGTGGTTCGTGAAAATCGAGCCGCTGGCCAGACCAGCCATCGAGGCCGTTCGCAGCGGCGCGATTCAGATCATCCCGCAGAGTTGGGAGGCCACGTACTTCAACTGGATGGAGAACATCCACGACTGGACCATCTCCCGACAGCTCTGGTGGGGCCATCGCATTCCTGCGTACTACTGCCCCAATGGACACATGACCGTCGCCCGCGACACTCCGGTAGCCTGCCCGGAGTGCAGGTCGACGGAAATCACGCAGGAGACCGACGTCCTGGATACCTGGTTCTCCTCGGGACTGTGGCCGTTCTCCACCATGGGCTGGCCGGAGGAAACGGCCGACTACCGATCCTTCTATCCGACCGACCTGCTCATCACCGGCTTCGACATCCTCTTCTTCTGGGTGGCCCGGATGATCATGTTCGGCCTCCGCTTCACCGGCAAAGCTCCCTTCAGCCAGGTATTCCTCAACGGTCTGGTGCGCGACGAGTTCGGCCAGAAAATGTCGAAGACCAAAGGGAACGTGATCGATCCGCTAGACGTGATCGACGAATTCGGCGCCGACGCAGTTCGCTTCACCCTGGCCATCTTCGCCTCGGGGCGGGACATTCCGCTGGCCCGCAACCGGATGCAGGGCTACGCGGCGTTTGCCAACAAGATCTGGAACGCCTCGCGGTTCGCCATGATGCACATCGATTCCGATCTGCGCAGCGCCAGAGCGATCGATCGCGACGCGCTGCAGACCGTGGAGCGCTGGATTCTCTCCCGGCTCAACGAGACCACGCGCACGGTCAACAAAGCCCTGGCGGCCTACCGTTTCGACGAGGCCTCCAACACGATTTATCAATTCTTCTGGCACGAGTTCTGTGATTGGTACATCGAGATGGCCAAGCCGGTGCTGCTGGGCCGTCACGGTGACGAGGCGGCCCGCCAGCGAGCGCGCCGGGTGCTGCTCGAGGTGCTGGATCGCTCGCTCCGCCTGCTTCACCCCTTCATGCCGTTCATCACCGACGAGATCTGGCTCAAGCTCGGCGGCGTGGAGCCTTCGATCATGGTGGCCCCCTATCCGGTGCCGGAAGAGATCATGGAGGACGCCGAAGCGGAACGTCTCATCGCAGCGATCAAAGGAATGATCACCACCGTGCGGAACGTGCGCGCCGAGCGTGGCTTCACTCCGAAAGACCGCTTCACCCTCTTCATTCGAACCAATCAGCAGCGGGAGACCGCGTTTTTTGATGGCAATGCCTATCTTCTTCTGGAGCTGGCGCGACTCACCGATCTGAAGATCAATCAGGAGCCGCCGGAAGGTGCGCATCACGACGTGGTGGAGGGTTTCGCCATCTCCGTCGTCTTTCCGGAAAAGGTCATCACCCCTGAGCAGATCGAACGGACGCAGCGAGAGATCGAGAAGAGCCGCAAAGAGCTCGCGGCGCTCGACGCGAAGCTGGCAAACGAGCAGTTCCTGAGCAACGCTCCCCGCGCGGTGATCCAGGGCGCTCAGTCGCGGCAGATGGAGCTCAAAGAGAGAATCGGGAAGCTCTTACAGAATCAGTGAGGCTTTCGGACATATGCTCCGTCGGTACCGAGGTTCCACCGATGCGACATGACCGACTCCAGCCATGATCAAGCTCGACACGCGCCAGATCGTGATGCGACTGAAAATCCTCGAGTCGGTGGTGCTGATTCCTCGCGTGGCCTCGACCAATCTCATCGCCCGGCGCGTCCTTCATGAGTGCATCGAGAACGAGCTCTCCCTTCCGAAAGCCATCATCATCGCCGGCGAGCAGTTCGCCGGGCGGGGCCGCAACGAACGCCAGTGGTCCTCGCCTGCGGGGAAAGGCATCTACGCAACCACACTGATCACCCGGCCGCTCGAAGAACTGCAGGTCATTCCCCTGGCCATCGCCAATATCCTGGCCACATTCGTCCACGACGCGTTCGGCATCGACGCACGCATCAAATGGCCGAACGACATTCTGGTCCATGGAAAGAAGCTGGCGGGGATCCTGATCGAGGCAAGGATTCAGGAGGACCGCGCGCTGCTCCTGATCGGAACGGGCATCAACGTGGAGCCCGTGCAGGACGACGATCGGATCAACGCCGTCTCGCTCAGCGAAGTGTCCGATCGGGAGATCGGTGGATTGGCCGCGGCAACGGATGCATTCATCACCGCCATGGACCAGGGACTCGACCGCCCATTCGAGCGCTCCGCCGTTCTCCAGCAATGGCGGTCGCTGACCATCCATCAGCCCGGCGATCCCATCACCTGCGTCATCGGCGAACGGACCATCCGTGGGACGTGGAGCGGGATCGATGATCAGGGCCGCGCCATCGTGCAGGAAGGGATCGATTCGGTCGCCGTGAGTGCCGGAGATCTGATTCTGACCTGAGCGACCCCGCTCTGCTCTCCGCTG
>JBKJQB010000058.1:0-43066 GCA_046594105.1 Thermoanaerobaculia bacterium
GTGTGGCAGTCAGTCGAGCAAATGGCTGGGCCGCTGCACCGACTGCCACGCCTGGAACTCGTACGTGGAAGAGGTCGCGGCACCGGCGGAGGCGCGGCCCGCCTCGATGAGCGCCACCGTCGCGCCGATGTCGATCAGCCAGGTCGACGCCGATCTCGTCCCTCGTGTCTCCACAAGACTTCCCGGCCTCGACCGCGTGCTTGGCGGGGGGCTGGTTGCGGGCGGAGTAACTCTCGTCGGGGGCGAGCCGGGAGTCGGCAAATCGACCCTGTTGCTGCAGGCCGCGGAGAAACTGACCAGCGAGGGCCCGGTGCTGTACGTCTCCGGAGAGGAATCGCCCCGGCAGATTGCCCTGCGCGCACGCCGCCTCGGCACGGTCAGCGAGGGGATCAAACTGTTCGGCGAGACCTCCATCGAGAAAATCATCGCAGCGATCGAGACCTTGAAGCCGGCCGCAGTCATCATCGACTCGATCCAGACCGTGCATACCTCGATGAACAGCTCCATGCCCGGCTCGGTCGGGCAGGTGCGCGATTCCGCAGGCATGCTGATGACGGCAGCCAAGCGGCTGAACGTTCCCATCTTCCTCATCGGGCACATCACCAAGGAAGGCACCATCGCCGGCCCGAAGTCGCTGGAGCACATCGTGGACACCGTCCTCTATTTCGAAGGGGAACGGTTTCAGAACTATCGCGTGGTACGCGCGTGCAAAAATCGGTTCGGTCCGGTCAATGAGGTGGCCATCTTCGAGATGCACGACGGAGGGCTGGAAGAGGTGCCCAACCCGTCGGCCATCCTCATCTCGCAGCGCAGCACCGCGCCCGGCTCCGCCATCGTCGCCGCGCTGGAGGGCACACGGCCGATCCTGATCGAGGTGCAGGCCCTCGTCGCTCCCACGCACTTTCCATCCCCACGACGCATGAGTGTGGGGATGGATGCGAACCGCGTCTCCCTCCTGCTTGCGGTCCTGGAGAAGAAGAGCGGCGGCAACTTCATCGCCAACGATGTCTACGTCAATCTGGCGGGTGGCCTCCAGGTGGACGAGCCGGCGCTCGACCTGGCGGTGATCGCGGCGCTCCTCTCCTCGCAGCGCAACCTGCCAATCCGCCACGATCTGGTGGTCTTCGGCGAGGTCGGCCTCCTCGGGGAGGTGAGAAGCATCTCGCAGCCTGACCTGCGCGCGCGGGAGGCAGCGCTCCTCGGATTCCGGCGCGTGATCGTCCCTCAGGCCAATGCAGCCGAGATCCGGGCCGACGTGGAAGTCATCCCCGTTCGTCGGATCGATGAATTTGCCAGCGCCCTCTTTTCGTGACGCTTTACAACCTGCCAGACCCTTCGTAAACTGAACAGGTCCAGCTTTTCCGGTCAGCCTTATGGAGATCCGTTTCATTCGCAGGTGGGGGGTCAGTGCGTGTCGTAGCGTGCTGCTGGTCTCCCTTGCCTTGAGCGCTGCCTGTGCCAGCCTCCCATCACCCACCGTCAAACCAACGATTGCGGTGGCGGCCCATTCCGGGTCCATGGCGTCGGATGAAGACGACTGGAGCCACCTCGTCGCGCAGCTTCGCTCCGATCTGAACCGCTACAACAGCCGGGAGATCGCCCGCCACCCAGGCATGCCGCCGACTGCCAGCACCGCCCGCATGCGTGATCGGGAGTTTGCGGACCGGGCCAAAGCCCTCTTCGCTCCTCTCTCCGGAATGGCTCTTCGCATGCCGGTGGTCGGCATCCGCAACGGCGATCTCGACGATTCGTGGCATGCGCCTCGTGATGGTGGGGAACGACAGCACACCGGAATCGACATCTTCGCCAGCAAGGGAACCGAGCTGGTCGCAGTCGCCGACGGCATCGTGAGCTTCATCGGTGAGCAGCCCAAAGGCGGTCGCTGTCTCTGGCTGACTACGGAGAACGGCGCCTCCTTCTACTACGCGCACCTCGATCGGTGGGCTGCAGGCCTTTACGAAGGGATGGAAGTGCAGGCAGGCGATCTTCTGGGGTACGTCGGCAACACCGGCAATGCCCTGCACACCCCTGCACACCTCCACTTCGGCGTGAACCAGAACGACGAGATGGTCAATCCGTATCCGCTCCTGACGCGCGCCACACCAGCCCTTCACGCTCGCGTTCACGTCCAGCTATCGGGCGGCCCGGTAGCCACTCGTTAGATCGCATTTCTCACACCCATCCTGCTGCGGTCCCTCCGACTCACCCCGAACCCAATGCAGTGCCGCTGGCCGGATCGCGCCAGGCCAGACCGAGCTCGCGCAGGGGACCGAGCACGAACTGCCGTTGCAGATAGCGCGGATGAGGCAACGTCAGGTCCTCGGATCTCGAGAGCTGCGCGCTGTAGAGGATGAGATCGAGATCGATGAACCGCGGGACGTTGCGCGTGGTCCTTCGCCGCCCCAGTCTCGCTTCGATCTGCAGCAGCGATTCCAGAACGGCGCTCGCTGGTCGCTGGGTATGCCCGACCATCACTGCGTTCAAGAACCGCGGAGAGCCAGCCGGTGCATCCACCGGCTCGGTCTCGACGAACGAGCTGACCCGCACGACGTCGATCTCATGAGTGAGCTCGCTGATGGCCCGTCGAAGGAACCATGCGCGATCGCCGAGGTTGGACCCGAGGGCGATCAGAACGGTGCGGGGCGTGTCAGTCGTCGGTGACATCAATTGCGTCGGAGAGCTCGTTCGTGTCGTCCTCGGCGCGAGGGAAAAACGTCCGAAGCTGCTGACCGGCAGCAAGCACAGCTTCCTCGATGCCCTCCGTGAGCTCCCCCTTCACGAACCGCTCTCCAAGGGCCACGGCGATGTCATCCCAGAATCCTGCCGGAACTTTCTCGTCGATGCCACGATCTCCCAGGATGACGAACCGCTGTTCCTCGGTGGCGATGAAGAGGAGGACCCCGTTGCGGAGAGCGGTCTTGGTCATCCCCAATCGCTCGAAGGTGCGCTCGGCCACCGCTCGCAGCTCGCCGCCGGCCGCCCTCGGCTGGACGTGGATGCGGATCTCGCCGGATGTCAGACGCTCCGACTCCTGAATCGCTTCGACGATCCGTTGCTGATCCAGGCGCTCGAGAAACTCCTTCTGTCGCATCACCAGCCTCCGCTCGCGCCGCCGCCGCCGAATCCACCGCCGCCACCGGAAAATCCGCCGCCTCCGAACCCTCCGCCACCGCCGCCGAATCCGCCGCCGCCAAACGTCTGCCCCCCTCCTCCCATGAACATCATGGGCCAGAAGCATCCCCCGCAGCCTCCGCCTCGACCTCCGCGCCGTCGCAACATCGGAAGGATGAAGAAGAGAAAAATAAACACCAGGATCAGGACGGCCACCATGTCGATGCCTCCCGGCGCGGCCGACTCACCCGGCTTCGGCTGCGCCACGGGATGGGGAGCCTCGGTCTTCTCGACGCGCGCGATCACGGCATCGGCCGCCGCGTTCAGGCCGCCGGCGAAGTCGTTATTCCGAAAGTGTGGCGCGACGTACAGGCTGATGACGTCCGTGGAAAATGCGTCGGTGATGGTGGGCTCCAGGCCGTATCCCACCTCCACGCGAACCTTGTGCTCTTTGACGAAGACGAAGAGGATCAGGCCGTTGTCGTACTTCTTGTTTCCGACCTTCCAGCGCTCCGCGCACTTGATGGTGAAATCCTCCATGGCGTCGTTTCCAAGCGCAGGGAGGACATAGATGATGAACTGAGCGCCCGATCGCTTCTCGAAGTCGGCGAGCTTCTGGTTCAGCGCGTCCCCCTCGGAGGCGCTGAGCAGACCAGCCTGATCGGTGTACCACCGGGTAGGTGGCGGAGGGATCTCCAGCGCGAACAGCGGCAGGGAGAGGAACGCCAGCAGGAGCGCGGTCAGAGGCAGACGAAAGGCAGCCGACAACGCGAGCCAGCCCATGCGCTGCCCCGCGCAGAAGGCCATGACGATCCCCTGCCCTTCGCCTCGCGCAGGGTGATCAGGACGAGCCATGACGGAGAGCTACCGGGTTCCTGTCGGGGCCGGAGCGGGCGCTGCGGTCGTCGGGTTTCCGAAGGGGCTGAAGTTGACCTCGGGCGCCTGATTCGATCCCGTGGCGCCTTTGAAGTACGCCTTTGGCTTGAAGCCGCTGAAATTCGCCACCAGATTCGCGGGGAACTTCAGTACCGCTGCGTTGTACTGCTGGGCCACTTCGTTGTAGCGCCGGCGTTCCACCGCGATGCGGTTCTCGGTGCCTTCCAGCTGCGATTGCAACTGCAGGAAATTCTGATTGGCTTTCAGATCGGGATAACGCTCCACCACCACCAGAAGGCGTGAGAGCGCGCTGCTCAAGCCGGCCTGTGCCTGTTCGAACTGCTGCAGGGCCTGCGGATTGTTCGGGATGTCCGACTGGGCGCCGGGAGCGCCGGCGGGAGTCTGGACCTGACCGACGCGAGATCGCGCGTTGACCACCGCTTCCAGCGTCGCTTTCTCGAAGTTGGCCACACCCTGCACGGTGCGCACGAGATTGGGGATGAGGTCAAACCGGCGCTGGTAGTCGTTTTCCACCTGGGCCCACTGGGCCTGCACCTGCTGATCGAGATCGACCAGATGGTTGCGGACGCCAACGAACCAGCCGCCGAAAATCACGAGGACCAGAATCAGACCGCCGACACATCCAAGTAGCCCGAGCTTCCCCATCGCTTCTCCCTTGCCAGCAGGCACTGAGGCCTGACGGTTCGCTAGTACTCTTCGTCGCTGTCCTCTTCAACTTCTTCGCGATCGGCCTCAGGAACCGCTTCTTCTTCCTCTTCACCTTCCACGACAGGCCGTACGGGCGTTTCGTTTTCCGCAGCGAAATCGTCATCCACCGGCTCCACGACGACGGCCGCAGCGCGCGAAGCACGGCTGCGCGACGGCGTGATCAGCGGCGCCTCTTCTGCGTCGCGTTGATCGGCTCCGCATTTCGGGCAGAGAGGAATGGGTTTCCCCAGGTCGTAAAACTTGGTGTGGCAGCTGTAGCAGTTAAACTTTTTTCCGAGTTCAGGCACGTTGCGGTTCTCCCCTGTGCAAAAGCGGCGACAAAGTAGCACCGCGAATCATGAGTAGCAAGTATCGGGTCAGCTTCGCAGCGACTGGCTCAGACGATTCGAGCCGCCTCGTGCGGGGGTGGACTCTAGCAGGAACTGAAGAATCAGGGACGGGAAGGTGATGCCCTCCCGTCCCCGGCGTGTGCGGGCTAACGTGAATGCGGGATGGCCTGCGCGGCCCGGGTACCCGGTGCTTCGGTTCCGGGCACGGTTCCGTGAAGACGGGCATCGGCCGCTTTGAGGGCGAGCTTCTGCGACTCCGGGAACAGCTCGATGGCCCGCTCGATCTGGTTGTCGCCCTGAAGCCGGAATGGATACGACGCATCGAAGCCGAATTTCGCTGCGATGATCTCGGCTTTCAACGCCCGTTCGATGTACGTCCTGTCGTTCGGCTTCTGCAGAGCGTCACGAATCTCGGACAACGGCGCGACGTCCTTGTCCGATGCGAATTGCACGAACTCTTCGATCAACTGCGGGGAGATGACCAGATCTTTCTGGAGGTCGGGATGTTTGGCCGCGTACTCCACCCCATAGTTGAACAACACGCTGCGCACTTCGAGAAGCTGTGTGGCCCTCGACAGAGGAGCGGGCTTGACGAAGACATCCGGAGTGATCCCGCCGCCACCGTAGACGATCCGGCCGGTGTCGGTCTTGAATTGCTTGCGATCCTTCAGCGGCACCTCGGTGCCGGTGCCGTCCTCGTTTTCGTCCGCCACGTAGTAGTCGTAGAAGGAGCTGTAGTCGCGCTGGATGTTGCGGCCGGAGGGCGTGTAGTATTTCGATGTGGTGAGGGCCAGGCCGGCGCCGTACTGCAATGTGTAGACGCTCTGGACGAGGCCTTTGCCCCAGCTGGTCTCACCGACCACCAGCCCACGGTCGTGGTCCTGGATGGCGCCCGCCACAATCTCAGAGGCCGACGCACTGCCCTTGTTGACCACCACCACCACCGGCATCTCCAGCCGGCGGTGCTTGCCCGGAGCGACGTAGTCCTGCGCAGAGTCGGGGGTCCGCCCCTTGGTGTAGACGATCATCTGCCCCTTGTCGAGGAAGTGGTCGGCCACACCGACGGCAGCGTCCAGCAGGCCGCCCGGATTCTGGCGAAGGTCGAGGACGAGGCGCTGCATTCCGGAAGCCCGCAGTTTGTCGATCGCTTCGTCGAGCTCGCGGACCGTGGTCGAAGTGAAGTCTTTGATGCGGATGTAACCGACGCCGGGCCGGATCATCAGCATATTGGAGATGGAATTGGTGGGGATGGCCGCGCGGGTGATGGTCAGGGGAATCGGCTCCTTGATGCCCACGCGCATGATCTTGATGTGGACTGTGCTGCCCTTCGGTCCCTTCAGGCGCTTGACCACTTCATCGAGAGTGAGGTCGCTGGTGGAGGTGCCTTCGACGTCGGAGATCACGTCCCCGGCCCGGATTCCCAGCCGCGCCGCGGGGGTGCCCTCCAGCGGAGTGATCACCGTGACCTGATCGTTGCGCTTGGTCACCAGGATACCCAGCCCGTAGAAAGATCCCTTCTGGCGATCCTGCATATCCGCGTACTCCTTCGGCTCCAGGAAGCTGGTATGGGGATCGAGCGTCCGCAGCATCCCATCAACCGATGAGTACACGAACTTATCGGAGGGAACTTCCTCGGGCGCCCAGGCGGTGACGGCGGCGAGGAGATCCGTGTACTCTTTGAACCTCTTCTGCACCTCCCCCTGAACCGGGGAGCCGAAGAGGCGGCTGCCATAGAAGCCACCGAAGAGCGTGGTGGCCACGATGGTCACCAGTAACGTCAACGAAAAGGTCCACTTCTCAGTCTTTTGAATGGTCGCCATGCGTTTTTCCCGGTCCCACAGACAGCGGTCGTAACCTCATTATAGGGGCGGACTATTCGCCCGGCGGCGAGTGTTCACAGCCGCGTATCACCCGGTCTCCACCCTACGGATTCACGGTGTTCGTCGCGAGGCGAAGGAAGGCATCAATGTTCGGTTCGCTGGGAATCCCTGAACTTGCTCTGATCTTCATCGTGGCGCTGATCGTGTTCGGCCCCAAGCGCCTTCCGGAGATCGGGCGCACGCTGGGGAAGGCCATGGGCGAGTTCAAGAAGGCCACCGACGACTTCAAGAACACCATCGAGCGGGAGGTTCGGGTGGAAGAGATGAAGCAGCTGGCAACGCTCACCCCCCCTCCCTCAGCAGAAATCGTATCCAGATCCGAGCCAGTCCCCGCTGATCCGCTGGCAGATCGATTTGCCACCGCAGAACCCTCCGTCACCCCCACGAGCGGCGCTGTGCACTCCTGATGACGGAAGGCGCCCAGCCTGAGTCGCGCTTCACCGTGCCCTCTGAGGAGGGAGAACGGGAGCTGCATAAGATGTCGTTCCTCGACCACCTCGAGGAGCTCCGTAAGCGCCTGCTGATTTCTCTGGTGGCCATCGGGCTGGCCTTCCTGGCCTGCTGGAACTTTGCCGATCGCATCTTCGGCTACATCCAGGAACCGCTGGTGAAGTACCTGCCCCCGGGCGACAAGCTGGCCTACACGCGACTGACCGAGCCTTTCTTCGTCTACATGAAGGTGGCCTTTTTCGCCGGGATCTTCGTCGCTTCCCCGGTGATCCTTCTGCAGGTCTGGCTGTTCATCGCGCCCGGGCTGTACAAACGCGAGCGTCGCTACGCCGCGCCATTCATCATCTTCGCCACGCTTTTTTTCCTGCTGGGCGGGTACTTCGGGTATCGCGTCCTCCTCCCCGGCACCTGCGCCTTCTTCGTTGAGACCGGCAAGCAGTTCAAGCAGATGATCAAGGTGGACGAGTACTTTTCGTTCGCCAGTACGATCATCCTCGCCGCAGGGGTAGTCTTCGAGACTCCGATCCTGATCTTCTTTCTGGCCCGGATGGGCATCGTCACACCAGCGTTCCTGATGCAGAAGTTCAAGTTCGCTGTGGTGGCCGCATTCATCATCTCGGCCATCGTCACTCCCACGCCGGACATGGTGACCCAGACCGCCCT
Organism: Thermoanaerobaculia bacterium; assembly: GCA_046594105.1. Taxonomy (GTDB): domain Bacteria; phylum Acidobacteriota; class Thermoanaerobaculia; order Gp7-AA8; family Gp7-AA8; genus JBDSGC01. The sequence continues at coordinate 8,039 of JBKJQB010000058.1, forward strand.
GGCCCTGCCGATGATCGCGCTCTATCTGCTAGGAGTGGGCGTGGCCTACCTGTTCGGAAAGCGGCACGACACATAGCCGGCACGGCCGGCGGCGTGGTTCGCACAGCGTCCGCGATGACCGCTGTCAGGAATTCGGGGCCGCGAAGTCTCCGCGTGAGCGCTAGCCAATAACGCGCTCGCGTGTCCTCTGCAATCAGAGCTGGCTGAGTGAACGCGGCCTGGGACGAAAATCGTGGCGGACGCTTTGCGAACCAACGCCACCGGCCGTGCCGGTCAGCGCTCCACTTCGAAGTCCGCGCCGAGGCTGGGGACTGCTTCCTGGAAGACCACCACGGTCTCACCCACCGGCAGGAGCACCGTGTGATTGCGCTGTTGCACTTCCATCACCACTTCGTAGAAGCCCTGTGCGTTGATGGCGATCAAAGTACCCGGCTTCCCTTTCAGCTCGAGGGTACGGCTGAAAATTGAGACTTTCGACGGAATCTCCATGGCGCGTAGCGTAGGGTGCAGCGGGAGCGGAGTCAACACCAACGAAGCATCCCAACGAAACGGGAGCGGCTCGCGCCGCCCCCGTGAGGATCGAGCACTGCGTTGAACCGGGCTGCTACTGCTTCTTGCCGCCGCTCTTCGGCGCAGGCTTGGTGGCCGGTTTCGAGGCGGGCGCCGGGATGCCCTTGGTCTTCTCCCCCGGCGCGTCCATCGATTCCGCCTTCGGCGGGGGAGGGGGGGCGAAGTACGCCTGATCAAACGTCGCCTTCGACTTTTCCTTCATCGCCTCGAGCGCGTCCTTGACCGCTTTCTGCCGCAGGGTTTTTTCCAGCGTTTCGCGAACCTGGGCCATCGGGGTGGTGTTGTGTTCCTGCACTTGAATGATGTGGTAGCCGTACTGGGTCTTCACGACGGGAGTGATCTCGCCGGCCTTCGCGGTGAAGGCGGCCTTCTCGAACTCCTCGACCATCTGGGCGTGTCCAAAGGACCCCAGATCGCCACCGCGCGTGCCGGAGCCGGTGTCGTCAGACTCTTTCTTGGCCAGCTCGGCGAAGTCGGCTCCGGCCACAAGCTTCTTCCGGATCTCATCCGCTTTGGCCTTCGCCTCGGCGTCGGTGAGCTCCTTTTTTCCCGGCTGCGCAGCCGCGCTGCCCTTGAACGCGATCAGGATGTGGCGCGCCTTCACCTGTTCGTAGTCTTTCTGATTCGACTCATACGCCTTCTTGAGGTCGGCATCCGTTACGGCGATACCGCTTTCGATCTTCTTCAGCGCGGCGGTGGCAACGAGGTTTTCCTTCATCAGATTGAGCTGGCTCATCACTTCGGGATCGTTCTGCAGGTTGTTGCGCATCCCCTCAGCAGCCAGGAGCTTCATGCGCAGGAAGTCGTCGGCGAACTGCTTCTTGCCGGTTCCCAGGGCGAAGGTCTGGTACTCAGGCGGAAGGGTCTTGATCGCTGCCTCGAATTCCGATTTGTGCACGATCAGGTCACCGGCGCTGATGATGACCGGATCGCCGGTGGTCGCTGGCGCCGCTGCCGGTGCCGTCTGCTTGGCAGCGGGAGCTGCCGGCTTGTCCTGCGCAAAGACGGCGGGTGCCGCGAGCGCAAGGGCGATGATGATGGTGGTTTTTCTCACACGTTCTCCTTGATGTTCTGCTGAGGTCGCGGGATAGAACGGGACCTTGCTGCGCCTTGATTCCCTCCGTATTTGTGCTGTCCGCATGTTCCTTCCTTCGATTGGCAGAAGGCTGGTTGCGCTTATGCTGCGGCCCGGTCTATCGCAGCTTCCGCACGGCCGCCGTGATTCGGGCCACGCCCTCGCGCAGCCGCTCCATCGACGTGGCGTAGCTGAGGCGGATGAAGTAGTCGTTTCCGAACGCAGCACCGGGCACCACGGCCACCCGCGCTTCATCCAGGAGGTAGCTGGCGAAGGACTGCGAGTCGGTCACTCCTCCCCTGCCAAAGAACTGTTTGACCTCCGGGAAGACGTAAAACGCGCCGTCCGGATCCGCGCAGCAGAATCCCTCGATGCCGTTGACGGCAGGGACCAGCCAGGCCCGTCGCTCCGCATAGGCTGCATGCATCCGCTGCACTTCGGTTCCGTCGGACTGCAGCGCTTCGAGCGCGGCGGCCTGAGAGATCGAGCTCGGATTGGAGGTCGAGTGACTCTGGATCTTGCCCGCAGCGGAAATGATTTCCGGATGACCGACGGCATATCCGAGGCGCCAGCCGGTCATGGCGAACGTCTTCGACATGGAGTTGACCGTGATGATGGTCTCCGGGTACTCGTTGAACCAGCGCATGGCAGAGGCATGCTCCCGGCCGCCGTAGACGAACAACTCGTAGGTCTCGTCGAACAGCAGGAAGAGATCGCGCGACGCGCACCACTCCACGATGCGCCGCAGCTCGGACTCGCTGATGACGGCCCCGGTCGGATTGCAGGGCGAATTGATGATCACGCCGCGAGTGCGCTCGGTGGCCACCGCTTCAATGTCGGCGAACAGCGGACGGAACTGCTGATCGATACGACCAGGGGCGAACACTGGTGTCCCGCCGGCGAACTGCACCTGGTCAGGAAAACTGACCCAGTACGGCGAGGGGATGATCACCTCATCGCCCGGCTCGACCAGCGAGAGGATCACGTTGAACAGTTCCTGCTTGCCACCCGTTCCGGCGATGACGTTCCGCGCGGTGAGCGAGGTTCCGTAACGGAGGTTGTACCGCTCGGCGATGGCCTCGCGCAGGGCCACCGTTCCGCCATTGCTGGTGTACTTCGTCAGGCCCTGGTCGATGGCGCGCTTGCCTGCTTCCGCCACGGCGCGGGGAGTGGCGAAATCCGGCTCGCCCGGCCCGAGGTCGACGACATCGACCCCGGAGGCAGCGAGCTCCTGAGCGCGATTCATCACCGCCAGCGTCGGGGAGACCTTCATGGTGGCCACGCGATGGCTGAAACGGATCCCCGCTCTGGTCGATCGTTCCATCACGCAAACCGCCTTGCCAGCGTAGCGCGCAGGCCTGTCCAGGCGGCCGGCGGCGCTCGATGCAGCAGGAGGCGGACACCTTCGAGAAGGCACCAGCCAAGATAGACATAAATCATGGGGCCGCGCCACGAGGGCACCAGAAACTGGACCAGCCACATCACGAACAGCAACAGAGCCTCGTGGAACTTCAACTGCAGGTTCAGAAGCAGGAGGAAGCCCAGGAGACTCTGCAGGATGGTCAGAAGGATCTCTTCCTGCTGATGCGCATCGAAGGGCAACGGGCGAATCTCCCCCGCGCTGATCACGAACAGGATCGGAATCATCGCCGAGAGAATGCTCCACTGATTGATGTTCGACGACACCATGTTCATGAGAGCGATGTTGGCGGTGGACACGCGCCGGGCCCAGTAGAACGCGCTCAGCTTCTCCGGAAACTCAGAAAGGAACGGTGCGACCCACTGCACGAACACGAAGGTGGAGACGCCCATGGTGGAGGCGATGGCCAGCATCGACTCCAGGAACGGGTGCGCAGAAAAATAGAGGATCGCTCCGCCGATCAGAAAGAGGGCCCAGATGGTGGCGTTCCGCATGGCCGGCCGCATCTCCAGCGTTTTGCGAGGCACGTAGCCGAGCTCCGCGAGATCTTCAGCCCTTTCCTCGCGCGGCGGGATTTTCCAGAGCACCCACAGATAGAGAACGTAGAAGCCGATCAGCGGAAAGGCGTCCCACAGGGTGAGCGAGGCCTTCCACCAGATGAACAGGAAGTAGAGGATCGGAAGCAGCAGCCCGAACACCTCGACGGAGTGCTCGCGCTCCAGATCGATGTTCACCAGTGCTCGGCGCGAGAATGCCGCCACGAAGTAAATCATCGGCCAGCCCAAGCCAACCAGCAGGCGCAGGCTTCCCGTGAAGTTGGCAATGGCCAGATGGCTCTGGGTAGGGTCCTTGCCCGCGTTCCAGGCGATGACCGCCTCCACCGCGAATTCCGGCAGGGTCTGCAGCCACGCCAGGATGGCCAGAGCGAGGCCCTGCGAGATGAGAAACTGCGCGGCTTCTGCACCCCACGCGATGACGAACGCGGAGAGGAGAATGCTGGGGAAAGTCCAGATGGCTGACCAGGTCGAGGGAGTCTTCGGTATCATCGGGCGTCCGAAAGCGCGCCATTGTAATTGATGAAAACCATCGCCAGCCGGCACAATCCATGGTTTCAACGCCTGCGCGAAGCCGCTCGCGATCACTCCACCGAGATTCTCCTCGAGGGCCCCAAGGCAATCGACGACGCCCGAAAAGCTGGCTGGTCCCCCATCGTCATCGTGCATCGAGCACCGGCCGATCGAGATGATGATTCCGCTGGAGGACCCGACCAGGTTGGCTTCTCCGCCGAATTATTTGACTCGATCGCGGCAACGCGCACCCCGCAGAGTGTGCTCGCATTGTTCGAGAGGCCGGAGACCACTCTTGCAGCCATCTTTCAACGGCCGGAAACGATCGTCGTCGCGCTCGACGCGGTGCAGGATCCGGGAAACGCTGGAGCCATCGTCCGCCTGGCCGCCGCCTTCGATGCCGGTGGCGTGGTCTTCCTTCCCGGCTCCGCGGATCCCTACGGGCCGAAAACCATTCGCGGATCTGCCGGAACGATCCTGAGCGTCCCGGTGACCACCGCCACGGTGAACGAGCTGGTCGCTGCGGCGCAGTCCGCGCAGTTCGATCTGTTCGTGGCCGACCGTGGAGGAGCGGCCTCGCCGCCGCCCACCGCCCGGGCGGTCCTGATTTTCGGAAATGAGGGCAGCGGCCCTTCCGACGAGATTCGCCGCGTCGCCAGACCGGTATCGATTGCCATGACCGACCGAGTGGAGTCGCTCAACGTGGCCACGGCCGCAGCGATCCTGCTCTGGCAGAGCCATCAGTCACGGTGAATCGCGTCGTCCCCGCCGGTCCAGCTGCGTTTGACGAGGCGGCCGAGGACGGCCGCACCACACGGGCGGACGCCGCACCACACCGGCGGCGAATCCCTGGTCTACACTCGCGCTCGTGGCAGGAAAGCTCCTCATCGTCGGAACGCCGATCGGCAATCTCTCGGACTTTTCTCCGCGCGGCATCGAGGCGTTGCAGTCGGCGGACGCCATCCTCTGCGAAGACACGCGCCACACCGGGAAGCTGCTCGCACACTTCGGGATCGAGCGGCCCATGCACCGCTTCGATGACCACACCGAAGACGCACGGGCATCCTCGTTCGCCGACCAGATCGCCGGCGGGGCTACGATCGCGCTGGTCAGCGACGCAGGGATGCCGCTGGTCAGCGACCCCGGCTACCCCCTGGTGCGCATCGCCCGCGAGCGGCAGCTGATCGTTGAGACCATCCCCGGGCCTTTTGCAGGCGTCCTGGGCCTCGTCGCCAGCGGCATTCCACCCCTCCCCTTCACCTTCCTCGGATTTCCGCCCCATCGAACAGGAGAACGCACCGACTTCTACCGGACCGCCGCCCTCCTCGGGCACACCATCGTTCTCTACGAATCCCCCGAACGCGTGGTCGACTCCCTCGCAGATGCCCTCGCAGTTCTTGGCGACGTCGAGGCCAGCGTCAGCCGCGAGATGACCAAGATCTATGAAGAGACTCTTCGAGGCTCGCTCCGCGAAGTCCTGGCCTCGCTCCGTGCGCGCGACCAGATCCGAGGGGAGATCACGGTCGTGCTTGGGGCGCCGGTCGCTTCCTCCTCCGAAATCGACCCGGCCCTGGTGGCCGCCGAATTCGAGAGACTGCGTTCCACCGGCATGAGGCGCAACGATGCCGTCAAGGCGGTCGCCGAAGAGTTCGGCCTGCGCAAGAACGACGTGTATCGAATGCTCCTGTGAGCGGAACAGCCTGTCGCCGATCGTCAGCGGAGCGAACGTAACGCCGGCATCCCTGCCGGCCGTGGCGTCGGCTTCCAGCCGGGCGCTCTTCGTCACGCAGCGTTTTCTGGCGAGGGCCGGCGCTCTCGCGCTAGAATCCCGCCCCGACCCGTCACCGACGGTACGGGCGGCCTGCCTCAACCTTCCCAGTTGTCATCCCGATCCGAGGAGCGGTCCATGGATTTCCGCCTGAGCGACGAACAGCAGCAGATCAAAAAGATGGTGCGCGAGTTCGCCGAGAGCGAGATCAAGCCCGACCTCATGAAGTGGGACGAGGCGCAACACTTCCCGGTCGACAAATTCAAGAAAGCGGGCGAGCTCGGCCTGCTCGGGGTGACCATCCCCGAAGAGTACGGCGGCGCCGGGCTGTCCTACGTCGACTACGCCAACATCATCGAAGAGCTTGGGGTAGTCGACAGCGGCTTCGCCCTCAGCGTCGCTGCGCACAACTCCCTCGGCACCGGCCACATCTACCTTGCCGGCAACGAAGAGCAGAAGAAAAAGTGGCTCCCCAAGCTGACCAGCGGCGAGTGGATCGCTGCCTGGGGACTGACCGAGCCAGGTTCGGGCAGCGACGCCTCGGGGATGATCACCACGGCCGTGAAGGACGGCAACGAATGGGTGCTCAACGGCACCAAGAACTTCATCACCAACGCCACCTACGCCGACATCTCGGTGGTGCTGGTGGTGACCGACCGCACCGATCAGAAGCACGGCATCACCGCCTTCGCCGTGGAGATGGATCGCAAAGGCATCCGTCCGGGCAAGAAGGAGAACAAGCTGGGGATGCGCGTCTCCGACACGGCCGAACTGGTGATGGAGGACTGCCGCGTCCCGGAATCCAACATGCTCGGGAAGATTGGCTACGGATTCATCGACGCCATGAAGATTCTGGACGGCGGCCGCATCTCCATCGGCGCACTGGCCGTGGGAATCGCCCGCGGCGCGTATGAAGCGGCGCGCGACTACGCCAAACAGCGCACCGCCTTCGGGCAACCGATCTCAGAGTTTCAGGCCATCCAGTTCATGCTCGCCGACATGGCCACCGAAACGGATGCGGCCAGGCTGCTCTGCTACCGCGCTGCGGTCCACAAAGACGCCGGCGAGCGAATCACGCAGTTTTCCGCCATGGCCAAGCTGTACGCCTCGGAGGTCGCGGTGCGGGCCACGGAGAAAGGCGTGCAGATCTTCGGGGGTTACGGGTTCATCAAGGACTTCCCAGCGGAGAAGTATTACCGCGACGTGAAACTCTGCACCATCGGTGAGGGCACCAGCGAAATCCAGCGGATGGTGATCGCGCGCAGCCTCCTGGCCAATTCCTGACCGATGCCGGCAATGCCTGTCAGGACGCGGTCTGCACCAGGGGCGGCCCCACGATGAGCAACGAGCTCGACGAACTGACCAGCAGCGTTCTGGCCGGACGCTATCGGGCACTGGCCCGCGCAGTGTCGCTGGTGGAGCGCGAGGATCCCGAAGTGGAACGCATGCTGGCGCGGCTTTATCCCTCCACGGGCAAGGCGCGCATCATCGGGATCACCGGTTCACCCGGCGCGGGCAAATCCACGCTGGTGGCCTCGCTCACACGTCACTACCGGAAGCTGGGAAAACGCGTCGGCATCATCGCCGTCGATCCCACCTCGCCGTTCACCGGCGGGGCCATCCTGGGTGATCGCATCCGCATGGCCGACCTCTACACCGATCGCGGAGTGTTCATCCGATCGATGGCCACGCGCGGTTTCATGGGCGGCCTGGCCCGGGCCACCAACGACGTGGTCGACCTGCTCGACGCGTCCGGCTTCGACCTGGTGATCGTGGAGACCGTCGGGGTTGGCCAGGACGAGATTGAAGTGATCCGCACCGTGCAGACCAACGTGGTGGTGCTCGTTCCCGGCATGGGCGACGACATCCAGGCCATCAAGGCGGGAATCATGGAGATCGGCGACGTCTTCGTGGTCAATAAAGCCGACCGGCCAGGCGCGGAGAAGACGGTCACCGAGATCACCATGATGATGTCCCTGGTCGAAGAGCACGGCGACTGGATCCCGCCCATCGTCAAAACCGTCGCTTCCAAAGGCCAGGGCGTCGAGGAGCTCGACGCCGCGATGGGAACCCACCTCACCTATCTGCAGACCTCCGGGGAGCTGACCCGCCGGAATCGCGAGCGGGTCCGCATCCGCATCGAAACGATGATCAAGGAGCGCTTCTTCGGAAGGCTGATCGGCGGAGCGGTCTCGAACGACGAGTACCAGGCGCTCCTCGATGAGGTGCTCAACAAGCGCGACAACCCGCACGAGGCCGCGGAGCGGATGCTGGAGCGGGTCCGCTTCCAGTAGACACCTCGGTTCACCATCGCCGTAAAAGCAAAAGGCCTGACGCTTGGAGCGCCAGGCCTTTCCTTTGCTCACTCCGCGCGTTACGGTTTGAAAACGTAGACCGCGCCGCAGAGGTTTCCGCCGGGCATCGGCGGATCGGTGAGGAACGACTTCTGCGTCTGCCGGTCATCGACCCGCAGGGCGACGGAAAAGTCCGTCAGTCTTCCGACGAAGATCCAGAAATTGCCGTTGTCGAACTGGCGGGCGTCCAGCATCTTGGTGAAGACCTCCGGATTGGACGGGTTGGAGGTCAGATCGGGAATGCTGTAGTAACCGAAGATGTCGGTCTTGGGCAGGGCCAGACCGCAGCCGAGCCCCCCGCTGCGAGGATCCTGCGCCGCCATCGTCAAGGAGAAGCGCGAGGCGAACAGATTCAGCGCGCTCGAGCAGTTGGCGGTGGGATGAATCACACGGGCTTCAGAGACCGTGTTCAGACCAGCGGGTTGCGCTTTGGCCGCCACACCCAGTCGATCGCTGAGCGATGCGTGGATGCTGGCCAGGGGCATCGCATTCGACGAAAACTGCAGGAGTGGTTTCTCGACCACCGAGAGAACCGTGATGGTGCCGCCTGGAAATGTCGAGAAACTGGTGTCGGCGTCTCCGCAGAACGAGCCGATCGCTTTCTTGTAGGCCTTCGACTTGCCAGTGGCCGTGTCTCTCACCGTCAGCGTGTACTCCAGATCGGTCAGGCCGCTGTAGAAGACCCAGTACTTCCCGCCGCCCACGTCCAGCACCTTGATGAACACCTCGGGATTCCCCGCATCGCCGGTGAGATCGGGGATGCTGAAGTAGCCGAACAAGTTGTTGCCCGGCTCCGCGATGGGGACGCCGTTCCCGCTCTTGTTCGAGCGGCCGGTGTCCTTCGCCGCGAGCGTGATCTCGAACCGCCCGTTCAGCAGCCGGAGGGCCGCCCCATTTCCGGGAGGGGGCGTGACGGTTCCCGTTCCAGCGATGGCCTGCACCGCAGCGAGCGCGTCGATCTTGCCGTCCCCGAACGTGTTATTCGCGGAGCCGCCCGTATTGCCGTCTTTTCGGGCCGTCCCCTGCAGAATGCTCAACGCCTCGCTGACTCCCAGAGAGCTGCGCGCCTGCAACATCAGCGCGAGGAGCCCGGTGACATGCGGCGAGGCCTGGCTGGTGCCCTGCTCGATCCGATAGGAGCCACCCTGCGCGAAATACTCGCGCGCATTCTCCTCGGGCGTGCTCGAGAGTGTCGACACGATGGCCTGACCCGGCGCCGAGATGGATGGGCGGCGGCGCCCGTCGCGCGTGGGGCCGAGACTGCTGAACGACGAGATGGCGCCGATGGACACTGGCGGATCGTAGGCCCGGGTCTGACCGTCAACGTCCACCCATGAGGGACGAGTCACGTACGCCCCGACCGCGATCACATTGTTCGCGGTCGCCGGCATTCCCACGGTCATCGAGGTATCTCCGCCGATGAAGCCATCCGACGGCTGATTCAAGGCATCAAAGACACCTTTGGTGGTCCACCCATCGATTCTCCCCGAGCCGAAGGTGTAGAGCTCCCAGACAATCTTGGACAGATCGATCGAAGGAGTTTCATTGTTGTCGATCGCGACGAAGACGTGCCGGCCTCCTTCGGGCCGGGCCTCCGTCTCGATGCTGGCGTAACCGATGATGGTTCCGCCATCAGTTAGAGCTCGGCGAGCCGTTTGCCCTGTCGAGATCGCCGGCAGTTCATCGAGTTTTTGCAGCTGACCGTTCACGACCAAGTTCGCCCGGAGTCCAACGCTGACGACTCCCGAGTTGTACCAGAGGTCGATGAGGGTCAGTTCTTTTTCGGCGTTCACCAGTGTAGAGATTCCGGTCGAGTAACTGGTGCCCTGGGCGTTGTAGCCCATATGAATACGGCTGTTCCCCTCATTGCTATTCGCCGCGGCGACGAGTTTTCCCGCACCCGTGAGATCGCTCAGGGTTCTCTCGTAAGACGAAGTGCCATCATGCGGTCCGACGTGACCGGCGAGACTGAGGTTGACCACTGCAGGCTTTCCGAGAGCCTGGGCCCGCTTGAAGATGTAATCGACTCCCGCAATGATGTTGGCCTCGCTGAGATCGGTTTTCACGATGATGAGGTCGGCCTCCGGCGCAATCCCGCGCAGCGGCGCACCGGAGCGCGACCGCCCGTTTCCAGCTGCGATGCCGGCCACATGCGTTCCATGCGTGTTGGTGTCCCGTTCCGGGCATTGCGAGGCGTTGATGTTCGCAGCGGTGCACTCGTAGCCGACCGAATAGCCCGACGGCGGTTTCCCGGACGTGGTCTGGTCCCAGATGCTGAGGATCCGCGTCTGTCCCGACGCGTTCTTGAAATCGGAGTGGGTCCAGTCGATGCCGCTGTCCACGACGCCAACCACCACGCCCGCACCTTTGAACGCATTGGGAAGACTGATGCCGGCGTACACCTGATCGGCACGAATGTCGGCGCGCGAGAGATCCATCTTCAGGCTGTCGCGGTAGCTGCCTTCGATGCGGACCACTTCGTTGCGCCCGGCGATGGACTCGACGGTTTCCGGTGCCAGTCGCGCAACCAGAACACTGCGGGTCGTTGTGGAGACGCTCCCACCGAGGGCACGGATCGCGATCAAGGTCTGAGCCACGTTGCGGCTCTCGACGAATACCGGGAAAACGGTCGAGCCGTTCGCCGATTGCTCGACGACGACAAAACCGCGTCCCGACTGGCCGCGCTTCGCTATCCGGTGGCGATCGTCACGACGCATCGGATCCGCGAGAGCGCCACGCAAGGCGATGTCGATTTTGGAGATCGACGGAGCGACCAGCGGGGCAGAAGGCTGCGAAAGGCCCTGACGCGGACCGACCACAAACGTGCGACCGGCATGAGCCGCAGACAAAGGAACAACCACGAGCAAAACGACAAGCTGAGCAATCCGTGACCGGGCGTGCATGGTCTCTCCTGGGGTTGGGAATGGATCGTGCGGTGATCCCGCCGACTGAACTCGATTGTTATTGGACACCACAGCGTAGCGCTTCCACCCGGCAGCGGGCAAGCCGCATCAATCCGAAAAAGTGACCTACCGACGCGCGAGACGTGATGCTCGGCGCCTCAGCGGCGCTTGAGTTCGGACCGGGACGTCGACTCGATGCGGGTGACCTCGTCGCGCCCGGCCAGCGTCGCGATGCCATTGAGGGGCACCCGCGCCACCAGCCGGCTGGCCACGGTCGTCTCCACCGAACCGCCCGCTGCGCGAATCGCTGCGGCGGTCGCGGACACATCCCTCGACTCCACAAAGACTGGCACCAGCAGGCGGCCGTCTGGCGTTTCCTCGATCACGAAGGGAATCGCCGACCGACCTGCGCTGGGATTTTTTCTCAGCCGTTCCATCGCTGCCGGGTCGTTCACCACCATGGCCAGAGCAGCGTCGATCTTCCCCTCGATGTTTCGCTGGATGGACACGGAAGGAGGATTATCGCGCGCCTGCGGGGCGGAGTCTCCGGTCGTGCAACCGGCCATGAAGGCCACGACCATCAAAACATTCAAAGTCACCAGGGACAGAGCTGAGCGCTGCATTGCTGGTTTCACTGGTTCTCCTTGCCGCGACTGACGGACGAAGTCTGCCACATCCAGATGCCTCGGTGGGCGCGGCGAAACAAGATGGCTGCTCCAATTCCCCGCACCACTCCAGCTCCGCAGCACGTCTTCAGCTACAATCCCGCGCCCGATGAAGTTCTCCCGCGAATGGCTCAGCGATTTTGTCGATCTCACCGATCTCTCCGATGACGATCTGAGCCGCCGCTTCACCGACATCGGGCATGCCGTCGATTCCATCGAAGCGCATGGAGCGGACACCGTATTCGACCTGGAGATCACCACCAATCGGGTCGACGCCATGTCGCACCTTGGAATGGCTCGCGAGCTTGCTGCCGCGCTGGGGCGGGAGACGCGCGTTCCTGCCCAGGCCGCCCCGTTGAGCGCACCCGGCGCGAACGCGGACCTGATCCGCATCGAGGCGCCGGAGCTCTGCAGCCGCTACACGGCCACCATCATCCGCGGCATCCAGGTCCAACCGTCGTCCCCCGCGGTGCAGCGGAGACTGCAGTCGGTGGGTCTCCGGCCCATCAACAACATCGTCGACGTGACGAACTACGTGATGCTGGCCCTTGGACATCCGCTGCATGCATTCGATCTCGACAAGCTGGAAGGCTCGCGCATCATCGTCCGCGCCGGAAAGGCGGGCGAGTCGATGAAGAGCCTCGACGGCGAGATCCGCCGAATCGACCCTTCCACGGTGGTCATCGCCGACGCCCGACGCCCCGTTGCGCTGGGAGGCATCATCGGCGGGATGGAGTCGGAGATCACGGCCGCGACGCGGAATGTCCTCATCGAGTGCGCCTGGTTCGATCCCTCCTCCATTCGCAGAACGGCTCGCCGGCTGGGGTTGAAAACCGACGCCTCTTACCGTTTCGAACGTCGACTCGATCCGAACGACACGCTGGCCGTGAGCGCCGAGGCGGCGCGGATGATGGTGGAGGTGGCGAGCGGCACCGCCGAGACACCCATCGACGTGATGGTCAACGAAACCCGGCCGCTGACGATCCGGCTGCGCACGTCGCGACTGCACGAAGCCTCAGCGGACTCGGTCGGAGCAGGGTACGCACTCGACCTCTTCCGGCGTCTCGGATTCGGAGCCACCGCGACAGCCGACGGAATCGACGTCAACGTTCCGACGTACCGCGGGGACATTCACGAGGAGGTGGATCTGGTCGAAGAAGTCCTTCGCTTCTTCGGCCTGGATCGCGTGCCGGCGTCGCTGCCCCGCATGACAGGGGGCGATGTGCGCCGGGAGCCGGTGGACGTGACCGAGGAAGCGGTGCGCGACATTCTGGTGGGCTGCGGGTTGTCGGAGGCGGTGAATTACTCCTTCATCCGTGCCGAGTGGAACGCGCTGTTCTCGAACGAGCAGCCGGTGGCGATCACCAACGCACTCTCGGAGAACATCGCCTCCATGCGGGTCTCTCTGCTGCCCGGCCTCCTGGAGAATGTGGCCTTCAATCGCTCATACGGAACTCGCGATGGCGCACTCTTCGAGATCGGGCGGACCTACCACCGCCATGGACAGGGCGACGGAACAGGCGTGCGCGAGCAGCATCGAGCGGCCCTCCTGCTCTTTGGCTCGATGAGCGCGGACTGGGCGGAACCAAAGCGCCCGGCCGATTTCTTCGACGTCAAAGGGATGATCGAGCAGATCGCCGCGCGGCTGCATGTGCCGATGACATTCGCCAGTTCCGAGGATGGCTGGGTTCGCAAAGGAAAACGAGCCAGGGTCCTGCAGGGCTCGCGACTGGTCGGCTGGGCGGGAGTTCTGGCGAGTGAGATCCTGACCCAGTTCGGAATCAAAGGGGACGTGATCGCCGCGGAGCTCGATCTGGAAGCAGTGACCGGAGCGACCGCGCCGTGGACTGTCAGTCCTGTTGCGCGCTTCCCCGGCGTTCCGATGATTCTGGCGTTCACGCACGCTCGTGACCTGGAGTACCAGAAGATCGTCAGCGCCATCCGCAGCTTCGAGTTGCCTCATCTGCAGGAGGTGGGCTTGCGCGATCGTTTCTCAGTGGAGGGGGACGACGCAATGATCAAAACGACGCTGGGAATGTGGTATCAGGCATTCGACCGCTCCCTGACCCAGGAGGAAGTGGCGGCCACGCAGCAGCAGCTTGCCTCGCGGCTTGCAGACACCCTCCCGGTCAGGATGTTGTGAGCGATTCGTCCCTGGGCACTTTTTCGCGGCAGCACCCATCAAAAACATCACTGGAGACTCTGTGAAAAAGAATCGTGAGACTGAGCAGATGCCGCTGGCCACCGACGAAGGCGAGATCCTGGCGAGACTGAGCGATCGCGTGGAGAAAGCGATCGGCACCATCCAGGAGCTCCGCAAAGAGCGGGACACATTGAAGGCGCGCCTGACCGACGTCGAGAGCCGTCTCAAGGGTCACGGCGACACGGCGGAACGGGTCTCTGCGCTGGAAGAGGACTGCAGCCGCTTCAAGAGCGAGCGCGACGAGATCCGGAACCGCTTGGAGACCATGTTGGCCAACCTCGAAGCGCTGGACTCCGCAAGCGAATAAGCTGAACTCCCCCTCCCGAGGACGGCGAGAAGTGTCAGCGCGGCTCGCGGAGCACGGCGCGCGAGAACTTCAGGAAGTAGTCCACGCCGGAAACGAGCGCGAAGAGCATGACCACCCACAGCGCCAGCTCCGCCGTGAATTTGAACTCGCCCAGCTCGTACGACACGATCATCAGGGAGATGGCCACGACCTGCGAGACCATCTTGCTCTTGCCCAGCGGCGAGGCCGAGATGGTCACTCCCTGTTGCGCGGCGATGGAGCGCAAGCCGGAGACGGCAAACTCCCGGCCGATGATGATGACCACCATCCAGGCTCTGGCCACCCCGAGCTCCACCAGCGAGATGAAGGCGGCCGACATCAGGAGCTTGTCGGCAATGGGGTCCAGCAGCGCGCCCAGTCGCGTGATCTTCTTCATGCGGCGGGCGAAGTAGCCATCGAAGAAATCGGTCACCGCCGCAAAGAGAAAAATCCCCAGGCCGAGAAAGTTCGAATACTTGGTCAGCAGCACCACGACCAGGAAGGGCACCAGGAAAATGCGCAGGAGAGTCAGAGAATTGGGAAGGTTCCACACCTCGCCGACCGAGTCAGGCGGAACGGGCCGCGGCGCCGATGGAGCATGCGCCGCGACAGCAGAAGGTGATTCGGAGGGAAGGGCCATGGGTGATTCGGGGTCCGCGCTCGACGTCTCAGAATAGTCGCTTTGCAGGTCGCGGGGAAGCATGGCGCGAGGAATTTCGAAACGTCGGTTGACATTCCTCCACCCGTTGCCGAGAATCGCGATCCCTTCACTGCGAAAGTGGCGGAATTGGTAGACGCGCAGGTCTCAGAAGCCTGTCTGATTACTCAGGTGGGGGTTCGATTCCCCCCTTTCGCACCATCCTTGTCGCCCATCCCCATGGCACTCAACTTCCCACAAGTTGAGCCCGCCAGCCGCGAGCGTCACGCCGTGCCCGGCTCTTGCAGAAGGCATGGCCGGCACGTTAGGATGCCACCGACACCAGCGCGTGCCCATTCACGTCTGGCGTTTTTCGCTGTCCCGCTTCAGCAAAACTAGGTCTAGGAGCCTCTGAATGAAATCGAACGCAATGCGCGTGAGCAGCATTCTGCTCGCCCTCGTCCTGCTCATGCCCTCGGTCCCCGCGTTCGCCACGCCTCCCACGCCCTCGCCCAACGAGGCTGTGATTCAATCGCAGATCGAGTCGCTCTTCTAC
The DNA here is from genome assembly GCA_046594105.1 of Thermoanaerobaculia bacterium. GTDB lineage: Bacteria > Acidobacteriota > Thermoanaerobaculia > Gp7-AA8 > Gp7-AA8 > JBDSGC01. Next base: position 23,582 of record JBKJQB010000058.1, read on the forward strand.
CAGACCGGCGCGATTGCGTTCGCCTCCGGCCTGACCCAGGGAGAGCGAATCGCGCTGGTGGTCAAACTCATCCAGGCGCGCTCGGCCATCATTCGCGGCAATGACGAAGCAGCGGCGAACGATCTCGGGGCCTTCATCAATACGGTCAATGCGTTCGCGCAGTCGGGCCGTCTCTCTCCGACCGATGCGGCAACCCTGAGCAATCAGGCCCGCTCGATCATCGCTCAGATCGGAGCCTGATCCGACCTCGCGTTTCGTCGCGCCCACATCCGTCATTGCCGTGGCCGCGCACCGCAAGGTACCCTTCCCGACTCGTTTCCGGAGGGTTTCCATGCGCCGTGTCGCCGCAGTCATCCTATTGATTCTCAGCTCGGCTTCGGCGCAGGGGCGCATCCTTGCCCCGGCGTCCCCTCCCCCGCCTCGCAGCGGATTCCGGGCGGAGTTCCTCGTCGATCTGACCGATGTGGAGAAGAGAATCATGGCTCTGGCGGCCGCAGTTCCTGCCGACCGCTTCAGCTGGCGTCCCGCGCCCGGTGTTCGATCGGTGAGCGAGGTCTACATGCACATCGTGGGCGGCAACTACCTTCTTGCTACGTTTGTTGGCGCGAAAAGCTCCGCACGGGAAGAGGAGAGCACGCTGGAACAGATTACCGCGAAGCCGCGGGTCCTGGAGGAACTTCGCAAGTCCTTCGATCACCTCCGGCGCGCCGCACTGACCACCACGGACCGGGAGTTGGATCAGCCCATCCGGATGTTCGGCAACGCCACAACCAAACGAGGGGCTCTGATGATGGCGCTCAATCACCTCCACGAGCACCTCGGCCAGTCCATCGCCTACGCGCGCATGAACGGCGTCGTCCCTCCCTGGTCGCAGCTTCAGTAAAGGCCGATCTTCATCCGTCGTCAGTCGCCAGTGACTGGTCCGTCCCCTTGAGCCGATGAACCGATCGGTCGCTGACGGTGGTTCGCGGAGTGGACTGGAAGTCGCTCAAGCAGAGATCTCCTCATCGGAGGTGACCGAGAAACCGGGGCGGAGAACCCAGGCCTGCGGCATGTGCTCAAAGCCGATGTGCGCGTAGTAGTCGACCGCAGCGGGAGCGGCCAGAAGCAGGAGGATGGCCTGGGGAGCGGCCTGTTGCGTGCGGCGGATCAGTTCCTTGCCGATGCCGCGACGCTGATGGGACTGGCGGACCGCCAGATCGGCCAGGTAGGTCATCCAGGCGAAGTCAGTGACTGACCTCGAGATGCCGACCAGCAGTTCGTCCTCCCACGCCGTGATCAGGAGATTTCCGAGCCGCATCATCTGGCTCATGCGCTCTCGGTCATCAACGGGACGCCGCAGTCCCAGCGTCGACGCGGTGTAAAGCTCGATCACTACATCGAGATCGAGGTCGTCGTTGCCGCCGTGGCGGTATTCGATCATGTGCGCATCCTCCCCTCTTCCCGGACGGTGTCAGTCCCGGACTGCAATCTCGCCTGCGCCAGGACGATCAGGCCGGAACGAGCAGCGGTTCCTTCGCGAACATGCCGGGAGTGTATGCAGTGACGCGGCCCGTAAACGCCGAGGCAGCCACTGTCAGCGGAGAGGCCAGCCAGAGCTGACCGGGGCCGGAGCGACCCTTGTAGTTGCGATTGATGGCGCTGACGGTGACCTCATCGCCGGTGTCGGAGACGCCCGGGCCGCAGCCGATGCATGCGCCGCATCCGGGGTTGAGCACCACGGCGCCCGCCCGCTCGAAGGTGTCGACCAGCCCGTTCTCGCGAGCGAATTTTTCGACAGCCTGCGATCCGAACTGGATGAAGAACTTCACGCCCTCGGCAACCTTGCGACCGGAATCCACCGCTTCCTTGGCCACCTGGTGATAGAAAATCAGGTCGTCGATTTTTCCGGCCGTGCAGGAGCCGGCGTAGGCGATGTCGATCTTCACTTCCCCGATCTCGTCGACGGCCGCGCCGTTGGTGGGGTCGGAAGGGATGCCGTTGTCGGGATCGCCGGGATGGGCAACCATGGGCCGGATGGATGCGAGGTCGATGGTGTGCGTTCCGCCTGCGTACTCGGCCCCTTCATCGGGACGGACCGCGCGCCCGCGAAGCGCGGCGACATCGACATCCGGACGCATGCCGGCAATCCAGGCGAAGGTCTTCTCGTCCGCTTCCACGATGGCCGTGCGCGCCGCGCATTCGGTGGCCATGTTCGCCAGCGTGGCGCGCTCGTCGAGCGAGAGTGAGCGCACGCCCGGCCCGGTGAACTCCATGATGCGATCGAGGGTGCTCTGCGGCTTGGCGTAGTGCAGCAGGATGTACAGCATCACATCCTTGGCGGTGACGTTGGCCGCCAGTTGTCCCACCAGCTCGAAGCGGATCGACTCGGAGACTTCCACCTGCGTGAACCCCGAGTGCACCAGGTTGGCGTACTCGGTCGCCCCCACGCCCCAGGCCAGCGCGTTGTTCACCCCACCCATGCAGGTGTGGCTGTCGGTGGCCTGGATGAAGTCGCCCGGATCGATGATGTACTCGCGGGCCACCTCGTGACAGATGCCGGGCGAGACGTTGTCCTGAGCCGAGAAATCGCGGCATTCGGTATGCTGCTGAAACTCGCGCTGCAACTCGCGCAGCGTGTTGATCTTGGCCATGAACGGCCGCATCCGCGCCACGTCGTCGGCGTAGATCAGGTGATCCTCGAAGACCGCGAACTTCTGCGGGTTCCGGATGGTGTAGTTCTTCCCGTACTCCTCTTCCAGGAAGTAGTGAACCTGGGCCGTGGTGAACTCGTGGGTGTAGCCGCCGTCGACTTCCACGACCACGGCATCGCCCGGCTTGACGTAGTTCGGTCCGTCGCCCGCTCCGAGCATGTGGCTGGCCAGAATCTTCTCCCCCATGGTCATCGGCCGCGGCTCGTTCTGCGGGACCGGGAGCTGGATGGACTTGTCCTTCACGCCCTTGGCGAAAGGAAAGAGACCGCCTTCCTGGATGATCAGCCTGGTGATGGTGTCGCGGCCCTGCGTGAACTCTTCGATAGGGATGCCCTGCCCACCCTGCAGCCGGCGGAGCATGTCGTGGTCGGCCATCAGCAGCCCCTGGTTGATGTTGTTGCCGGCGTGAATGGGTGCGAACGAAGCGGCGACCGCGATGCGGATCCCGCTCCAGACCTCGCATTGAGTCGCCGTCTCCCGCGAGCTGCCCACCCCCTTGCGATAGCCGCTGACGATCACTTCGAAGTTTCCGTCACGAAGGGCATCGCGCTCGAACAGCCGCTGGCCATTGACGATCAGGCCAGCGTACGCATCCCGGGCAATGTCTTCCGGTTTGTGACTGAAGCAGACCCAGGCCGGCGTCATGGCGTCTGTGTTGATGTCGTCGAGCAGATCGTCGATGGCCAGGTCGGACATCTGGAGATCGAGCTCCCCGCGCAGCTGGCGGCGGATCATCTCGGGATCTTTGGTCAGGAACAGCACCCGTTTGCCGGGCGTCAATCGAATGATCGGTTCAGGTTTCATCCATTCCTCAAAGGCGTGGGGTTGCCGGAAGAGTCGTTGCCGGTGCGTCCAGGCAATCATATGCAACGTGGCCGGAGGAACCCGCATTCTGCCGACACGGCCGGCGGCGGCCGGCACGGCCGGCGGCGTGGGTTCGCACAGCGTCCGCCACAAGTTTCGCGTTCAGCCACTTTCTCGGCCAGGCTTGAACGGATGCGCGGCGGAGACACGCGGAGCCGCAGCCGATTCCGCCTCCCACCGAGGCCGGCACGGCGGAACGTCTTGGAGCGCGATCTTCGCGGAGCCTTGGGCAACCATCGCCGCCGGCCGTGCCGGCCCGGGGGATGGCGCGAAGTGTGCGAGACTTTCGGGTGGAACCTGCGACGCCGCCGCGTCGTCAGATGACCGTATGAAACGGACCGCTCTGCTCGTTGCCATCATGTCCCTGCTCGCCTCGGCCGCCAGGGCCGGGAGCACCGGACGACCCGACTACTCGAAGGAGACGTTGTTCATCTTCGCCCGCGACTTTGTCCGGGAACAGGAAGCTTCGCGGGTGGAGTGGAACCTCGGCGCGATCGACGTCTTCCATTTCGGTACCCGCCTTCGCGTTTCCTATCTACCTTTTCTGGCTCCGCTGCCCGGCTCACGGCTCAAGGATGTGGCGACCTTCCCGAATCCGTTCGAGCTCACCCAGACGGCGATCGCCCGCTCCATGCCCTACATGCCTGACAACCGGCCGGCCGCGGTCCGGCGCGAAATCCGGCGGGCCCTGAAGCTGGAGAAGAAGGCGAAGATCCAACTGGCGCAGTAGTTTTCGCGACTTCGAAAACATCGAACCCGCCTTTCGTAACGCCGGCATCCCTGCCGGCCGGTCCGCCGGCATCTTGCCGGCGGGATCTCGCCAAAACAAAGCCGGCCGGAAGCGACGCACCAGCGTGCAGGGATGCCTACGCGTTCCGCCGCCGCAGTGCTGGCTTCACCCTCCACCCCGCACAGAGCCGGCCATCGCGTGCGCATCCGAGGCGGGCCCGATTCCCGCTGCAAGGCTCAGCTTGCGATGGTGACCTCGAGGAACTACTCTGAGCCATCCCCGGTTCCCGCAACCCTGACAATCGAACGCTCCACGAACCATCAAAGCGAGGTTCACCGATGCGGCTTCAGCGTGTTGTCACGTTCGCGATCATTGTCTGCGTCACCACCGCTGTTCACGGGCAGACGGCAGATTTCAGCGGCAGATGGACCGGCTCCATCACCGGACGAGTCATGGGGCGAGATACGTGTACTGGTTTGGTCAGCCAGACGGTGGACGTTTTCTTGACTCTCCAGCAGTCTGGCAACAACGTGAGCGGTAACCTCAACCTGGCATTTGCTGATCCCTGCAAGCCTGGATCGCCGAAAAATAACTTCTTGTCAGTGGCCCTGAGCGGGACGGCTTCCGGGACCAAGCTCACGGCGACCGCCACGCAAGACACCGGCAACTTTCCTCTGGTGGCCGTAGTAACCGGATCGTCGCTCACCCTGACAATCCCAAGCGATGATCCGACGCAGCCGTTCAACGGAACGCTGGCGAAAGCGGCCGCGCCGTCGACTGATGTCACCGGATCGTGGGGCGGCACGTTCAACGTGAACGATTCGTGCGAGTCCGGCAATCCACCGATTGTGCGCCCCGCTCCGTGGATCTCGCCCGCCACACTGGTGGTCGTCCAGCAGCAGGGGGTTGTCAGCGGCGCGATCATCCTTTACGCCGTGCCCGACCACGGCGATCAGTGTCAGGTCGTCGGTACGTTTCCCCTGGTGCTCCCGATCAGCGGTCAGGTTTCAGGCAACACGTTGTCCGGTGGGGTGACCGTTCCCGGAGACGGTGGCGCGGAAGTCCAGTCCTTCACCGCCACGATCAGCGGCAACTCGATGAGTATCAATGGGGGCGGCGGCAAGCTGAGCTCCACGCTTACCCGCGGTTCCTCGCAGGTTCCCGACATGCAGCTTTCCGGCGCTTACTCCGGCTCGTACAGTGACGTTTTTGAGCCCTGCGAGGGAACTCCAGGCAAGTTGCCGCCCATTTCAATCTCCGGCAGCATCTCCGGCCCCGTCACGCAGATCGGTCCCGCGATCTACGGCTTACTCACGGTCACCGGCCAGAAAAACGATCGCTTCATCAACGGACAGTGCATCGTGACCGATTCGCCTCCGGAGGCCGTGACGATGTCGGGCCAGATCAGCGGAAACACGATCACCGGCGTGTTCTTCCTGGATAGAAGCAACGAACACGATGACAGCTTGGCGCCATTCAGCGCATCCATCAGTGGCAACACCATCACGTTCGTCATTTCCGGCGATACGCCTGGCGACTCGTTTACATTCGCAATCACCCGCAGCGGTTCCACGCCCGCTCCGCCGCAAATCCTCTCGTTCACCGCAACGCCTCCGAGCATCCGCGCCGGCCAGCCGGTGACGCTCGCCTGGTCGACGAACGCTGCGTCCTCGGTGACCCTCGACAACGGCATCGGCAGCAAGCCGGCTTCCGGTTCCGTCACCGTCGCTCCGGCAACGACGACGACCTACACCTTGACAGCGATCCAGGGGACGCAGACCGCGACGGCATCCGTTAGGGTGGAAGTCCTCAGCGGCCCCATCGTCAACGTCACGACCATTCCCGCGACGATGCTGCAGGCGGTGGGCGGCGGCAGTGCATCGACGAGTTATGCGCTGACCAACTCCGGGAGCGCGCCGGCCTCACTCACTCTGGGGCAGAGCAACAACTTCTTCACGCAGTCGCCGGCCAGCTTCACCCTCGCGCCCGGCGCGACGCAGATCGTCACTGTCGTGGCGACGGCGCAACCGCAGGGCACGTACGAAGGCACTTCCAACCCATCGGGAAGCGGCGTTCCTTCCGGCCTGCAGATTCCGGTCAAACTGGTATCGGCGCCTGCTCCGACGGGAAGGGTGACTGCCGATCCAGGCACCAACCGCGTCGACGTGGCCGCGTCGCCGGGCAGCTCGCCGACAGGGTCGATCACGTTCAAGAACAACGGGACGGCGCGGCTCATCGGCGTGCTCAATTCCGATGTCGCATGGCTCCTTCCGCAACCCGGTACCGTGACCATCGATCCCGGCCAGACGGTCACCCTGACATTCAGCATCGATCGCTCGAAGAGGCCTGATGGGGCGGCGCCGGTTGGATCCACTGAGGGGAATCTGACCCTATCGTTCCTGAGCGGCGCTTCCTCCGGCGCCAAGCGCACCCTCGACGGCCCGGCGCCGTCCACCTCCATCACCCTGGTGAAAGTGGTCGACACCGTGCAACCTGCCGTGACCACTGCCGGAATTCCCAACATCGCCACCGGCGAAGTGGCGCTGTTCGTCTCCGGAGTGGGTCACACCATCGGCACGCGCGGAGCGCTCTTCATCTCCGATGTCTCTTTGTTGAACCCGCAGGGCAGCAAGTCCATCGATGACGTGAAGCTGTACTACACGTCCACGACCGCTTCGGCCTCTTCCTCGCGCACGACGTCCCTTCCTGCGGTGGCTGGCCAGGTCAGCGTCACCGTCGCCGACGTCGTGAAGACTGTGTTCTCCGGCAGTGACGAACGCGGCACGCTGCAGATCCGCTCGAAAGATGCCGACAAGCTCGCCGTCGCTGCAACCGTGCTGACCACCAACAACCCGGCTGGCACGTTCGGCAACACCATTCCTGTGTTCCGTTCCGATCGTTCCATCGACGCCGGAAGCTCGCTTGTGCTCAGCGGTGTGCGCAAAGACAGCACCACGCACACGAACCTTTACGTTCAGGAAACCGGCGGCTCGGCTGCGTCGGTAAAGATCGATTTCCAGGCAGCGGACGGGACGCCGGTCAGCTCGCGCACCGACTCCATCGACCCATTCAAGTTGCTGGCGCTGGACAATGTCGTTCCGGCCAATGCCGTGGCTGTCGTCGTCACGAACCAGAGTACCGGGGGCGGCAGAATCGCCGCGTATGCAACGCCGGTCGATGAAGCCAGCGGCGACACCTGGGCCGTGGCGGACTGGGCCCGCCAGCTCGGATACTCGGGCGCCGATCCCGTCACCATTCCCGTGGCCGGGAGTGTCCACGGCCTCAACAACACGTTCTATCGCACCGACCTGGCGTTGACGAACCGCGGAACCGACCCGGCCATGGGCACGCTCCGCTACGCCTCCCGCACCGGCCAGACGGTGGAACAGCAGGTCACCTTTGGAGGTAAGGAAACCAAGGTCATGAACGACCTGGTCAGCTCCTTCAACCTCGACGGCGATTCGCTTGGATATCTGAAGTTCGTTCCGACAGCCGGCGCGTTCGCCGCAAGCAGCCGCACCTTCATGGCCATTGCCGGAAAGCCCGACAGCTTCGGAAGCAGTGTTCCTGTTCTGTCGACGGCAACTGCGATCCGGCGCGGCGGAACGCGCGCCATTGCCGGACTTGCAGACGCCTCCAAGGCGACCGTGGCTGCATCGAAGCCGGCGACCTTCCGCACGAACTTCGCGCTGGTGGAAACGGCTGGCGCCCCGGTCACCGTGAAAGTCACCCTGCGCTTCACGTTCCCCGCGGGGCAGAAGGCTCAGGGTGTCGGCGCCGCCTCGCGCGACTACGCACTCAACCCCAATCAATTCCTCCTGCTCAACTCCGTCGCCGCCGAAATCCTCGGGCCGGACCGATCGCAATTCGGTGACTTGACCAACATGGAAATCGACTTTCAGGTGATCGACGGAAATGGCGCGGTGATGCTGTTCACTTCGTCGGTGGACAATGCCACCGGCGACTCCATCGTGCGGACCGATTGACGGTACGCAGTACTCATTGGGAATCTCACCACTGGATGGGCAGATCGGGAAGGCGGGTTCGCTCTCCCCTGCCATCCAGGATTTCTACCTGCACGTCGCTCTGGTGCTTCACCCCGCGCGGCCGGCGGGGCAGAGTCAGGAAAAACCCTGGCGCAGGGGTCGATGAGTACCAGGGGAACCGTGCGTGGACGTCGGGCCGCTGAAACGGGATCGCCGGATAGCGCTTCGTTCCGTTTTCCAGAAGGATGTCCACTCCTCGGATTCCGTGAGGGGACAGCGCCCATCCCGACACCGTGAGCGCTCCTTCGATGTTCCCGTCCTTCGGGCGCTCCACAACGCCGAAGGTCCGTCCGACATACACAGCCTGATCGTGCAGCATCCGATCGAGCACCATCGCCGGCGGAAATCCCGCGCCATCGGGAACATCGGGAGGCCGGAGACTTCTCCAGCCCGGAAGATTGCGGGTGATGGCAAAGAGGTACGTGCCGCCCACCCGATGATCGAGCCGTCTGAGGAAGGCGATGCGTCCTCTGGCCAGCTCGCGCGTGAGCCACTCATGCGTGGCCGCGGCCGTGGTGCGCAGCCAGTCGTCGTGGACCACGATCAAGGTGCCACCGTTGGATTCCAGGAGGCCGATGAGCTCCGGCCCGATGACTGGCGCGGTGGACAGCTCGTGAATCCGGGCGTGCAGCGGTGGCTCGAAGCCGGAGGTGCCGTCGAAGATCGGCCGGTGATGGATGGTGGCCCCCAGGAGGTAGGTGAACTCCACGTCGGGATTGATGGGCAGGATGAGCACCCCGCCGGGAACGTGCGCGTCGCGCAACCACAGATCGCTGGCGTCGGGCGCGGCCAGCGCGTGCTCCCACCGGAAGATCGGGCGGATGTCGATGAAGGTGGCCACGAGCAGGAGCGCCATCGTGGCCGGTCGATGCCAGGAGCGGCGTCGCCGCAACAACTCAGCTGCGCCCAGCGAGCCCGTGGCGATCAGCCCGGTGTAGGCGATCACGGCGAAGCGTGCCGGGATGCGGATGCTCTGAAACGGCGTGATGCGGTGATAGAGAAACTCGTAGAAGAACGCCTTCAGTCCGAGGGAACCAAGGACTCCCACCACGATCCAGACGGCGATGGCAGAGAATTCAGGGGGCCATCGACGGCTTGCCAGCCAGGCACGGAGACTGATGGGTCGATCGCCGGTCCAGGCCAGAGGCAGCTGCAGCGAAAGCCGGATGGCGATGAGTGCGAGTAGCGCGATCATCGGAAGATCCGCCCGGCTCACGCTCACCAGCCGGAAGTGAAAGAGGCGCAGATCGAATTTGCTGGCCACCGCGCCGCCGTAGCTGAGCACCGCAGCGGCGACCATCGCGCCATCAAGGATGCGCAACAGCCGGCGATCCACAGGGCGTGATGGAGGATCCGGATCGACCTCACTCGATGCCGGCCTTCGGTACAGCACGATGCCGGCGATCGTCAGGAAGATGGGCAACAAGCCGGGGAACAGGCTGCGCTCCGGTTGTGATCGTCCTTGTGGCAACGCTCCATAGGTGGCGCTGCGTCCCGAGGCCATCAGCCAGTCGGTCCAGTCTGCGGAGCCCCAGATCGCTTCCCCTTCGGAACGATGCATGCCGTAGAGTTTCGCCACGGTGCGATAAGGCAGCAGCACCGGCACCAGCAGCAGCATGGCTGCACCACCGGCGAGGAGCAGAGGCATCCAGAATCGCCGGTCGCGACGCGGGCCGATCAGCGCGAGCATGGCCAGGCTGGCCGGCGCTGCGACGCCGGCGAAAAGCAGCAGATGTACGTTGCACAAGCCGTTCATCAGCAGCGCCCCACCGAAGCAGGCCGCCAGTTTCCACGACGGCCGCCGCCAGTAGGCGAGGATCGCGGCGACGATCAGAGGCAGCCATCCGCCCCAGATCAGCTGCAGATGCGCCAGATGATCGAGACGGAACTGGGTGAATGCGTAGAGGATCCCCACCACGAAGGCGGCGCCGATCGATCCGCTGACCACGCGGGCCAGGACCGAGGCTCCATACCCGCAGAAGGCGAAGCCGAGGATCATGGCAATGTTGTAGACGGCGAGCGGGCCGAAACCGAGCAGCGAAAACGGCAGCGCCACGATGGCGATCCCGAACAGATTCTCGCTGAACGCCAGCGGCATCTTCGCCGGATAGAACATCGGCGCGTCGTAGAGATGCGAAGGCGCGTGCGTCATCGCGTAGAGATCCCAGTCGAGGATCCAGGTATTGAGCAGGGGATCGCCGAGATCCGACGTCGCCGTGCTCAGTCGCACGGCCAGCGGCCAGGTCATGGCCAAGGTGATGAGCAGAAACGCCGCGAAGAGGCTCAGCTCCCGCCCCACCGCCCGGAGTGTCCATCGCTCACTGACCGCCTGCATCGCGCGGAACGGTACGTGTTCAGAGGAACCAGGTAAAGGATTGCGTGAGGCCGGCACGGCCGGCGGCGGTGTTCGCAAAGCGTCCGCCACGGGGTGATGAACGTGCGCGCCGTCGTTCTGAGCGAAGCGAACGTAGCGCCGGCATCCTTGCCGGCCGTGGCGTCGGCTTCCAGCCGGCGTTCACTGGGCGAGCTCCCGCGGGCAGGATGCCCGCGGCACGGCCGGCAGGGATGCCGGCGCTACGAAAGGCACCCATTTCCCCATCATCGTTACAGACGTTCATTAGAAGCCTTGGGCGACCAACGCCGCCGGCCGTGCCGGCCGTCACTTTCGCTCGATCAGCACGCTCGATCCGAACGTCTCCGGCTTCAGCAGCTCGCGGGCCTTCAGATCATCTTTCAGATACGCGTCCCAGAAGATCAAGGAGACCGTGCGGATGTTGCGAAACACGTTGCGGTCGCCTTCGAACGATCCGTTGTTCCGCCGCGGTTGCTGCTGCTGGACCTGCTGTCCGGTTCGCGGATCGACCACGGGACCGTTCGGGTTCATCGGGTCGTACACAGCGGTCTGTTCGGGACCGGGGTCGATGCCGCTGGCCATTCCGGTGAAGGAGAGATGCCGGGCGCCCTCGATCAGGGCGAAGTACTTGTCGCCGGCAGGAGAGTGCTCGAAGGCGGTACGGCGCCAGTCGGGACCTTCGTTCTGGTCGGCCCCGAAATCGCGCGAGCCGGTCATGTAGAGCGCCGGGATCCGTACGTTGCGCCAGGACTCCGTGGTCAGCCCCCGGTTCGCCGCGACGCCCTGGGGAGACATCGCCATCGCTGCCTTGATGCGCGAGTCGGCCAGCTTCAGCGGCGGATTCCCGAACGTCTGTGCCCCCGACAACAGCATCGTGGTGAAGGCGCCGTAGGAATGCCCCCCGACGCCGATGCGCGCGTGATCCATTTTCCCCTTCAGCTCCGGAAATCGCTGTTCCAGTTGATCGAGCGAGTCAAGGATCAGGGTGATGTCGCGGGCCCGGTCGCGCCACTGCGGTTCTCTCTCACGATCCCACATGGCCTCGGCCGGATTGGGACGCGGCGTTTTCGGCTCCTCCGTGCGAACGCGATCGTTGTTCCGATTTCCATCGCGACGTCCCTCGGCCCGCTCGCGGCGACGCTCCATTGCCTCGTCCCGCAGCAGCGGTGCAAGCCTGCCCGCGTCCGCGTGCACCGGTCGGATGCAGACGTAGCCGTAGCCGGTCCAGAACGAAGCCAGCGCCTCGTACGACCGATTCGAACCGCCGTAACCGTGCGAGAAGATGATGACCGGGAACGGACCGCCACGCGTGGGGTACTCCACCGAGAGGTCGAGATCCTTGTTCCGCTCTGGATCGTGCAAAAGCGCTGTGGGGATCACACCGACCGGACCGGAACCGGCGTCTCCCATGAATCCGGCGAGACCGGCCGGCCTGGGCTTCGGAGCAGGCTCCGGCTTGGGGTTGTCATCCGAGGAGCAGCCAACGAGGATCACGGCGGCAAGCAGGGCAAGGCATCGTTTCATCACAACCTCCGGTACGGCGGGGCCACCTATCTGTTGAATCCGTCGCTCAGCATACGCAAGAGCGAAAACGACAGATGGGTCTGCGATGGGCGCGCCAATCCTCGTCTGCGCGATCCACAACCTGTGGAAGAGCATGCCATTGCTTGCACGAATCTGCGGAGCCGATGCCTTCACGGACGCGTTAGACCTTCGGGCTGCGATCGATCTGCTAGGCTCCGGCGGTGGAGACCAAAGTCCGCCGCTACACCCTCAAACAGCCGGCGAAGGCGGCGAAAAGTTACCGGGTCCGTTACGAGGACGAGCTCAACGCCGAGCAACTCGAGGTGGTCATGGCCGGCGACGGTCCGCTGCTGGTCATCGCCGGCGCCGGGAGCGGCAAGACCAGGGCCCTCACCTACCGCGTCTCGCGGCTGATCGAGGACGGGATCGATCCCTCGGAGATCCTGCTGGTCACCTTCACCAACAAGGCTGCACGCGAGATGCTCAGCCGCGTGGAGCAACTGGTTACCATCGACACCCGCCGGATCTGGGGCGGCACCTTCCACTCCATCGGCAACCGGCTGCTCCGCCAGCACGCCGAAGCGATCGGCTATCGACCCAGCTTCAGCATCCTCGACAGCGAGGACGCCAAAGAGATGATGGAGAGCGCCATCTCCTCCCTGGGGATCAAGACGCTGGAGAAGCGCTTTCCCAAGGGCGACGTCCTGCTCGACATCTACTCCTATGTGCTCAACACCAGGACTCCGCTGGAGCTGCACCTGGAGGACAACTATCCCCACTTCGCCATCTACCGTGACGAGATGGTGAACGTTTTCCGCCGCTACAAAGATCGCAAGCGGGAAGCGAACGCGATGGACTTCGACGACCTGCTGGTGAACTGGAAGCTGCTGCTCGACGAGCATCCGGAGGCCGCCGAGCCGCTCAAGCGCCGCTTCCGCTCCATCCTGGTCGACGAGTATCAGGACACCAACAAGCTGCAGGCGGAGATCGTGGACGCCATGGCCTCGGTTCGCCGCAACGTCATGGTGGTGGGAGACGACGCGCAGTCGATCTATTCGTTCCGCGGCGCCTCGTTCGAAAACATCATCACCTTCCCGCTCCGCTTCCCCGAGGCGAAGATTTACAAGCTGGAGACGAACTACCGCTCCACGCGCCAGATCCTGTCGCTGGCCAATGCCTGCATGGCCAACAATCAGTTCCAGTTCCGGAAGGAATTGCAGGCAGTCCGCGGCGACGGACCCGATCCCGCCGTGGTCGGCGTCGACGATGTCTTCGAGCAGGCCGCATTCGTGGCTCAGCGCATCCTCGAGCTGCGGGACGAAGGCGAGAGCCTCGCTGAGATCGCGGTGCTCTATCGCTCGCACTACCAGTCGCTGGAGCTGCAGATGGAGCTGTCGCGGCGGCTGATTCCGTACGAGATCCGATCGGGCGTCCGCTTCTTCGAGCAGGCCCACATCAAGGACGTGATCGCCTACCTGAAGATCGTGACCAACTCGCGCGATGAGCTGTCGTGGAAACGAGTGCTCAAGCTGTATCCGAAGGTCGGCGAGAAAACGGCCGCGGAGATCTGGACGAAGATCGGCACGTCGCCCGATCCCCTCTCGCGCTTTCTCAGCGGTCTTCCCGACCTTACCGGACGTGGCGTCATCGGCAGCGTGAAGTCGCTGGGCAGCGTGCTGGGACTGATCGGAGGCGAGGGCATGAAGCACAACCCCTCGGAGTCGATCCGCCTGATCGTGGAGCGCGGCTATGCCGACTACGCGCGCTCGCGATTTCCCAACGCCCAGGCCCGTCTCGACGACCTCGAGCAGCTGTCGCAGTACGCACTGCGATACGACGACGTGAATGTGTTCCTCGAGGAGGTGGCCCTGGCCAATCCGATGGCCGGCGAAGACGTCGCCGTCGTCGGTCCCGAGGATGAGAAGGTGGTGCTGTCATCGGTGCATCAGGCCAAAGGTCTGGAGTGGCGCGCGGTGTTCGTCATCTGGCTGGCCGACGGACGCTTTCCCTCGGCGCGGGCGCTGCGCGTTCCGGGAGGCATCGTCCGGCTGGACACCGCGCAACTGCATCAGGCTTTCGCGTTGACGCATGCGATGACCGCGGCTCCCGCCACGCCCGCAGCGGCTGCGGCGGATTCGGACGACGTGCGCGCGCTGACCGAGACGTTCCAGCACGCCATCACCGAGGCCGTCCCCGCGTCAGGCGGCGCTGCCTCCCCGAACGAATCCGCTTCCGGCCCTCGCGAGATCGTCATCCCCGGCGAGGAAGAGGAACGACGCCTCTTCTACGTCGCGGTGACCAGGGCCAAGCAGGAGTTGTATCTGGTGTTTCCAGTCATGGCCCGCGATCGGGGCGGCCTGGACGTGCTCATGGAGCCCTCGCGCTTCGTCCGCGAGCTCCCGGGAGACCTCTACGAAAAATGGGTCATAGGATCGGAATGATGCCGGCAGCCGGCACGGCCGGCGGCGTTGGTTCGCAAAGCGTCCGCCACGATTTTCGCTTCGTCGCCTTCACTCGGCCGCCTTTGGTGACTTGGGAGGGCGTCTAGAAGCGAACGGAGCGCCGGCATCCTTGCCGGCCGGTCCGCCGGCTTCCAGCCGGCGCTGTTCGGCGAGCTCCTGCGGGCAGGATGCCGGCGCTCCGAAGGCAGCAAGATCTCTCGAGAACTGCAAGAGACGGTTCATGTTCCGGTGGTCGCCTTTCGGCAACCACGGCTACTATCTTCGCCGTCTGCCCAGAATGACGGACGATGGATTTCAACTCTCAGTCACAGGAAACTACTCATGCGACTTCTTCTGATCAGCAGCTCCAATGTTCACGGCTATGGCTATCTCGATCACGCCGAACCGACCCTTCGATCGTTTCTCGGCGACGCCCGGAAGATCGCCTTCGTACCGTTTGCCGGTCACGACCATGCGGCCTACCTGGCCAAAGTGCGGGAGCGTCTGCTGCGCATGGACATCGAGATCGGCGGACCGGAATCGATTGCCGAAGCGGAGGCGATCTTCGTCGGCGGCGGCAATACCTTCCGGCTGCTGAAGGCTCTCTACGATCGGAAGCTGCTCGACGCAATTCGCGAGCGGGTCCGGTCCGGCATTCCCTATGTCGGCTCCAGCGCCGGCAGCGTCATTGCCGCCCCCACCATCCGCACCACGAACGACATGCCCATCGTGCAGCCGCCGTCGTTCGAGGCGCTTGGTCTTGTTTCCTTCCAGCTCAACTGCCATTACCTCGATGCGGAGCCGGAGTCGAAACATCAGGGCGAGACTCGGGAGGAGCGGATTCTGGAGTTCCACGAGGAAAACGACCGGCCGGTGGTTGGCCTGCGGGAGGGCACCATGCTGCGGATCGACGATGCAGCCGTAACTCTGGTGGGAGCGCGCAACGCGCGGATCTTCCGGAGAGGCCAGAGTCCGGCCGAGGCGGTACCGGGCCCGATCCATCAGTTCCTGAACTAGGCCGGCACGGCCGGCGGCGCTGGTTGCCCAGGGCTCCGCCAAGATCACGCTCCAAAACGTTCTGCCGCGCAGGCTCCCTTGCTCGCGTTCGCCTTCACTTTCGTCCAATGGCCAGCATTTCTCGACGATGGACCCGTCCCTCAACCGGTGGAAGCGAATCGGATCGACGGGTAACCTCCCTCAGAATGTACGGCCCCTCCCCTGCGTTTCCACCACCCGCATGCCGCCGCAGTCGCAGTACGAAGACGCTCCGGTCGCCGAAGCGGACGAGAAAGTCGAAGAGCCCTCGCTGTTCAAGGTGCTTTTGCACAACGACGACTACACCACCATGGAGTTTGTCGTCCACGTGCTGCAATCCATCTTCAACATGCCGGAGGACCAGTCCATCCAGGTAATGCTGAACGTCCATGTCCGCGGTGTCGGGGTCGCTGGAATCTACACTGCGGAAATCGCCGAGATGAAGGTCACCGCGACGATGTCGCTGGCCCAGGAACAGGAATTTCCGCTGTTATGTACGATGGAGAGGATCTGACGGCCTCCCCTCGCAGGTCCATCACGAGATCATGATCGCCAAACCACTGCAGAAGTCTTTCGAATTCGCGCTGAATGAGGCCGCCCGGCGGCACCACGAGTACGTGACGCTCGAGCATTTGCTCTACGCACTGCTTCATGACCTGGAGACCGCGGAGATCGTGCGGGCCTGCGGCGGAGACATCGCCGTCCTCAAGAAGCAGCTCGACGATTTTCTCAGCCGGACCCTGGAGCAGCTTCCGGATGACACCGACGTGCAGCCGGTGCTTACCGCCATGCTCCAGCGCGTGGTGCAGTACGCACAGATGCACGCGCAGAGCTCCGGGCAGAAGGAAGTGGACACCGCACAGATGCTGGCCGCGCTCTATCAGGCCGAGCGGTCCCAGGCCGTCTATCTGCTGCGCAGTCAAGGCATCAACAAGATCGATGTCCTCAACTTCATCTCTCACGGGATCGAGAAGGACTCCGGATCCACGCCGCGGCCAGCCTTCGTCCAGGGCGACGAGGACTCCACTCCGGCTCCGGCCGACCCACTCAAGCAATACGCCGTGAATCTGAACGAGCGCGCGGAAAAGGGGGAGATCGACCCGCTGATCGGACGGGGCCCGGAGCTGGAGCGCACCATCCAGATCCTCTGCCGCCGCCGCAAGAACAATCCGCTATTCGTGGGCGAGCCGGGCGTGGGGAAGACCGCCATCGCCGAGGGGCTCGCTCTGAAGATCTACAAACACGAAATTCCGTCCGTGCTCAAGGACGCCGAGGTCTGGTCGCTGGACATGGGGGCGCTGCTGGCCGGTACGAAGTATCGAGGCGAGTTCGAACAGCGGCTCAAAGCGCTCATCACCGCGTTGATGAAGAAGCCGGAAGCGATCCTCTTCATCGATGAGATCCACACCATCGTCGGAGCAGGCGCGGTCAGCGGCGGCACCATGGACGCCTCCAACATCCTCAAGCCGGCCATCGCCTCGGGAAAGCTCCGCTGCATCGGATCGACCACCTACGCCGAGTACAAAGGCGCCTTCGAGCGCGATCGCGCCCTGGCCCGCCGCTTCCAGAAAGTCGAAGTGGGCGAGCCGACCGTCGCCGAGACCATCGAGATTCTCAAAGGCCTCAAGTCGTACTACGAAGAGCACCACGGCGTGACGTTCTCCGACGAGGCCATCACGCTGGCCGCCGAGCTTTCGGCGAAATACATCCACGACCGCCATCTGCCCGACAAGGCCATCGACGTGCTGGACGAAGCAGGGTCGCGGGCAAGGATTGCCCGGGGAGAGGCAACACCGCAAGGAGCGCCGCAAGCATCGCCCTCCCTCGAGCCGCGCCCCTCGATTCTGCCTCCTTCTGTGATCGGCATCGACGACGTCGAGTACGTCATCGCCCGCATGGCGAAGATCCCGCCGCGCACCATCGCCGTCTCCGAAAAGGCGCGGCTGCAGACGCTGGAGAGCGATCTGCAGAAGGTCATCTTCGGACAGAACGCCGCCATCACCCAGGTCGTCAACGCGATCAAGATCGCCCGTTCCGGCCTGGGCCACCCGGAGAAGCCGGTCGGCTCGTTCCTCTTCTCCGGACCGACCGGCGTCGGCAAAACCGAGCTGGCCAAACAGCTCGCGCACTCCCTGGGCGTCGAGTTCATCCGCTTCGACATGAGCGAGTACATGGAGCCGCACACCGTCTCCCGGCTGATCGGCGCACCTCCCGGCTACGTCGGCTTCGACCAGGGCGGCCTGCTCACCGACGCCATCACCAGGACGCCGTATGCGGTGCTGGTCCTCGACGAGATCGAGAAGGCCCATCCCAATCTCTTTTCCATCCTGCTGCAGGTGATGGATCACGCCACCCTCACCGACAACAACGGCAAGAAAGCCGACTTCCGCAACGTGGTGATGATCATGACCACCAACGCCGGCGCGCGGGAGATGAGCGACAGCGCCATGGGCTTCCAGAACATCGCCTCCACCGGCAAGGGGCGCGGCGCCATCGAGCGCGCCTTCGCTCCCGAATTCCGCAACCGCCTCGACGCATGGATCGCCTTCGAGCCCCTCGGGTTCGAGACCATCGAACGCGTCGTCGACAAGTTCATCGCCGAGCTGCAAGCCCAGCTCGCGCCCAAGTCCATCACCCTCGAGTTGCGCGAAGCAGGCCGCGCCTGGCTGGCCAAGAACGGCTACGACAAAGCGTTCGGAGCGCGGCCCATGGCACGACTGATCCACCAGAAGATCAAGGAGCCGCTGGTCGACGCCATGCTCTTCGGATCGCTGCAGAATGGCGGAACAGTGGTGGTCGACGCGAACGACGGCGAACTGGCCCTGACGTTCTAAGCGGAGCGAACGGAGCGCCGGCATCCTTGCCGGCCGGTCCGCCGGCTTCCAGCCGGCGCCGTTCGGCGAGTTAGTGCGGGCAGGATGCGCTACGAGGAAGCCGGCGCTACGTTTGCTCCGCTCTGAACCACGCATACACTCCCTCGCATGTCGCGCTTCCCCGATCCGCGCTACGCCCGGAGCGACGTCATCGCGGTCGGCGATGACTTGCGTTTGGAGACCCTGCGCGACGCCTACCGTCACGGAATCTTCCCCTGGCCTCACGACGACTACCCGTTGCCCTGGTTTTCGCCGCGCCGCCGCACCGTGCTCTTTTTCGACGAGCTGCACGCCGGACGTTCCCTCCGCAAAGCACAACGGCAGGCGCGCTGGGATTTCACAGTCGACATGGCCTTCGCCGACGTCCTTCGCGGTTGCGCCGAGAGTTTTCGAGCGGATCAGCCGGGCACCTGGATCGGCCCGGAGATGGTGGAGGCCTACCAGCGATTTCACGATGCCGGCGATGTTCATAGCGTGGAGGTGTGGGAGGGGACGGCGCTGGTCGGCGGTCTCTACGGCGTCGACTCCGGCGGCGTGTTTACCGGAGAGAGCATGTTCCATCGCCAGGATGACGCGTCGAAACTGGCACTGCTCTACCTCATCGAACGGCTGCGGGAACGCGGGGCAACCTGGATCGACTGCCAGGTGATGACGCCGCACATGCGCGCCCTCGGCGCGCGCGAAATCTCCCGCGCAAAGTTTCTCGATCTCCTGGCCGAGACCCAGGCGCGCGGAATCCAGCTGTTTTCGCCTGTGATAGTCCCTTAACGCGGACCAGGCGCCATGCGCCGAGGGGATCCTGTGCGGGGAGAAGGAACTCGAGTGGGGCCGGCATCATGATCCCAGGTTCGAACTCCTCATTCTGCTCCTGGTCACCTGGCCGGCAGCCACGGCTGGAAGGCAGCCATGACCTCGTCATCGGCCAT
>JBKJQB010000343.1:0-5968 GCA_046594105.1 Thermoanaerobaculia bacterium
GGTGAAGATCCTGCCGCGTGCGCTTCTCACCCCCGAGTCGGAGAAACGTTTTCAGCGCGAGGCCGAGCTGGTCGCGCAGATGGACCACCCGGCCATCGTCCCCATCTACGACATCGGACAGCACGACGGCTCGTTCTTCTTTCTGATGCCGGTGGTTCGCGGCTCGAACCTCCGGCAGTTTCTGCATGAAGCCCCTCGAACCCTCGGCGAGATCGTCGAGATCGCCGGCCAGGTTGCCGACGCGCTCGAATACAGCCACGGCCGCGGCATCATCCATCGGGACATCAAGCCGGAGAACATCATGGTCACGCAGGAGGAAGGCACTCTGCGCGCCCGGGTCATGGACTTCGGCCTGGCCAAGGCGGCCAGCGAGCACCATCTGACCAAGACCGGCACCCTCGTCGGCACCGTCCTGTATCTGAGCCCCGAACAAGTCACCGGGCGCGAGCTCGACGGCCGCTCCGACATCTATTCATTGGGCACCGTCCTTTACGAGGCGCTGGCTGGGGAGGCGCCGTTCACGGGCGACACGCAGGCCATTCTTTATCGAGTCGTTCATGAGAATGCGCGGCCGATCCGATCGCTCGGCGCCGACATCCCCGAGGAGCTCGACGACATCATCGCCAAAGCGTTGTCGAAGGATAAGGCCCGGCGGCATCAGACCGGCGGTGAGCTCAGCGAGGCGCTTCGGAGACTGAACGGCAAGCTTCAGGAGAGCGAGCGGAACCGCTCGGTGATTCTGTCGACCGTAATGACGGCGCAGCATGGCCGCCTGCAACAGGCGCGATTCGTCGGGCGGGAGAAGGAGTTCGCGGAGCTGCAGCGCCGCCTGAACGCCGCCATCGATGGTGAGTGCCAGTTCGCCGTCATCGGCGGCGAAGCCGGCATCGGGAAGAGCCGGCTGCTCGAGGAGTTGGAGAATCTCGCCAAGGCGCGCCGGATCCGCGTTTTGCACGGCCGTTTCATCGAGCAGGACCGCACCTTCTCCTATCAGGGCTTCTGCGAAGTGATCCAGGAACATTTCCGCTCGAAGGACGCGGCTGCATCAGGGGAGCATGCCGACTTCTCCGACCTCGCTGCCGATCTCGTCACGCTCTTTCCGGTGCTCAGCGAGATCGGGGAGTTGCGCGCTGCCGCGGTGTCCGACGGCGCCAACGCCCGCGAGCCGCGCAAGGCCGATGACCGCACCTACGTCTACGAGCTTCTGGCCCGCGCCCTCGGCCGCATCGCCGGCGGCAAGCCGCTGGTCCTGGTATTCGAGAATCTTCATGGCGCGGAGATGTCGCTCGAGGCGCTGCAATACGTCGTCCGCAGACTCGGTCCCACGCCGACGCTGATCACCGGAACCTACCGGCAGACGGAGATCGACAAACGCCACCCTCTGGTGAAGATGCTCGATAGCTTCAGCGACGATCCACGCTACATCTCGATGTTCCTGGGACCGTTCTCGCCTTCCGAACACCGCCAGTTCGTGGAGGCGATGGTGGGTGAAGGGGCAGTGTCCGA
Source organism: Thermoanaerobaculia bacterium (assembly GCA_046594105.1). Taxonomy (GTDB): domain Bacteria; phylum Acidobacteriota; class Thermoanaerobaculia; order Gp7-AA8; family Gp7-AA8; genus JBDSGC01. The sequence continues at coordinate 1,507 of JBKJQB010000343.1, forward strand.
GGACCTGACCAAACGGCTCTTCGAGGCGACCGAAGCCAATCCCTTCTTCACCAAGGAGCTGATCCGTTCGCTCGTCGAGTCGGGCGGGATCTCCCGAGACGAGCGCGGTTCCTGGGCGCTTTCCGGCGAGATGGCCATCTCGTCGGACGCACTTCCGGCGACGATTCAGCAGGCCGTCGAGAAGCGGGTGGAGAGACTGCCGGACTCGGCCCGCGAGGTCCTGGCCATCGCTTCCGTGCTGGGCAAGACATTCGAATTCCGCGATCTCGAAAGCCTCAGCGAATCCAAGGGCGAAACCGAGGACATCGTGGAGCGGCTGATCGTCGATGGCATCATCGAAGAGGAGCGTGAGTCGCGCGGCGATCGCCTGACGTTCTCCAGCGGAATCGTCCGCGACGTGCTCTACGGCGCGCTCTCGCGACGCAAGCGCAAATCGCTGCACCGCCGTTACGGCGAGCAACTGGAAAAGCGCTTCGAGGGACGGCTCGATCGGATCTATCCGCTGCTCGTCCACCACTTCTCTGAAGGCGATGTACCGGAGAAGACGATCAGTTACGGGCTGATCGCAGCGCGCAAGTCTCTCGACGCCTTCAGCCCCGAGCCGACCATTGAAGTCATCAAGACCGTTCTCGATTTCCTAGAAGACGGCGACCTCGCCGATCCGCAGAGCGAAGGCGACGCCAGGATGCTACTGGTCAGCGCCTACCGGATGAGCGGCAACGTCGACGCGGCGCTGCGGGAGGCCGAGGCGGCTGCGCGCTCCTATCGAAAGGCGAAGTCCGAACGAAACGCCGCCGAGGCATTTCTGGCGGCCGCCGAGGCGGCGTGGGAAGGGCGGCGGGTCGAGGAAGCGCGCAAGTGGCTTCTGCAGGGAACGTCTGCGGCGCGCCAGTCGGGCGAAACCGGGGTGCTTTCGCGCCTGCTGTCGCTGGCCGCCACAGTGGCCAATCTGCGCGGCGAGTACGAGAGCGCGAAAGAATTTCTCGAGGAAGCGGAGCGGCTGGATGGCGGCCAGGAGAAGGCAGCCGCGGAGTCGCTGCCCTCCGGCGGAACGCTCGTCGTGGCGCTGGCCAACCCGGTCCGCGCCGGCGAGCCGGCGCAGACCGCGATCATCGAGGAGACCGAGATCATGGCCACGGTCTTCGAGCCGCTGGCCACCTCGGATGAGCGGGGACATGTGGTGCCACTCCTGGCGGAGAAATGGGAGGTCATCGGCGACGGCCGTTCGCTGATGGTCAGCCTCCGACCGGACGTGCGCTTTCACGATGGCTCGCGTCTCACGGCGAACGACGTGAAGGCCTCGTTCGAACACGCCATCACCACCCGCTCGCGCGAGATGTCGGCGGCGTTCGCCGTCATCCGCGGCGTCGCTGAATTCAAGGCCGGCGGAGCGTCGGAGATCGCCGGCCTGGTGGTGAGCAGCGAGCTTCAACTCGAAATCCAGATCCTCGAGCCGCTGCCGATCTATCCCGCGCTCCTGACCGACCCTGCCACCGCCATCGTCAAGATCGGAGACGACGGACAGAAGCTCGGGACGGGCCCGTTTCGTATCGTGTCTCACCAGCCCGAACGCACGCTGCTCGAGCGTGATCCCGACCACTGGCGCGGAGGAACCTCGCTCCTCGACGCCGTGGAATTCCGGACCCTCTCCGGTGCCGCCGCCATCGCCTCCCAGCTCCGCTCCGGCGAGATTGACCTCGGACGCGATCTTCTCCTGCAGGACATGGAGGAGATTCTCCGCGAGTCGCATTTCCGAACCGGGCTGGTGGAGATCCCGAAGAAGACGACCTACTTTCTCGCGTTCAACATGACCAGCCAGTTCGGGAGCGATCAGCCGCTCCGTCGGGCCATGTCGGGCGTGGTGCGTCTTCACGATCTGGTCTGGCGAACGCTGGGACGCATCGCCCAGCCGGCCACCGGCATCATCCCGCCGGGCGTGCTCGGGCACGACGCCGGACGGCGGCGCACGCCGCTCACGCGCGAACAGGCCGCGGAACTGATCCGCGGCTCCGGACACAGGCTGCCGCTCCGTCTCCACGCGGCGGTCCATCCGCTCTTTCAGGATCGTTACCGGGCGCTCACAGACGCTTTGTTCGCAGCGTGGAGCGAGATCGGCGTCGAAGTCTCGATTGAAACGAAGTCCATGTCCGATTTCCTGGCGCGCTTCGGCCAGAGCGAAGGTCTCGACTTCATCATGACCCGCTGGAACGCGGACTTCGATGACCCGGACAACTTCACGAACGGGTTGTTCCACAGCGGCAGCGGCGTGTATTCCGCGTACTACTCATCACCCGAGGCGGACGAGATCACCGAGCACGCGCGCGCTGAGAGCCGGCCCGACGCGCGCGAACTGCTGTATCGAAAGTTCGACGCGCTGACCACCACCGAGTCGGCGGCGATCCTGCCGCTGTTCCACGAGATCGACTATCGCATCGCCGGCCCGAAAATACGCAGGCTGGAACTTCGAAGCACCGCGCCCTACGTGAACTACGCCACCATCGCCAAGACCGAAAGCGTCGGGCCAGTCGCCCCCTCGATCCACGCCAGTGGAGGTGTGCTGCACGTTCCGGTGTCCGAAGAAGTCATCTCGCTCGAGCCGACCCTGAGCACGACGGTGGGAGCGGGCGAAGTCATGGCCACGATGTACGACACGCTGACGCGCTGCGTCGAGGGAGCGCGCATCGTTCCCTGGCTGGCCTCGGATATCCGCGCGGATGGGGGCGGCCGGCGATTTCATTTCCGTCTGCGTGGCGATGTGCGCTTTCACGACGGCCGGCGTATGACCTCGCGCGATGTCCGCTACTCGTGGGAGCGGTTACTTTCCAATCCCGCCAGCCCGATGCGGTGGCTTCTCGCCCCCGTACGAGGCTCGCAAGAGGTCATGAACGGCGAAACGCGCGACCTGGAGGGCTTTCACATCACCTCCAGCCGCGACTTCACCATTGATCTCGACGCCCCGGTCTCATTCTTTCCCTCGCTGCTCGTGCATTCATCGGCGTCGATTGTTCCCGAGGGGACGGACATGATCGAACCCCGCTCGCGGGAGCGTTGCGTCGGCACTGGTGCCTTTCGCATCGTCGACTTCGAGCCTGGCCAGCGCCTGGAGGTTGAGCGAAACCCGACCTACTGGCGTCCCGGACATCCGAAGGTGGACCGCATCTCATTCCGCTTTGGAGTGCCGCCCGAGGAGATCCGTGACGAGTTTCTCGCAGGACGGTTTTCCATTGCCTCCGACCTCTTTCCCGCCGACATCGAGACGCTCCGCCATCAGCCTGAGTTCGCGGCCGGCTATCGAGAGGTCCCGCGCCTGTCCGTGTATGTGGCGGCGTTCAACATTCATCGCCCTCCCTTCAACGATCCGGCTCTCCGTCGCCGGATCGCCAGCTCGGTCGATGTCGCCGGAATCGTCAGGAGGGTTCTCGGGCGAATGGCCATCCCGGCACACGGAGTCATCCCTCCGGGACTGCAGGGATATGTTGCGCGCTCCACCGCGCCTCGAGCTTCCTCGGGCGAGGCGGCCAACGCCAGGATCGCGCCGATCGAAGCGACTGCCGGAGTGCATCCGATCTTCTTCGGACAGTACTCCGCCGTGGCCCGCGAGCTCTCCAGCGCCTTCAGCGACCGAGGCATCAAGATAAAGGTGGTCAACACGAAGATCGCCGACTACCTGCAGCACCAGGTGGCGGCCGATGTCGACCTCTCGATCGGGCGCTGGGTGGCCGACTATCCCGACAGCGACACCTTCGCGTACGGCCTGATGCACACGAAGGGAGGGGCGGCGGGGCCCTTCTGCGGAACGCCGGAACTCGACCGGCTGATCGAGCGGGGACGAGTGGAAATCGATCCGGGTATCCGCCACGAGATCTACCGTGAGTTCGACGAGATGGTCACGCGCGAGGCGCTGTTGATCCCGCTCTTCCACGAGCAGGTCTACCGCTTCGTGCGTCCGGAGATCGAAGGGCTGTCGCTCTCGTTCGTGGTCCCTGAGGTCTCCTACGACACTCTGAAGATTCGCTGACCACCCAGGCTGTCATCCTGAATCGCCGTAGTCGCGCGAGCGGCGGAGGACGAGGAAGGACCCCCCTCCTACCTGCACCCATCGCGAAACGGAAGGGGCACTTCCCGCGGGGGTCCGTCGCCGCGCTGCGCCGGCCTTCTAATGAACCGTCTCTTGCAGCTCTCGGGAGATCTTGCTGCCTTCGGAGCGCCGGCATCCTGCCGGCCGGTCCGTTCGCTCCGCTCAGAAGAACCACGAAGCGCACGTTCATCGCCCACTCATCGGCTCATCGCGCTGTTTCCCAGCTCAGGATGACGGTTGGGGGATTTCTTCACAGCCTCTGAAGCGAAAATCGTGGCGGACGCTTTGCGAACCAACGTTGCCGGCCGTGCCGGCCTAGGCAAAGTCTGCGTTGTCCAGGACCAGCAGCAAGGTGCAACCGGTCTGGGTGTAGAGCTCTCCGTG
>JBKJQB010000280.1:0-11100 GCA_046594105.1 Thermoanaerobaculia bacterium
CTCGCCGAACAGCGCCGGCTGGAAGCCGGCGGACCGGCCGGCAAGGATGCCGGCGCTCCTCGCGCTTCATCGCGCCCTCACGTAGCGCGATCCGGGAAGCGCTCGCAGCCACCCACCCAACTCCAGCTGCAGGATCGCATGGGAGAGCGAGGCAATCGAGGTCTGCAGGGCGGTGGCCGCGTCGTCGATGTGGATGGACTCTTCCCGGCGAAAGACCTCCAGCACTTCGCGAAGGGGAGACTCCGGCAAAACCGCAGCAGACGTCGCTCCCAGTCGCAGTCCGCCCGGAAGCTCGTCGAGGATGTCCGCGCCGTCGTGAACCAGTTTGGCTCCGTATTGAATGAGGCGGTGGGTGCCTTCGGAGCCGGCGGCGAAGATCGGCCCGGGGACGGCGAACACCTCCCGGCCCTGCTCCGCCGCGGTTCGCGCCGTGATCAGGGATCCGCTCCGGCCCGTCGCTTCCACGATGACCGTTCCCAGCGCCAGTCCGGAGATCACGCGGTTCCGCATGGGGAAGTTTCCCGCCAGTGGAGGGGTGCCCGGTCCGAATTCGGTGAGGATCAGTCCGCGCTCTTCGATGGAGTGGTACAGCCGGTCATTCGAGCGGGGATAGATCACATCGATGCCCGTTCCCAGAATGGCCACCGTCGATCCGGAAGCGTCCAGGGCAGCCTGATGCGCCGCCGCGTCGACCCCACGGGCCAGTCCGGAGACGATTACCAGGCCGGCGGAAACGAGCTGGCCGGTCAGGGCCTCTGCCGCGTTGATGGCGTAGACCGAAGCGCGCCGCGAACCGACGATGGAGACGGAGGGCAGGGAGGCCAGGGCGAGATTGCCGCGATAAAAAAGCGCCAGCGGCGGGTCGATGATTTCGCGCAGCAAGGTCGGGTAGGCCTCATCCCACAGCGTGACGGAAGAGGGGCGCAGCGCTTGAACCGCGTCGCGGGACTGGGCACTTCGTAACGGATTTCTCACGGTTTCTGCTTGAGCGGCATCTATGCTCAGCAGGCCACACAGAAACTGCACGGATGCGCGGGAGACGTGGCTCAGAGGATCGAAAGCTTCTCGCAGCAAACGGCTCCGGGCAGGGGTGAGGAAGGGCAGCAAAGCGTACGCGATGCAGAGATCGCTCAGCAGAATTTCAGACATGGTTGTGATTGGTGCTGGGAAGGGAAGCGGCGGCGGTGTGGGTCCCGCGGCGGCAATGATAGTCTCGCCGCCGGTCTGAGCCAAGTGTCGGAAGCACCGGCAATGGGGCTTTCGGCGAAGGAGAGCATCGATGGTGCGAAGGTTGCCTCGGCTGTTTCCGGTCGCGGCGCTCATCCTGGCGACGGCCGGTTGTTCTCATCGCGCCGGCCTGCAGAACCCGGCCACACAGGGGAATTACGGGGTGGAGATGGCTCGCATGAATCTCTGGCGGGAAGCCATGTTCCGGTTCCAGCGCGCTGTGGCCGTTGCTCCTGGCGATCCCATGGCCCACAACAATCTCGCCGTGGCCTACGAGGCCAATGGAGACTTTGAGAAAGCGCGCAAGGAGTATCTGGAAGCCCTGCGCCTGGATCGCACCAATTCCTACATCCAGAAGAACTACAGCCGCTACGTGGAGTTCCTCTCGCGGAGCCGCAAGCGGTCCACTGGAAAGAATGCTAGCTCCGGATCGAAGTTGCCCGGAGCGCCGACAGGAGTTCGCGGGGGAGCGGTGGACGGTGTGCCTCCCGATCCGGTGCCGGTTGAAGTACGGCCGCCCCAACCTCTGGCGCCCCCCGGCGTCACTCCGACCGACTTTCCGCCGCCTCCCGCCGTGCCGCCGGTCACGCCGCCGCCAGCGAGTTCCGGAGCGCAGCGATGAAAGGCCTTCTGATGGCGACCTTCCTGTTCCTGCCGCTGTCGGCTGTGGCCGGTGTCCATGAGGTCAAGCTCAAATTGCCGGTGAAACCGAAACTGCAGATCGCCGGCGACGAGAAGATCGCCATCGCTCCCTTCGTCATCGTGAACAACGGCGAGAAGAAGAACGACCGAGCGCAGAAGATCGACGTGCAGTCCGAATTTCTTCGCTATCTCCGCAAGCAGCTCACCAAGAGCACCAAACTCAAACTGGTGGACGTTCCGGCCACCAGGCTTCCGGGAACCACCCTGAAATCGCTGGAGGCTGCGCGCGACTACTGGAAGGATCTCGGCGCGCGAACTGGCGCGGACCTCATCGTCACCGGCGTGGTGGATTTCGACGTGAACGACAAGTCGGGATACAAGACCGAGGAGTACGTTTCACCGGCGGATGGACGGACGTATTACCGGCAGGCCCTGGTGGAATCGACCGGATTCGTGTTCGACATCGCCATCGTGGTGTTCAACGCCGACACCGGCGAGAAGGTGCTCGAGGAAAACTTCCGCGACTTCAAGGAATTCGATGAGCGCAACTACGACGAGCTCCTCGGCCTGTTCGAGAACCTGCGCTCTCTGGAGACGCAGCTCGTTGGCATTTTTGTCCCGCAGGAAACCTCGGCCATCCGCTACCTCTTTACCGAATGACGGTTTGGGCCGAGCTGTTCGCAAGGCCGGTCCGATCCGGGTTGATCTTCGTCCAGCTCTGGAGGGTTTCGTGAAGCGATCCATCGCCCTGCTGTTTGTGGTCTTCACTCTTCTGGCGCCCAGCGCCTATCCCTTCGGGCAGAACAAGATCGCCTACGACCGCTTCCACTGGAACATCTATCACTCCACGCACTTCGACATCTATTTCTACGATCGGGAGAAGGACGCCCTGCAGAAAGTGGTCGACGTGGCTGAGAGCGCATACGACGAGCTCTCCCGCAAGTTCAACTTTCAGGTCTCCAAAAAGATCCCTCTCATCTACTACCACACCCATTCCGCCTTCGAGCAGACCAACGTCGACCTGAATTTCATCCCGGAAGGGGTGGGGGCGTTTGCGGAGCCGACGCGCAACCGGATGGTGATTCCCATCGACACCACCGACGAGAAGCTGCTGCAGCTCGTCCAGCATGAGCTGACCCACATCTTCGAATACGAGATCCTGTTTCAAGGGAAGCTGGGGAAAGAGATCACCGCAAATCCGCCCACCTGGCTCATGGAGGGGCTGGCCTCATTCATGGCCGATGACGAGGACTCCAAGGACCGCATGGTCCTTCGTGATGCCGTGGTCAACGACGAGATCCCTCGCATCACCCGTGCCGCTGGCGGCGGCTACTTCGCCTACCGGTTCGGCCACGCGGTCTTCAAGTACATCCAGCAGAAATACGGATGGGAGGGTCTGCGCGACTTTATCTACGAGTACCGCAACACCCTGGGCAACTCCGTGGAGAAGGCTCTCAAGCGGACCTTCGATGTCACGCCCGACGAGTTCGATTCGCGCTTTCGCACCTGGTTGCGCAAGCAGTACCTCCCTGCCCTGGTGGCCAAGGGAGAGCCGCAGGAGTACGGCGAGCCCTTCAAGATCGGCGACAGCGACAGCCAGGAGATCTCGCCGGTGCCGTCGCCGTCGGGCGATCTTCTGGCGGGATTCGCCACGTACAAGGAGGACGCCGACGTCGTCCTGTTCAACATCCCCCAACGCAAGTTTCTGCGCAACCTGAGCAGCGGCTACACCAGTAGATATGAGTACGCCATCGTGCAGGCGCTGACCACCGGTCCGGTGATGGGCCGCGACCTGGCCTTCTCGCCCAGTGGCGATCAGGTCGCGCTGTTCGTCAAGAAGGAGCGCGGACGGAATCTGATGCTGATCAACGCTCTGACCGGCCGCATCGAGCGCTCCGTTCCGCTGTCCGATACCGAGCAGGAGCTCAGTCCTGCCTATTCACCGGATGGACGGAAGATCGCATACGCGGCGTATCGCGGCAGCCAGCCGGACATCTTTCTCTACGACATCGAGTCGGGGTCGGTCAGCAACCTGACCAACGACCGCTTCTTCGATGGAAGCCCGGTCTTCTCGGGCGACGGGAAGTCGCTGGTGTACTCCTCCGTGGTGGATGGCGGCTACGCGAAGCTTTTCCGTCTGGATCTGTCGAAGCCCGCCGAACGGTTCCAGCTCACCGCCGGCAAGTGGAATGACATCGACGCCTGGTACTCGCCCGATGGCAAGCGGATCTTCTTTTCCTCCGACAGGCAGACCGGGCGCAACATCGAGAAGGCGGCCGAGATCCTTCAGTCCGCCGAGGAGAGGGCGAAACCTGAGGGGGACTCGCCGCCGGCCGACCTCACCAACTTCGCCTCGTACAACATCTACTCGCTGAATCTCGAGAGCGGCGACCTGCTCCAGTACACCGACGTCGTGGGCGGCTGCTTCACGCCGGTGGTTTTCATCGGGGAGAAAGATCGCGAGCGGATGGTCTTCGCCTCGTACTACAAGCAGCGCTGGAAACTCTTCTCCACCCCCACGGACAAGCCTTTGCATCCGGCCGAGAAGACCACCCTCCCATCGGCGCCGCTTCAGGCAGGTGCCCGCACGCCATTTCAACCGCCGGTGGAAGTGGCTGTGGACCCCGACAAGATCGAGCGTCCGAAGGGCTTCAAGCTGTTTGTGGACGACGTTCAGGTCAACGCCGGAGTCAGTTCCGATCAGCTGCTGGTCTCCCGGTCGGTGATCTACATGAGCGACATGCTGGGCGATCGCCGGTTCGTGGCGGCGCTCGACTCGGTGTCGTCCTTCTCGAACTTCGACTTCCTGTATGTGGATATGCGGCGGCGTCTGAACTGGGGCGTCCGCGTGTTTGATGATCGTTCGTTCTACACCAGTGCCCCGGACTTCTCGAGCGGCCGCATCGACCGGAAGGAAGCGTATCGGCAGACCGGAGCGATCGGCATCCTCAGCTATCCGTTCGACCGCTACCACCGTCTGGATGCCGGGGCGGGATACGAAGCACGCAACGTCGTCTATCCGCAGTTTTTCCCGGACGGCTCGGTAACCTTCTTCGGACGCAGAGACAACTTCCCGCTTCTCAGCTCCACCTTCAGCGGGGACACCACGGTGTTCAAGCAGTTCGGTCCGATCTCCGGTCACCGTTATGAGGTCAGCGGTTCATTCGCTCCCGACGTGAAACGTGGTGGAACGTTGTCGAACGACTACTCGATCGACGCGCGGCAGTATCTGCAGCTCACCTCGCGATCCCTGCTGGCAGCGCGGGTCTTCGCCGGATACTCCCGCGGCACCTTCCCCAACTTCTACTATTTCGGCGGGCTGAACACCCTGCGCGGCTACGACTTCCGCTCCATTCTGGGCACGCGCGCGGCCTTTGCGAACGTGGAGCTCCGCTTCCCGCTGATCGACGTCCTGGCCACGCCGTTTCTGGTCTTGCAACAGATCCGCGGCAATGTATTCCTGGACATCGGAGGCGCGAGCTTTCCCGGCCAGCCCTTCCGCTTCATCCAGAATCAGCGCCTGTCCGATGGCCTGGCCGCGGTGGGATACGGTCTCTCGTTCAACTTCCTCGGATTGGAACTGCATTGGGACTTCGCCAAGCGCACGAATCTCAAGCAGACCTCGGGGAAGTTCCGGACCGAGTTCTGGATCGGAGACACGTTCTAGCCGGCTCGGCCGGCGGCGTTGGTTCGCAAAGCGTCCGCCACGATTGCGGTTTCGTCTCTCAGTCCCGTAGGGACGATTGAGCAGCTAGCCCAGCACTTCAGTGCTGGGTTGATCGTGATCGAGAACGGCGAGTCCCGTAGGGACGATTGAGCGTCTCCCCGCGGGCTGTCGCCGCTCCGCGGCTTCCTCAGCATCGCGTCTTGAATCTCAGCGCTGACGCGCTGGGCTACGGAGATCCCGCCGCTCCGCGGCTGCGACCCGCGAAACGTTACGCAGCGCGCCGTTTCCGCCGGCGGTCGGCGATGGTCTCACGCAGGAACTTCAGCAGGGCGCGCTCCTCTTTGGACAGTCCGATGCGAACCACCGGGGAGCCCTTGTGATGCTTCCGCAGGGTCTCGAAGGGGCGGCCGTCCATGTAGTCGTCGATCAGTCGCGGACAGATGTAGGAGGTACGACAGACCGCGGGAGTGTTGCCGAGTTGGATGGCGGTAGCCTCGACTGCTTTGCGCACGTTGCGCTTGCGTTCCGTCTTGGTGACGCTTTCGCCCTGCATGGCCAGGGTGATGGAGCAGAGCAGAGTGCCGGCCCAGGTGCGGAAGTCTTTGGCGGTGAATGTTTCCCCGATGATCGACTGGATGTAGTCGTTGACATGGCGATCCTTGACGTCGCGCACTTTGCCATGGTCGAGGAAGGCGAATAGCTCGTCGCGCTTCAGGCGCTTGCACTCGGCCACCACCGCCGCGGCGTCGCAGTCTTCGATTGCGCGGCTCTGATCCTTGTTCCACTTGCCGACGTAGTCGAACTGCAGCACATCGCCGCGCGCCTTCACATGCCGTGACTGGATCGTGGTCAGCCCATAGGTGGCTTCCGATTTTGCGCTCTTGTCGTTGCCCACGCGGAAGAAGCCCTGATCGATCAGCCGCACGATAGACGCCAGCACACGATCTTTTTCCAGCCCGCGGCCCTTCAGATCGTTGCGAACCCGGCGGCGCAACGCCGGGAGCGCTTCGCCGAACTCCACCACGCGAAGGAACTTCTCCTCGTCCCGCTGGGCGCGGAAGCGTGCGTGGTAGAGGTACTGCGTGCGACCCTTCTTGTCGATGCCGACCGCCTGCAGCGGTGCGGCGTCGCCGCGGGCGATGCGCACCTCTTTCCAGGCTGGCGGGATCCTCAGTTTCCGGATGCGGGCGAGGAGTCTTTCGTCGCCAATGGCGGTCCCTGCAGACTGCACGTAGGCGAACCCCGTTTCCTTCGATCCCTCACGCCGGATTCCGTGCTGATCGAGATACCAGCGGCGTCGTACACCGTTGCGGGACATGTTCCTGCCAAATTTTGCGAGAATGGTGCCGCGTGCCTTCTACCACCATCGCAGTTCTGCTTTCGCACGGGACGGGTGACGCCAGCGTCCGCCGCGGCAAGGCACATCGCCAGTGCGGGCCCTCTCTGCGAGTTCCTTCTCCCCGCCGCAGCGGGGAGAAGGTGGCCGAAGGCCGGATGAGGGGTCTCCCGCCGAAACAAGAACCGCCCGTGCTACGGCAGAGGGGAGAGGGATCTCGATTGCTGCCCGGTCGCGATCCTGGCAGATGACCGTGACCGACTGGTGGCGCGCGCAATCGGTTGCGCCGCCAGCGCTTGCCCGGCGGGAACGAGCGACGCTGATCGTGGTCTCCCTCCTCACCGCGGTCAGTCGTCTCCTGGCGATGGCGCGCACGCCGTGGGACTGGGATGAGCTGCTGTTCATGCTCTCGCTCGATCGCTTCAATGTCGCGCAGCACCGCCCTCATCCTCCCGGCTTTCCGCTGTTTGTGCTCACCGGCAAGATCGTTCGCAAGCTGGGCTTCGGAAACTTCCACGCGCTGCAGTCGATCAGCCTGGTGGCGGCGATGGCCATCGTTCCTGTCATGTTCTTTCTCTGCCGCGAGCTGCGTATGAAGTTTGTGACCGCGCTGTCGGCGGCCACGCTCCTGGCCTTCTTTCCCAACGTCTGGTTTTTCGGGGGGACGGCCTTCAGCGACATTCCCTCGATGGTGCTGGTGCTGCTGGCCGTGACGCTGCTGCTCCGCGGATGTCGCGACGAACGCTTCTATGCAGCCGGTGCCGTGATGCTGGCCATCGCCGCAGGGTACCGTCCGCAGAACCTCTCGATCGGTTTCGCTCCGATGCTGCTGGCCAGCTGGTTTCAGCGCCACCGCCCGCGCCTGGTGCTGCTGGCCTTCTCCCTCCTTGGTGCCCTCATCGCCCTCAGCTACGGAGCTGCGGCGTGGCTCACCGGGGTGGAGGACTATCGGGCCGCTGTGGCCGAGCATCGCCACTACATCGCCGTGACCGACTCGTTCCGGGCCCCTCGCCGCCCTCCGTTGTGGCGGGTGTTCGAGCAGTTCTTCGTCGAGCCGTATCACGGGCCATGGATCAACGCGGTGGTCACGGTTCTGGTGACCGTTTCCGGATGCGTTTCCCTGGTGCGGCGCCGCCCGCACGTCCTGATGATGCTGGCTGCATTCGGCCCCTTCTGTTTCGCTGCATGGCTGATGCTGGATCGCTTCAGCTCCAGCCGGTTCTCCATCGGGTACGCGCCGCTGGTGGCCTTGCTGGCTGCCGACGGACTGCAGTTGCTGGCTCGACGAGCATGGTTGGAGTACGCCTTGAGCGGCGCGCTGGCCACGCTCATGATCGGATGGACCTGGCCCGCTCTCGGCGCCGTCCGCAACAGCATCTCTCCACCCGTCGCGGTCGTGGACTGGGTTCGCAATCATGTCGATGCCCGCCGATCGGTCGTCTACGTCGATGCCGGGATGATTCCGTATGCCCTCTGGTATCTGCCCGAGTACCGCCTGCGCTTCACCGAGAAGGGAGTTCCTCCGCCCGCCGCATGGACCTCGGGCCTGCCCGGTTTCTATCTGGCGGAGGGGGCCGGCACGTCGCCTTCCGCGTTTCAGGCCTCTCGTCCCCGAGGCCGAGTGTGGGACCTCGTGCGCCACCGTTACTTCGACGTGGCGGTGCGGCCGGTGACCGAGGTGATCGTCTTCCGCGAGGGCTGGTACGACGAAGAGGGCACCACGGCCGGGATCTGGAGATGGATGGGCCGGCGGGCGTCCGCCGACCTGCCTCCCGTCCCGGGGCGAGCCCGTCTGCGCCTCGATCTTTACGTTCCGCTGGACGCGCTGGCGGTGCCGCCGACGCTGACCATCAGCATCGATGGCCACGTTCTCGAACGCTTCCGGCCGACCTCCTCCAGTGTCGAACGGGAGTGGATGGTGGACGGAATCGGAGCGGCCTCACGCAGGCTGACCATCGAAACGGACGGTGTGGTGCAGCCGGGAGGTTCAAACCGCGATGCGCGCACGCTGGGGGTGCGTGTGAATTCCATCGGCTGGGAGGCCACGCGCTGAAGCGCTCCGAAAGGCCAACCTCAGAGCGAGAAAGCGAACGTCTGAGGGCGCCAGGTGCGCACGTGTTTCCCGTCCTTCATCGGAGCGGTGAAGCGAGCGGCCTTCATGGCTCGGATCGCGGCATCGTTGAATCCGAATCGCGGATCTCCACGAAGGATCTTCACGTCCATCACGCTGCCGGTCTCTGAGATGAGGGCGGAGACGATCACCGTGGTGCGCGCTCGCTGCTGCATGGCCAGACGCGGGTATTCGGCGCGGATGGGGCTCAGTGGCTGCGGCGTCGAGTCGAGTTGGCCCATGTCGATGACGTCGCCCTCGTGGGTGGTCGGGGCGGCGGTCACCGCTGCGGCAACGGGGGTCGGGGCTGGCTCAGGGGCTGCGGTGGTGGGAGGGGAACCGGCAGAGCTCTGAGAGGACGGGTCCGGAGCACCGGTGGTCGCGGTCTCCTGCCGGATGTTGGTGACGCGCCTCTGGTCGAGGGATGCCGCGGACGGCGGGGAGGCGGACTCCTCAGACTCGCGGCGCTTCGGCGGCGTGACGGACCCGGCAACCTGCACCGGTGCGTTCTTCGACTGCGATTGCTTGAGCTGCTGGTTGTAGTCGGACTGCAGCTTCAGCATCTCCTCCTGAAGCTTCTGCTGCACCGCGAGCTCGAATGCTTTCTTGTCGGCTTTGGGATCGACACTGCCGGTCGTCGTTGAGCCGTCTGCAGGAACCGCAGCCACGACCACGGGCGGAGGAATGACCGGAGCCGCGGCGGGCGCCGGTCCGGGGGCAGCCACGGCCACGGGCGCTGCCGGTCTGGCACGACCGCGCAGGAAGAAAAAGCCTCCCGCACCCGCGAGCAGCACAACCGCCGCAATCATGGCCATCATCGCCGTGCGATTCGATTTCGGAGTCTCCACGGAGCCGAACATCGGCCGTTCATCGATGGGCAGAGGCGTGGGAGCCGGCGCCTCCGGCGTTGCAGGCGCGAGATAGGGAAGCAGGTTGACCTTCGATTCCCTTTCCCGATCGATGGCCTCGCCCTCCAGCTCCTTCTTGAGAAGCGTGCTGAGGTAGAACGCCAGGTTGAAGGTGGTCGCGGAGTACTTCCCGCCGTGCGTGATCGCGGAGACCGCCTGTTTCATGTCGCCGATCGACGCGAAGCGTTGCCAGGGATCGATGGCCAGCGATTTGTCGAGGATGGAGCGCAGCTCCTCCGGCATCGGCTGGCCGGTCGTCGTCCGTGCGGCGCGCACAGTCTGCGTGAATGCGCTGCCGCCCGTCGCTTCCGGTGGCTCGTTTCCAGTCAGCAGCAGATACAGGATCGCCCCGAGCGAGTAGACGTCTGTGGTTTTCGTAACCTCGTTCGATGTCTGGTACTCCGGCGCAAAGTAGCGGGAGGACTCTGAGTGGATCTTCGGATCGGACAGCGAGGCCAGCAGGCCCGCACCCAGCTGCTGTCCGGCGACACGGATCTCGCCGTCGTCGCTGATCCACACGAACTGAGGGATCAGCGCTCCATGGGCAAGATTTTTTCCGAGGTAGCGGAGGTCCGCGGTGGTGGAGAGCGAGAGGGCGATCTTCTCGGCAATGACGATGGCCTGATCGAGTGGAATCGGGTTGGCCGAGGAGTTGGTCCCGCCGCGCGAACGGTCCACGATGTGGCGGAGCGAACGGCCTCCTGCGTACTCGTGAACGATGCAGGGAACGCCATCGATCACGTCGATCTCCTGATCTTTCGCGAACGTGGTTCCCGTCAGAAGCGGCGCCAGGGGCTGCGCTGCATGGGCAGTGCGCTGGAGAGCGTCGCGGGAGCCGTTCAGGAAGCGGCGGAGTGCCACCGTGGCGCCCAACGCCGTCCCTTCGATGCGTGCGGCACGCCAGAGATCTCCGAGCCCGTCGTTCTCCAGCCGCTTGAACAGCAGGAACGAACCGAACTGCTCGTACGGTCGATTTTTCGGAGACACGAGAACCCCCGGAACGAATGAAACGTGTGCCGGTCAGGATACACCTGCCTTTTGTGGCGGACCCTCCGGCTCACGCCTCGCGCAAGTCTCTGGCTCGGTCAGGTCGGCGGTTTCTCGCCGACCACTATCTGGGTGCGGGGGCCGGGCGGGAACTGGTGGCGGTTGCCGGCTTGGCAGCCGGGGCGGGGGTGACTGTCGACGCTCCGCTGGTGGAAGGTGAGAT
>JBKJQB010000279.1:0-7739 GCA_046594105.1 Thermoanaerobaculia bacterium
CGAGGCAAGGATTCAGGAGGACCGCGCGCTGCTCCTGATCGGAACGGGCATCAACGTGGAGCCCGTGCAGGACGACGATCGGATCAACGCCGTCTCGCTCAGCGAAGCGTCCGATCGGGAGATCGGTGGATTGGCCGTGGCAACGGATGCATTCATCACCGCCATGGACCAGGGTCTCAACCGCCCCTTCGAGCGCTCCGCCGTTCTCCAGCAATGGCGGGCGCTGACCATCCATCAGCCGGGCGATCCCATCACTTGCGTCATCGGCGATCGGACCATCCGCGGAACGTGGAGCGGGATCGATGATCACGGTCGGGCCATCGTGCAGGAAGGAAGCGTTTCGACCGCGGTGAGTGCCGGAGATCTGATTCTGACCTGAGAGTCCGTGCCTTCCTCCCGGTGCGCTGGTCAGCGCCGTCAATTCGCCGTTACCCTAGTGCCATGCCTTCCGGCCCCAGCCTGCTCGTCGTCGACGTCGGCAACACCAACATCGTCCTCGGCTTCTACCGCGGCGACGAGCTCCTCAACTCCTGGCGGCTGGCCACCGCGCGCGAACGCACGTCCGACGAATACGGGATCCTGGCCCGGCAACTGGTGGGCGAGACGTTGTCGGGGAAACTCGATGGGGCCATCGTCTCCTCCGTCGTGCCGCCGCTGAATCACGCGGTCGCCTGGATGATCGAGAAGTACTTCGGGATCGAGCCGATGTTCGTCGAGCCAGGAGTCAAGACCGGCATCGCCATCCAGGTGGACAACCCGCAGGAAGTCGGCGCGGACCGCATCGTCAATTGTGTGGCTGCGTTTGAGGCCTGGGGTGGGCTCACGGTCATCGTCGATTTCGGCACGGCCACCACCTTCGATCTGGTCACCGAAGATGCGAAGTACATCGGTGGAGTGATCGCTCCCGGGCTCATCATCTCGGCCGAAGCGCTGTTCGCGCGGGCCGCGCGGCTGCCGCGGGTCGACATCCGGAAGCCTCCCAGCGTGATCGGGACCAACACCATCGTGAACATGCAGTCGGGAATCTACTTCGGGTATCTGGCCCTCGTGGATGGCATCCTCGCCCGGATCAAGAATGAAGTGAGCGACGTCAAGCGCGTGGTTGCCACCGGCGGCCTCGCTTCTCTGTTCGCGGACGACAGTGAGCACATCGACATCGTGGATCCGGTCCTCACACTCAAAGGTCTGAAGATCATCTACGAGCGCAATCTCGGGGCTCGCCGGGGACGATCGAGGTGAAGGGGAGCCCCGATCCCGGCCTTCGAGGTCCTTCCTCGCAGCGCCTGCGAGCTTCCTGCACGACACGGAAAAACTGGATCGTCATCGCGGTGGCTCTGCTGATCACAATCACCCGGAGCCAACCGTTGCTGGCCGGGTCGCAGATCGTCGCGGAGCACGCTGCCGTGGTGACCGACTCTGCGTACGCGACTCGGATCGGGCTCAGCGTCCTGCGGTCTGGGGGAAACGCCATCGATGCCGCCGTGGCGGCGGCGTTCGCGCTCGCGGTGGCTCAGCCTCAATCGGGAAATCTGGGCGGCGGCGGATTCCTAACTTACTACGATGCGATCGACAAAGGGGTGTGGGTTCTGGATTTTCGCGAGTCTGCGCCTGCCGCAGTGCCCGCGGGCAAGCCCTCACTCCTGCGAGGCGCTGGCGCCGCAGCAGTTCCGGCAACCGTGGCCGGGCTGGGGATGATGCATCGACGGTTCGGCACCCGGCCATGGCGGGAGCTCGTCGCGCCCGCTCTGCGCCTGGCCACCGAAGGCGTTCGCGTGGATGTCGAGCTTGCCGCGGCCGTGGCCGAGGCGAAGCGCGAGCGGGGAGCGGGCGCATTCGCCGGGACCGCCGCACTCTTCTACCCGGGGGGCACTCCGCTGGCGGCAGGGTCGACGCTGATCCAGCCGGAACTGGCCGCCACACTGGCGCGCCTCGCGGAAAAAGGCGCCTCCGATTTCTATGCGGGCGACGTCGCCAGGAAACTCGTAGAAGAAGTCCGCAAAGCCGGCGGCGCCTTGACCCTGCGAGATCTTCGAACCTATGCGCCGGTCTGGCGCGCCCCGATCCGGCTCTCCTTCAAGAATCACGAGATCTACGCGACGCCGCCCCCTTCCGCCGGCGGCCTGATGATCGGATCGACTCTCAAGATCCTTTCCGGCTTCGATCTGCCAACGAATGCTTTTCAAAACGCTTCGACGATTCATCTAATCGCCGAGGCGTCCCGGCGGGCGGCCATCGATCGCGACCGATACCTCGGCGATCCGGTGGCCGTCCGGACTCCGCTGCGGGACCTTCTCTCCGACGATCGAGCCGCGCAATGGCGGAGCTCCATCGACGTCGCTCACGCCACGCCGACCGGCACTCTCACCGAGCCGGGCACCTCGACACCTGCCTCTCGTCACACCACCCACATCACCATCGTCGATGCGAAAGGCAACGTCGCGGCGCTGACCACGACGCTCGGCAACGAGATGGGCAGCGGTTTTCTGGTACCGCGTTGCGGCTTCCTTCTCAATGACGCGCTACGCGACTTTTCCGACACCGGAGGAGTACCGAACAGCATGGGAGGGGGACGGCGGATGACCACCTCGATCGCTCCCACCATCGTGTTCTCCGATGAGAAACCCATCGCGGCGCTGGGAACCTCCGGCGGTGAGGCCATCCCCGAAATCGTCTCGCAGATTCTGCTGCGGCTGATCATCGGGAAGGAGTCTCTGGCCGCAGCGGTCACCGCGCCACGATTCGATCAGCAGGCTGCCACTGAAGAGCTCGGGTATGAACGAGGTCTGGTAACGCCGAAGACGTTGGAATCCCTCAGGGCCATGGGTCACGCCTCGTCTGAGCGGGGTTCCATTGGCAACGTGAACGCCATCCTGTGGGAAGGCGGTAAGCTCGTCGCCGTTGCCGATCCCCGCCACGGCGGCGCCGCAGGAGGCTACTGATGCGAATGCCAGTCCGATCCAGCGTGACACCTCGCCTCCCTCCGCCATCGCTGCGAGAGAAGGCATCGTGAGCGCGCCGGATCCGCGTGCCCTGAAGATCGACGCCGCTCGCCAGGCGCTGAAGGAAGTGCGCTCCGGCATGACTCTCGGCCTCGGCACCGGCAGCACCGCGGAAGAGTTCGTGCGTCTGCTCGGTGCGGCCATCCGGTCCGGTGCGCTCCAGAACATTCGATGCACCTG
The DNA here is from genome assembly GCA_046594105.1 of Thermoanaerobaculia bacterium. Lineage (GTDB taxonomy): Bacteria > Acidobacteriota > Thermoanaerobaculia > Gp7-AA8 > Gp7-AA8 > JBDSGC01. Next base: position 3,180 of record JBKJQB010000279.1, read on the forward strand.
CACCTCCATCAAGACGGAAGAACAGGCCATCGCCGAAGGCATCGCCATCTTCGCTCTGGAGTCGATCGCGCCACTCGATCTGGCCGTCGATGGCGCCGACGAGATCGACGATCAGCTCCGCCTGATCAAGGGCCGCGGAGGCGCGCTGCTCCGAGAGAAAATCGTGGAACAGCAGGCCCGACGATTCATCGTGATCGCCGATCAGTCCAAGCTCGTTCCCCGCCTCGGCGTCGGTTCTCTCCCCATCGAGGTCACTCCGTTCGCCTGCGCGGTGCTCGAACAGCGGTTCACCACCATGGGGCTTCAGCCGGTGCTGCGGCTCCACGAAGGGCAGCCGCGAGTCACCGACGAGAATCATCGGATCCTGGACGTGCGCGTTCCGGCGGATCAGGACATCGCGGTGGTGGTGGATCGCATCCGCGCCTGCGCCGGAGTGGTGGAGACAGGATTCTTCCCCACCGAGGCCAGCGAGGCGCTGATCGCAGCGCCGGGCGGGACGCGCTGCATGACCCGCCAGACGCTGTCCTGAATCGCCGGAGCCCGTCTCTTGCAGCTCTCGGGAGATCTTGCTGCCTTCGGAGCGCCGGCATCCTGCCGCCCGGTCCGCGGGCATCCTGCCCGCAGGATCTCGCCGAACAGCGCCGGCTGGAAGCCGGCGGACCGGCCGGCAAGGATGCCGGCGCTCCGTTCGCCCACTCATCGGTGCATCGCGCCGTTCCCCAACTCAAGACGGCAGTTAGTCCTTGTCACCGCGATGAGGAAGGCGCTTCGTCGGATCGAGAATCCGTCTTGGCAACCATGACGTCGAAGCGCCACTGATGATCCTTGTAATAGAACGACAGCAACGAGGCGAATGGCTTGTCCAGCGGCTTGTTGATCTTGGTTTCGAACAAGCCGTAGAGCGGAGTGGGGGCGGTGTAGTGCCACACAAGCTCCGCGTGTCCGACGGTCGGCTGCGTGGGATGCCTCTCAAAACCGCGGATCCCGTCGTATCGCTTCTGGCAGATCAGGCCCCGGTACACCGCTCCCCGATGGCTCGGCGCGGTCCCGAGGATTGGAAACCCCTTGTCGGTAACCTTTGCCGTGAAGCTGGCGCCGTCGGGGGTGGGTCCGCCGGTCACGGTGATCAGTCCGGCGCGTTTCAGGTTTTCGAAGGTTCGAAGGGACTTCTCATCAAAGTCGTCCCTGGGCAGCCTGGCGTTCCACCACACTCGCTGCGGCACCTCGGCGTAAATCGGTTCGGCCTTGAACTGATAGGCGCTGACGATCTGCGCGGCTTTTGCAGCAGTCAGCGGTTCGGGCCGCTGGCATGCACACACCAGAGAGAGCAGCAGAACACCAATTCCTTGACTCGCCTGACGCCACATGTTATCCCCCGCCCTTCGCGTGTGATGCCGCACGGACAATGATTTGACCGACCGAATTCTCGACGCGCTCGCCCGCTTCTGCCTGCGGCGCCACAAACTGATCATCGCTGCGTCCCTGGTCCTGGCCGCCTTGGCGGCCATCGGCGCGCTCCGCCTCTCCTTCGATCCCGACCTGCTCAACCTCATCCCGCAGAAGAACAAGCAGGTCAACGACTTTCGCAAAGTGCTGCGCGACATGGGCACCATCGACTACCACATCATCGTGGTGCAGATGCCGCGCGGCCATGACGTTCATGAGTACGACTCGCTGCTCGACGGCATCGCCGCCGGATTTCGCAACAATCCCTCCATCGAGGATGTCACATACAAGATCCCGAATCCTCTCGACTTCATCGACTTGATTCTGCCGAAGGCGCTGCTGTTCCTCTCCCCGAAAGAGATCGACGAGGTGGCGGCCAAACTCTCCGACGCCGGCATCCACGAGTCGGTGGCCCGCGATCGCGCCCTGCTGCAGACGCCCCAGGCCTTCGCCCTCAAACAACTCATCACCTACGATCCCTTCAACCTGGTGCCGATCTTCCTGCGCAAATTCTCCTCTGCCGGCGGCGGGTTCAACCTGGATACCTCCAGCGGCTATTACCTCTCCGCCGATCACAGCATGCTGCTGATCCTGACCAAGCCTCGAAAGCCTGCGCAGGATGTGCCTTTCGGCAAACAGCTCCTCGCCGATGGCGCCCTGATCGAGGCGCGTGCCCTGCAGGAATTCCAGAAGACCGCCCCCGCCGGCACCCCGCTGCCGGTCATCGAGCACACCGGCGGCTACCAGATCGCCACCGGCGACGCCGATCTCATCCGCCAGGACGTCATCGTCAACATCTTCGGCTCCATCATCGGCGTGCTCGCGCTGTTCCTCTACGCCTTCCGCCGCCCCGCGTCGGTCATCTACGCAGGCGCGCCGCTGGCCCTCGGCCTCGTGCTCACGTTTGGCATGGCCGGCGTCGTCTACGGACAGCTCTCGCAGGCCAGCGCCGGCTTCGCTGCATTGCTGGCCGGGCTGGGCATCGACTTCATCACCGTGATGTATGGGCGCTACGTGGACGAGCGGAATCGCGGCACCGACATGCGCGCCGCCATCCGCGTGATCATGCGCGCCACCATGCCCGGCGTGTTCATCGCCGCCATCACCACCTCGGCCACTTTCTTCGCCTTTCTGGCCACCGACTTCCGCGGCATGACCCAACTCGGCTTTCTCACCGGCGTCGGGATCCTGCTCTTTCTGCTCTCGGTCATGTTCCTGCTTCCCGCGCTCATCGTCTTCTCCGAGCGGCGCGAGCGGAAGAAGGCACCGAAGCTCTTTCTGCACTCCTTCGGGTCGGGACGACTGATCGATGGCTCCCTGGCCCGGCCTCGCCTGACCATCGCGCTCTGGTCGGTCTTCCTCCTGGTCTGCGCGCTGTTCGCCACCCGGCTGCGGTTCAGCGACAACATCCAGGACCTGCGCGCCAAGGGCAATCAGGGCGTGGTCAATCAGGAGCGGGTGACCAAGAAGTTCGGCCAGTCCTTCGACTTCATGATGTACGTCTGCGAAGGCCCGACCATGGAAGCGGCGCTGGAGAAGACGCGCACCGCCTCGGCCGAGCTCGAGGCGCTGGTGCGCAGTCGCGCCATCGCCTCGTTCCAATCCGTCTCTTCGTTCGTTCCTCCCACCGATCAGCAGGAGAAGGTCATCGCCCGGCTCCGCGCCGGCAGCGCGAACGAATTCAATGTCGATCGGATCCGCACCACGTTCCGCGCCGCGCTGCTCGAGAACGGGTTCCGCCCCGACGCCTTCGACTCGTACATGAATCTGTTCTCGCAGGCGCTCGCGCCGCAGCAGCCGGTCACGATCGCCAACGTCGGCAACGCCGACATCGTCAAGCTCACCACGCGCTTCCTGAAAAAAGTCAGAGGCGGCTGGATGTCGGTGATCTACGTCTATCCGACCGGCGGCAAGTGGACGCGCGACGTCCCCGAGGAGCTGTTGGCGGTAGGCGAACGCCATCCGGAGGACATCCTGACCGGCGTCAACCTGGTCAGCGCCACGCTGCGCCGCATCGTCAAGGCAGACGCCATGCGCTCGACGCTGATCGGCTTCCTGGCCGTGCTGGTCCTGATGTTCGTCAGCTTCCGCTCCATCAAGTTGACCGCGCTGAGTTTCGTTCCCTTCTTCGCCGGTGCCATCGGCATGCTCGGCCTGATGGCCATGCTCGACCTGCAGTTCAACTTCATGAACATCTTCGTCGGGCTGATGATCATCGGCGTGGCCACCGACTACGCCATCTACATGCTGCAGCGCTACATCGAGAACCCCTCGCAGTTCCGCGGCGCGGCGCATGAGACAGGCAAAGCGATCGTCATGGCCGCGCTCACCGCGATCGTCGGCTATGGCTCCTTCGCCATCTCGCACTATCCCGGCCTGCAATCGATCGGGTACGCTTCCACCTTCGGCATCGGCCTGAGCGGACTGGCCGCCATCACGCTGCTGCCTGCCATCCTGACGCTGAACGAGAAGAGAACGACCGGAAAGGATCTTGCCGACCAGCCCGATCCAACCGCCGCGCTCGAACCGGGGAGAACAACGCATGTCTGAGACCACCGTCACGCTTCCGGCCGCAACGCTGCGCCTCACCCGAGGACGCGCGATCACCAGTGCGTTGCTGGTGATCGGCGCGAGCGCCGTGATCGCGCTGTCCGCGCAGATCGCCATCGCCGTTCCCTTCTCTCCCGTCCCGCTGACCATGCAGCCCATCGCCGTCCTGCTGGTCGGCCTGACCCTCGGATCGCGCCGAGGAGCCGCCGCCGCCTCGCTCTACCTGCTGGAAGGCGCCAGCGGCCTGCCGGTCTTCGCGCAAGCGCACGGCGGCGCCATCTGGCTCGCCGCCCCCACCGCCGGCTACCTGCTCTCGTATCCCGCCGCCGCCTGGCTCTCCGGCTGGTTCTCCGAAAAAGGCCTCGCCTCCACCACCCCCCGCGCCTTCCTCTCCATGCTCGCCGCCCTCACCATCATCTACGCCGGCGGCTGGTCCTGGCTCTCGATCCTGACGACCCCCCGCTTCGCCTACGAAGCCGGCGTGAAGTACTTCCTGCTCGCAGACGTCGTGAAGATCGCCATCGGAGCGCTGCTACTGCCATCCGCGCAGCGGGCGGTGGGGCG
>JBKJQB010000328.1:0-4020 GCA_046594105.1 Thermoanaerobaculia bacterium
GACCGCAAGGGGAACGGGATTCTGGAGGAGACCTACTGGAGTCTCGCGTTCCAGCCGTTGGTCGGGACTGATGGCAAGACAACTGACATCGTCCTTCACGCAACCGAGGTATCGGAATTGGTGCGGGCGCGGCGGGAGCTCAGCAGACTCGCTCCCTCGCCGTGACACCGTCCTTTCGAGACGCATCAACCCGATGCTCGCATTGCCTGGCGTGGTTTCGTGTCAATGAACGAACAAAGCCATCAACGTCATCGCCCCAATCCCCACGCTCAGCTACAGCTACCCGATCGTGGCCCTCCCGGGGGCCGTACTAGCCTTAAGGAAAGAGCGGCCTTTCGGGCCGCTCTTTCTTTTGTCGGATTTGCAGCGGACGGCAGCCGTCTCGAGCGATCTGCCGCGTTGCCGGCTGCACTACCGTTCTGTCATCACCACATAGCAGTCGCGGATGAGCCCCATGAGGATGTTCTGGTCGACCGGGACCGGGAGATTGCTGTGATCGCGTGGCGCCAGGACCGCGTAGAAGAGCTCGAAGTCGACGTCGGCCTTGCCGCGGATCCTTGTCAGCGCGACCTCCGGTCCTTTCTTGATCTGATAGCGGATGTCCTGCGGATCGGCGTTGGCGATGTGGATCTCGAGGTCGTCCTTCGCCGGGAAGATGATGGAGTCGAGCTTCTCTCCGGTGTCCAGCGAGTAGGAGTGAATGGCCACCTGCTTCTTCGCCTGGAAGGTGATCACCGCGTCTGAGACGATTTCGCAATCGCACTCCGGCTTGACTCGGGAGGGCTGAAAAATGACGTGGGCCCGCGCATTCTTCGAGCCCAGCGAACTGGTAACGTGTCCGCCCGGAATGAAGACCTGGCCGGCAACTTCCCGCGGCACTTTCTTCGGATTCTTTTTCATGCTCACCGCATCGGTGGGCACCTTGCTCTTGTCATCCCAGATCCGCCGCATGTCGGCGAGCAGGTCGACATCGCCGTCAGGCAGCGGCTCCACTTTGGTGTGCTGGTAGGTCAGCGTCTGCGGCTTCGACTTTCCGTCGATCTCGAAGATCAGCCGCTCGCGCATCGGATACCAGACCCGGAGCGTCCCCTCCTGGTCATCGCAGGGGCGGCTCTTCGGGTCCGGTTCGGCCCTGGTCATGATGACCGGCCAGTGAACGGGGATGTATCCGACGACTTGCTTGTTGTCCTCCTGCGCACACGACCTTCGACTGGAGCCCGGAAAGATGGCGTGGAAGGGACCCTCTTGCGCATAAAGCTTTTTCTTGTTCTTCGGCCTTCCTGGGCCGAGGGCAACCACCCCGGAGAACTGCACACTCACTGAACTCATCGCTCCTCCTTCTTGTTCTGTACCGCGCCCTTGTTCTGCACCGCGCCGAGAACGCCCGGCGCGCCTGCAATCTGAAAAGCTGCCCATGCGGAGGGATCACGAAATCCCCCCGGCCCGCGCCGCATCAGCAGTTGCGCCTCTCTCACCGCTCCGGCGCGAGTCCCGCCGCGCGAGAGGGCCTCGTGAAACCTGCGGGCGAATTCCGCGGCTGCGTCGTCGGTGATCGCCCACAGCGTATAGACGACCGTGGGAACGTTCTGTCGGAGCAAGGCCGTGGCGATGCTCATCGCCGGACGGGACTGGTGGCCGGTGCTGCAAGCCGAAAGGACGATCAGCCGCGCCCGCCGGAAGCTCGAGGGCAACAGCTCGTGTACGTAAACCAGATCTCGGTCCAGGACCAGCGCGGAGAGCAACGGCTGCTGTGGGTTGACCAGGGCGTGCCCGGCAAAGTGAATGATCGAAGCCCACGGCGCCGCCGCCATGAACTGCGCGCGACTGGCGTCATTGAGTACTTCGCGCTCGGCGTACTGTTGCGCGCACGCCGTGACCTCAGACGCAGCCAGTGGCAGCGGCGGCAAGCCTCTTCCCGGTCTCGGCGCCGAGACGAACAGCGCCGGTCCGCCTTCGCGGCGCTGGCGATCGTGGGTCGTGGCCTCGACGAATGCGCGGAGGCTGGTGGCCACGGCGGTGGCATTCCGTTCCACCAGCGGACGCCCCTGCCACTGCAGAAGCGAGAAGGGGATCGCGCCGAACGCCGAGGGGGGAACGAAGATCAGCGTCCCCTCGGGCGCGATCCGGTCGAGCCAGGGAGCGAACAGCGTCTCCGACACGGAATCCAGTTCCCCCGAGGGCGGGGCGGCTGAGGGATTGGCCACCCGCTGCACCTTGTCGATCCATTCGCCCGCGTGGAGCGGCTTGCGGATGAACACGAGGTCCTCTCGCGAAATCACCCAGGTGACCAGTTCGTCGCGGAGCAGGTAGTAGACAACGAGGTGCTGGTCGGGCCCCAGCAACTCCTGCGCTTGCGACCGCGGGTCCCCATCTCCCAGCCGTGCCCCGACGCGATACGAATCATGCAGTCCGCTGCTCGCGGCGAAGGTCGACGAGATCTGCAGCGCGTTGGCGCGCTCCGCGATGGCCAGCGCGTCTTCGATCCGTTTCTCGCCGAGAAGGAGACGGATGGTGCGATCGAAGACCGTCTCCGCCTCAGCAGTGAACCCGGCACCGATCAACAGACCGTCGATGCGTGGCTGCCGCAGTTCGAGCTGGGAGATTGCCTCGAGGTAGTCCCGCTCGGCAGCGGCGCGATCGCCGCTTCGCTCCCAGGCCATCCCTCGCTCGAAGAGGAGTTGCGGCAGCCAGACCGATTCGGAAGAGGATCGATAGGTCTGGATTCCTGCGTCCAGCTCCTGAATGGTCGCGGCGGGGACGCCGTAGCGCCGCGAGCCGACCTCGGCGATCTGCGCGAATGCGGTGAGACGCTCGCGTTCCCCCGGCCCCAGTTGCGGCAGCAGTTGCCGCACCTGCTGGAAGGCGTTGCTGGCGCCGGCTGGTTCATTCTGCCGCGCGCGCAAAAGGCCGGTCAGGGCCAGTTCCGACGCGCGCCCCTCCAGCTGTGACGGACTCCTTCGCAACTCGTCGAGCACCAGCGAAGCCGCGGTGAGCGCATCACGCCTGAGAAATAAGAGCGCCGACCCTTCGAAGATCTGCCGTCGCCGGTCGTCGGTGGGGACCTGCGACCACTGCAGTGCTGTGATTTGATGCTGGAGCGACAGATCGCTCTCTCCCGCACTGGCCAACGCGTTCGCCAGCGACATGTGGGTCCAGCCGGCGCCCTCAGGATCGCGTAGCCGTCCGAACTCGCGCAACGCGTCGTCGAATGCTTTCACCGCCTCGTAAATCCGCCCTGCGTTCAGCAGCGACTGCCCCTCCATTCGGTTGGTCGACGCCATCAGCCAGGGGTAGCGATCGCTCTTCCGCAGCTCGTCCTCAAGTGAGCGGATCTCTTCGAGACAATGCGGATCCCCGCCGGTGCACTGGCAGCGGATTCGCTGCGATCGCGCCACCAGCTGGAACGGATTTCCCGCAGAGCGCAGCTGCCTCTCGGCCAGGCCAAAGGAGCGTGCCGCTTCGGCCTGATGACCATCGCTCCACTGAGATTGCGCAAGCCGGTACGCATGCAAGCCGCTGGGAGATGCCGTCTCTTGCGACAAGGCGGCCGTCGTGTCGGCGGCCATGCGGTCGCCAGAGTGCCGGGCGATGCCTGCCGCCATTGCCTCGAGGATGGGGAGACGCGAGCGATCGCCAGACGAGGCGATGAGCTCACGCTCGAACGATCGTTGTGCATCCTGCAGCGACGACCACGCGGAGGCCGGCTGGACTACTGGCGTTCCTTCCGCGGGTGAGGCGGGGAGCGACTTCTGGAGATGGCGGAGGCGGACTTCGGCTTCGCGTCGCCAGGCGGGAGAGCGTTCCACTGAGAGGTACTCATTCCATGCGCGCTCGGCCGATCGAACCAGGCCGAGGCGCTCGGTGGCCAGCGCGCGATTCCATCCTGCCTCGGGCGAGTGACCAAGGCGCCAGGAACGTTCCGCGGCCTCAATGGCGATCAGCAGCGGAAGCGGATCGCCGCCGCGGGCCCATGCCGCCACTTCCGCGGCGGCGAGATCGATGAGAAGCGCCGCGTCCGTG
>JBKJQB010000347.1:0-29818 GCA_046594105.1 Thermoanaerobaculia bacterium
TCGTGAGGGATCTTGAAGATCGCGCTGGTCGTTTTCCGGCCCGACTGGAACCAGTCGACCAGTTGCTCGCGGGTGGCGCCTTCGGGGTAGTTGTTGTGGCGCATGAGGGAGATTTTAGTCACTTTGCGACGTGCTCACGCCTGTGTCAGCACGCACCGACCACCTCAGGGGTTCACACAGGAGTCGGTGCTTCAACGGGCACTTCGATCACTTTGAAAGAGATCGTTGTCGTTCATGAGTCTCATGGCGGCGCGATAGAACTCGCGGCTCTTCGCAGCGAGGTGGCTGGAGGGCGGACCTGCAGGCGCGGGCACCCTCGCGGAAAGTGCATGCGGCATGCCTTACGGACGAGTTCCCTCAGCCCAGGCGACGGCGAACCACAGGGCCGCATCCGGCCGCTGAGACCACTCCTGGTAGCGTTCCATGATTGCGTCGAAGGCCGACTCTTCCACCAGTGCCATATCGATCATGGTCTGCCGTGCGCTGCGGACCACTCCTGCCATATTGGCGGCGAGTACCGGGAACGTCTCCATCCCGGCGCAGCCCCCGAAAAACAGCCAGTGGTTCCGGACGGGGCGCGCACCGGCCTGCTCCAGCAATTGGACGAGGCGCCGGCCGACGAACGGATCGTTCCCCATCCGATCGTAGGTGCGGATGTAGGCCGCCCAGAGGTCGTTGAATCCCATCGGTTCGGGCCAGAGCCGCATCACTCCGTGATCGTCATCGGCCAGAACGATGCGGCCACCCGGCCGGACGGACTGGACCATCGTCCGCACCACTGCCAGCGGATCGGGAACATGCTCCAGAAGAAAGCGGGCGTGCGCGACATCAAAGGAGCCTGAGGCGGGGCCGAGCTCGGATTGAAGAACGTCACCGGAGCGGAAGTCGACCTGACCGGCCTCGCCGTGCTGTTCGGCCAGCCGCCGCGCGCCAGCCAGTTGTTCCGGATCGCGCTCGATGCCCACCACCTGGCCATGCGGAACAGCGCGAGCCATGGTGCGGGAGAACTGCCCGAGGCCTGAGCCAAAGTCGATGATGCGCTCATCGCCCCGAAGCATCAGCTCCCGCAGACAGGCCTGATTCAGGAGGACGTCGTTCATCAGGGAGAGGCGGCGTTGCTCTTCAGCGGAGGTGCCGTGAATGTAATTGGACATTGGTATCTACGGATTTTAAGTGCTATTTACAATTTAGATCACTAAACATATTCAATTGCGTCTACAGGAAAGCCAGCTGATATCCACGCATCAAATCCGCCGGCGAGCGGCCGAACCACGGTGAATCCTTGATCCATCAGCAAGCGTGCCACACGGGCCGCTGAGGCTTCGTTCGGTCACGTACAGTAGAGAACGATCTCGGTATGGGGGGGAAGGTGGCGAAGACTCTCGCCGATGCCGTCGTTCTCCGCGAGGATGGCCGAGGGAATCCGGCGGGGGTCGCGCTTCCGCGTTGACGGGTTGCGCACGTCGAGAATGACCGGCCGGGAACCGTCGTCGAGCAGCTGCTTGAGATCGGAGGGGCTGATGCGGGCGAGACGCAGCTGCTTCATGAACGCCGCGCGCTGCCACCACTTGAGAATGATCACGGCGGCCAAAGCGGAGCTCACCAGCAGGATGGCCCACCCGCCGAGGTTCTCCAGCGCGTCGAGCAGTCGGTCGATGGCTTTGTGAAAGGCGCGGCCGGCCGCGATGGCGCTCCCGGCCCAGAGCAGTGCGCCGATGCCGTCGTACAACAGAAAGGCCGCGGTGCTTCGCTGTGCCGCCCCGGCAAGCGGAGGGGCCACCGTGGAGAAGCCAGGGATGAATTTCGCGAAGAGCAGCGACTTGAGACCCCATCGCTCGAATCGAGCTTCGGTGTCGCGCACGCAGGAGTCAGGCGACAGGGAAATCTTGCAAAGGATACGGAGGATCCGGTAGCCGTACCGTTTTCCCAGCGCGAACCAGAGAGAGTCGGCCAGCAGAGACGCGGCGACGGAAGCCAGCAGCACGTGGGTCGACGACATGCGACCTTCGCGGCTCAGCGCGCCGGCGATGATCAGCGCAGGAACCGCGGGAACGGGAAGGCCGAGCTGCTCCAGGAGCACGTTGAAGAAAACGAGCGGCACACCGTACTCCAGGACGTACCGAACCAGCTCGTTCATCACAAGGCCATTCTACGTGCGCACGCCGCGACCGCCGCGCGGGCAGTCTGAAACGCCCTTCTCGATGCGAGCGCCAGGGATCTCGCGCGGAGCTCAGCGCCGGCTGACGTGCAGATGATCGCGGAGGTAAAAGCGAAGGGGCCAGGTCGCGGCCTCTCCTGAATTCTCCACGCCTACCCGCGGGCTCACGGCGATTGATGATTCGTCGACGGGCGCTTCCGGAACCGTCAGCCAGAGGCGTTTTCCATCCAGCGGCTCGCCGTCGAGTTGGCGATCGATGGCCAGCGCCGCGCAGAGTTTTCCCGGACCGCTCATCAGGTCGCGATCGCGTTTCGCTTTCGGTCTTCGCTCGCGCATGCCCTCGATTCCTCGAAGGGGTTCGGCCGCGCGCAGCAAAACGGCCTCCGCGATGCCTGACTCCTGCGTGACGACATTCATGCACCAGTGCATTCCGTAGGTGAAGTAGACGTACGCATGGCCGCCTTCGAGGTACATCGACTCGTTGCGAGCCGAGCGCAGGCCCTTCCGGGCATGGCTGGCAGAGTCGTTAGCGCCGAGGTAGGCCTCGGTTTCTACGATCCGCGCGGCGAGCAGTTGGCGTCCACTGCGCCGCCACAGAACGCAACTGAGCAGCGAACGCGCCACAGTGACGGTGTCCTGCAGGTAGAACGACCGCGGAATCCGGTCCGTCATTCGGCCGTCGCGGCTGGTTTCGTGACCCGACGGTCGAGGTCCGATTCCTGCGCGTGGCGATTGATCAGCGACAGCAGGTCGGCGTGCACGGCGGCAGGTGCACCGACCACGTTTCCCCGTTCCAGCCAGCGATCTCCCCCCGAGAAGTCCGTCATCGTGCCTCCTGCCTCAGTCACCAGCAGCGAGCCGGCCGCCACGTCCCAGGGGGCAAGATGGAGCTCGAAGAAGCCGTCGAACACTCCAGCCGCCGTGTAGGCAAGGTCCAACGCTGCCGAACCGGCGCGGCGAACGCCACGGGCGACGGAGATGACTTCCTGAAAAATCGAGATGTAGAGCGGAACGAAATGCAGCGCGCGAAACGGAAAACCGGTGGCCAGGAACGCCCCGGCCACAGAGCGCTGGTCGGAGACCTTCATCGAAATCCCGTTCCGAAAGGCTCCCGCTCCGCGCTCCGCTGTGAAGAACAGATCGCGCAGAGGCTCGTAGATCACCGCCGCAGCGATCACCTCGCCGACCTGCAGGCCGATGGAGATCGACCAGAAGGGAAAGTGCTGCAGATAGTTCGAAGTGCCGTCCAGAGGATCGATGATCCAGGTCCGGCCGTTCGGACGATTGCCGGCTGTATGACCGCTTTCTTCTCCGAGAATCGAGTCGTCCGGATAGCGTTCGCGGAGGAACGACACGATGGCGTCTTCGCTCTCCCGGTCCGCTCGGGAGACCCAGTCGTTGCGGTCCTTCACGTCGGCGTCCAGCTTCCCGAGATGCTCCCAGTACTTCAGAAGGATGCGGGCGCCAATGCGGGCCGCCTCCACTGCAGATTCGACATCGCCAGAGCGGGAAATCATGCGCCGGCATTCTAGTGGAGTGTATTGGTTCAATCGATACCACCTGGCTTGGTCTCGACGCTGACCGCCTTCACGCCTCAGGCTGGAAGAGTTGATTTCATTTTGGGCTATGCTCGGATCACCCATGCCAACCGCCACGATTGCCCGTTATCGGGTGGGCCGGCTGATCGGAGCTGGCGGGATGGGTGAGGTGTATCTGGCCGAGGATGAAGCTCTGCAGCGGAAGGTCGCGCTCAAGCTTCTGCCGGCGCGCTTTACCCAGGACCAGGATCGCGTTCTTCGTTTCCAGCGCGAGGCGCGCGCGGCCTCGGCGTTGAACCATCCGAACATCCTGACCATCTACGAGATCGGGCTCTCCGATTCGGTTCATTACATTGCCACCGAATACATTGAGGGAGAGACGCTGCGCGAGCGAATGGGCCGGGGCCCGATGACGCTGAACGAAGTTCTGCATGTGGCCGAGGGTGTCGCCAGCGCGCTGGCGGCCGCGCATGACGCGGGCATCATCCACCGCGACATCAAGCCGGAAAACGTCATGGTGCGGCCGGACGGCTTCGTGAAAGTGCTCGATTTCGGTCTGGCCAAGCTCGTGGATGGTGAGCCTTTGAAGGACAGCATCGACGGCTCGGTGATGGGGACACTGCTGTACATCTCGCCGGAGCAGGCCAGGGGACAGCAGCCAGGCGCGCGTTCGGATCTCTACAGCCTGGGCGCGGTGATGTACGAAATGTTGACCGGCCGGCCGCCCGTGACCGGCGACAACTTCCTGGACATTGCCATCGGCATCACCAGCACCATCCCGGAGGCGCCCTCTGCGCTGGTGCCTGGGATCCAGTCCGATCTCGATCACATCGTGCTCAAGGCGCTGGAGAAGGAGCCAGGCCGGCGCTATCCCTCTGCACGGCAACTTCTGGGAGATCTCCGGGCATTCCGTCAGCAGCTGGAGTTCGAGACGAAGTTGCAGACGTTCGATCCGCGCTACTCCACTCCGGCGCTGGGTGCGACGGCACCGCTTCCGTATTCGTCACGGCCATCGTCATCTGGCCGATCGACAGGATCGCCGGCAGATTCGGGACGAACCAGGTGGCTGCCAATTCTCAGCGTTGCGCTGATCGCCGTCATGGTCGCAGCGGGGATCGCCATGTTCCGGGCCGGGGCTTTCGCCGCCGATCGCATCGACAGCGTCGCGGTGCTTCCCTTCGCAAATCTATCGGGAAATCCGAACAGCGAGTACCTCAGCGACGGAATCTCCGACAGCGTGATCGACAGCCTGTCGCAACTTCCGCAACTTCAGGTCGTGGCCATCAGCAGAGCCCTTCGCTACAAGGGAAAAAACGTCGACCCCATGTCGGTCGGCCGGGAGCTGAATGTTCGCGGCGTGGTTACCGGACAGCTGATCCAGCGCGGCGACACTCTGGTCGTTCGTGCGCGCCTGACCGACGTCAAACGGGGGACTCAGGTCTGGGGACAGCAATATGCGCGCAGCGTGTCGGACGTTCTGTCGCTGCAGCAGGAGCTGGCAGAGCAGATCTCCCACCAGCTTCGCTCTCACCTCAGCGGCGAGGAAAAGAAGCTGCTGGTCCGGCGGCAATCGGACGATGGAGAGGCGTTCCAGCTCTATCTCAAGGGTCGCTATTTCAACAGCAAGTTCAACGATGTCGAGGCCATTCGCCGGGGAATCGAGTATTTCAACAAGGCCATCGAGCGGGATCCCACCTACGCACTTGCCTATGCCGGACTGGCCGATGGATGGTTCAACCTCGCCAATCTTCATCTGGCTCCCAAGGAAGCAATGCCTCGTGTGCGCGAGGCTGCCCAGCGAGCGCTGGCTCTCGACGAATCGCTGCCTCAGGCCCACACTTGCCTGGCTCTTGTAAAGGCATGGTTTGACTGGGATTTTGCGGGAGGGGAGCGGGAGTTTCGTCGCGCCATCAGCCTGAATCCGAACGATGCTGAGGGACATCGTCTGTACGGCGACTTCCTGACCGCGATGGGGCGTCCCGACGAAGCCATCGCCGAGAAACGTCGCGCCGAACAACTCGACCCTCTGGGCCTCATTGCCAGCTGGGACGTCGCCCGCGCCTTGTTCTACGCCGAGCGCTATGAAGAAGCTCTGGAGCAGTTGCAGAAGACCCAGGAACTGGATCGAAACTTCGCTTACGCGGTTGCCATGCAGGCCCAGATTGCCTTTCGCAAGAACAACCACCGACAGGCATTCGAGTTGATCGATCGAGCCATCCGCCTGGCTGGGCGCACCAAGTTGCTGGTCACGATGCAGGGATATATGAACGGGAGAGCGGGCAAGCGTGCGGAGGCGCTTGCTGCCCTCCAGGAATTGTCGAAATCGGGATATACGCCGCCACTGCTCCTGGCCAGAATTCATACCTCCATTGGAAATACTGACGAAGCCTTCCGTTATCTGGACGAGGTGTACTCCACGCGCTCGGAATCCTGCGTGTGGCTGAAGGTCGACACCTCATTCGAGCCTCTCCGAGGCGATCCACGATATGCCGCGCTTCTGCGCAAGGTTGGAATCGGCAAGTGAGCGGTGCGCACTCTTCGACAGGAATGCGCCGAGGGTAGGGAAAGCCTGGGCTCCGCGCTCACCTTCGATGAATGACCATGCGCGGAACGCCTCGTCGGGAGCGCTCGATCACCAGTGTGGATCTCCGGTCGTTCGGTTGGGATCGGGCCCTCATCGCAGTGCTTCGACACTCCACTCTCCCCTGGTTCGACGGGGTTGCTCCCTCGCTCTCGCTCGACGCAACACCGATATCCGCCCTCGGTGAATTGGGAGTGCGGGATCGCCTCTCGCTGGTGGCACAGTTCGCCGCGCACGAGGCATTGCTGCAATTCGCAGGCGTGGCGAACGACGGATGCCATGCCGAAGAGTGGGCGGTCATTCGCAGGCGCGGCAGCGACTGCCGCCTCGTCAGGATCTCCGCGCAGCGAGGTCGCTCCGACACGCCGGGATTGGCCATCAACGCGATCCAGGAGTTTGCAGAATTGGTGCGGGCGCCAGCACTCGATGTGTTCCGGCAATCGTGGACGCGACCGGAGGCGGTGTATCAGGAGGTTGCCTCCCGCCTTCGGGCGGATGCCGCTGCAGACCTGCGATGGACGAAGCGAGCAGCAATGGGCGAGGTGGCGTCGCCCGGCGCGGAAGCGTTGCGGGAAATGTTCGGCGCGCCGTCCGGACGATGGCTCGCCGACGACCCCGTGTGTTTTCGCTCGATTGCAGCAGCGGCAGCTCTAGGCAGCGAACGAGTGGTTGCGCTCGGCGACGCGGCCTCGCCGGTCCATCGGCTCTCGGCCATCGCCGAGTTGAGCTCCGTGATCGGACCGCTCGCCAATCGATCCGAGACGGAGGTGGTCGAGAGGGTGGTGGAAGCGGCGGCAGTCGATCGTCTGGTTTTCACTCGATCTTCAGTCGAGCGTGCCGATGCGGCCTCTTCGAAAGTTCTCGAAATGCTGGCGGCCAGCGAGGCCGGTCTCTGGATCACACGGAGCGAGACCTCGGATCTACCCTCCACACGATACTTTGTGGTCTCCCCATCGCTGGCAGCGCGGAAAGAGCTGCAATCGCGGATCGGCTTGATGCCCCCGCACCAGCAGGGTGAATGGGTGAGCGCATGGGTCGACTCCAGTGCATACGAGCGTTTCCTTTTCCATGGTGAAGTGCCTCGCGCAGGACCAGACCAGGCCTGGCAATCGGTGCGTGAGCCAGCGAGGTCGTTTCTGGCAGCGCTGGCACTTTTTGGATCTCGGATTCCTCTCTCCACGGCGATGGAGTTCCTCCACGAGCTTGGCTTCTCGGGTCCGATCGAGGAGCTGGTCATCGCCGGGGTGACTACGCTCGACCCTGAAGCCATTCGATTCGAAACGATTCCAGCGGCGGAAACTGCTGGCACCCACATCCCGCTGGCATCGAGGCCGGCGCTGTGTGCGATCGCCTCCCGGATCGCAGAGGCCAGCGGGGATGTGATGATCGCAGCGCGTCTGCTCATTCAGGCGGGAGACTGGAGCAACGCCGCTCGTCTGCTCGAAATGGTGGAGTGGCCTTCGATTGAAGTGATCGTGGAGACTCTGCGGTCCGTTCCCACTCAATGGTTGACCGAACCGCTCGCTCTTCGCCTGGTCGGAGCGCTGTTCGATCTCGGGCAATACCATCAAGCGCGGGAAGCAGCCCGCGGTCTGCCTGAAGACGCGCGCGAGCTGGCGCTCGCGGAAATCGACCGTCGATCGGGCGAGTACCGTCTGGCGCTGAGCCGCCTCGATCGACTTGGTGAACGGACGCCACGATCGGAGCTCCTCCGTGCGGAACTGTTTTTTCTGGAGAGCCGTTACGCCGAGATGGCGGAGGCACTCGATCGCATTCATCCGTCTCCCGGTGAGGAAGCGGTGCAGCTCTCGTATCTGAGGGCGCTCCTGGCCCGCGAGTGTGACGGAGCGAATCCCTCCCTTCACGCCCTGCCGGCCGATCACTATCTCCAATCGCGCCTGGCGACCTATCACGCGCTTTCTGCGGGACAGCTCGACATGGCCAGGGAGGCGGCGCTGCAGTCGCTCCACCGAGCGCGCACAGTTCCCGAGCGCGTCGACGCCGCACTGGACCATCTCCATGTTCTGTTCAGTTCGGGAGCCTGGAGGGAGGCGCGGGTCGAGGCGTTGGAAATGCTCGGTCTGGTCGAGGAGACCGAGGGCGATCGGGCGGCAGGCGGGGTTCTTTTTCTGCTGGCGTATCTCGCCGCCGACGACGGTCAATGGGCGCACTCGTCGCAGCGAATCAACCGTCTGCGAGCTTTCTACCGAGGGGCCGAGGACGCCCGCCGCCTGTCGGAAATCGAGTTGCTGAACGCTCATCTCAGCTTTTCCCGGGGAGACTTCTCAGCAGCGAAGCGTTCCGCTTTGGCGATCCTGCAGGAAGGATTGACCGGTCAGATCGGTGAAGCAGCGGCATTGATCCTCGACGAGATCGATTGGATCGAGCGCAGGCCGGGACCCATGCGTTCGACCGGTAGATCGGGCAATGTCGAATTGACCGATCGCTATCGGGCGCTGTGCCTCCGGCGCGGAGAGACTTGCGATTCGATCGCCCACCCCTTCCTGCGCGCGCTCGTCGCTGGCGAGATCTGTGTCGCGTCCAATCGCTCGGAGGAGCTGAAGCTATTTCGCAACGCGCTTGGCACCGACCGGCGCGATCTGGCACAGGCGATCGCTGACCGGTTGGGCCTCCAGCTTCCGGCTGGCCTCGAGAACGCGGGGGAACGAGAGCTGCGGATTCTTCGGGATGTAGCGACGGCCGACTTCCCCTTCTCGGGGCATCCATTCGGCGAACTGGCGTGGCGCTACGCAAGCCGGAACCGCCTCGGTCAGTGGAACGAGATCGGGTCGCTCCCATGTACGGCGCCGACGGAACTCGATGCGCTTCTCGCCGCAGAAACCGGCGACTGGGTCCGCTGCTCCGATCAAGAGCTCCTCTACGTCGAGGGTCAGTCTGCCTGGTCCACAGAGTCGCGGGAAACCATTGCCGCACTGTTCCGGCTGAAAGCCGATCTTCATCGGATGCGCCGTCTGGCCGCTCAGCAGGAAGCACCGGTGGATCCGGCGCCGGCTGCAGTGGACGGAATGATTGGGGACTCGCCTTCCATTCGAGAAGTTCTGGCGACGATTGCCCGCGTCGCGCGCCGGGAAGTGCCGGTCTGCATCCTGGGGGAGTCGGGGACGGGCAAGGAACTGGTGGCTCGCGCAATCCATCGCCAGTCCATCCGTCGCTCGAAACCGTTCACCGCGGTCAATTGCGCCGCCCTGCCCGAGAACCTGATCGAAAGCGAGCTCTTTGGTCACGTGAGAGGCGCGTTCACCGGTGCTGAACGCGACCGACCCGGATTGATCGAAGCCTCCGATGGGGGCACCCTCTTCCTCGATGAGATCGGCGAGATGCCACTTCTGGCACAGGCGAAGCTGCTCCGATTTCTTCAGGAAGGCGAGTTCCGCCGTGTCGGCGACTCTGCGAACCGCACCGCCGATGTCCGCGTCGTGAGTGCAACCAATCGCAAGCTCGACGGATCGATCGAGCAGGGCCGCTTCCGGGAGGACCTTTATTACCGCGTGAGTGGAGTGGAAATCACTCTTCCCTCGCTCCGGGAGCGGGCTGGAGACATCCTCGCGCTCGCTTCTCATTTCCTGCGGACGGAACATGAAAAGCACCGTTCCGGACCTGCTGCGCTGTCGCCGGACGTGGAGGCGGTCTTCGAAACGTACCGTTGGCCCGGGAACGTTCGGGAGCTCCAGAATACGATCCGCGGCGCGCACGCTCTGGCAGCGGAGGCCTCGGTCATCGACGTTCAGCATCTCCCCGTTCGCATGCAGGCAGTGGTGTTGAGTCGCGCTGGAGGAGGGTCCTATCAGGATGCGGTCATGCGCTACCGGCGGGAGTTGATCGAGAAATCGCTGGAGCAGGCCGGAGGAAACCAGAACCGCGCAGCCACGCTTCTCCGGATGTCACGGCAGGCACTGGCCTACCAGATTCGAGAGCTCGGCATCATGGTCCGCCGAGGGCGCGAATCTGTGACGGACTCCTGACACTCCCGTATCGAAACAGAGGCGGTTTGGGGTGTTGCGGTGTTTGGTACGTACAATCGGGGAAGGTGCGCTCCGCCTCGTGATGTTCCGCAACGCCTTTCGATTGCTCTCGGTCGCGGTCCTCTCCGGATGCGCGCTGTATTCGGACGTCTCGATTTCGCCGCTGTTCATCCAGCCGGGAGCGATCGATCGCGGCTCGGATCTCCCTTCCATGGTTCGCAAGTCGGACTTTGTGCGCGCAGTCGCGCTTGCGGAAACGATCGACGGGAAGGCGAACCGGAGTGCGCAGGAGCTCGCTGCCCTCGGCGCCGCTGAGCTGGCGGCGGGACGCTTCGACGTGGCGCGGAAGCATCTCCGCGCCGCGCTCGATTTGAACCCCTTCCGCACGAACGCAGCGGATATCGCCTGGCATCTCTCGCAGGTCGAGTACCTATCGAATAATTACGAGGCCAGCCTGGAGTGGGCGCATCTCGCCGCAGAGCGGGGAATCGTGCTCAAGAAGTGGCACCTTGATTTCCTCGAGGCCCTCTCGCACGTCCGTGTTTACCGTTTCTCGGGCGCTTCGGTGGAACGTTTGACCATGAGGATCGGACGTCCCGACGTTCCCAGAATCGAGGCGGGCGTGAACGGGGTGAAAAACCTCACCGCGATCGTCGACTCCGGAGCCGTCCTGTCCATTGTCTCGCGCAAACTGGCCGACGAGGTGGGGTTGCGTTTGCTGGGGATCAAGGGAACGTTTACCGGGCTGCTGGGAGAGCCGATCTCGGTGGAGTTCGGGCTGGTGGAATCGCTGCAGCTCGGCAGGATGGTCATCCAGAATGTGCCCGTGGCCATCATGGCCGACGACAAGATGCGCTTCATGGTGACCAAGAGCGAATTCAAAATGGACCTGCTTCTGGGGGCCAACCTGCTGAAGGAAATGCGGATCGAGCTGGACTTCCGCCGTCGCATGGTCACCTTCGCTCAACTCACTCCGGCCGACCGCAACCCGGCGCCTGATCAGAATCTTTTCTACGATCAGTTCCGGCCGGCGATTCGCGGTTTGATCAATCGAAAAGGCTGGTTTCTGTTCATCCTCGACACGGGATCCGAAGTGACATTCCTCAACGAAGCCCAGTACAGCAGCCTTCCGATTCAGGCCCTTGCTCCGAAAATGCACACCGCCACGCTGCAGGGCCTCGGCGGCGCAACCAAGCATGGGTCCAAAGTCGAGAACGTCGAGATCGGCCTCGACCGGTGGGCCGGTGCTTTTCGCAACCTTCCCATGTATGACCCGGGCGCCAGGGAGCACACGTCCGGAATCATCGGTGAGAACTACCTGAAGAACTTCGTGGTGCTCATCGACTTCGGAAGAATGCGGGTCGATCTCACTCCTATTCTTCGCGTCGGGGAGGAGGTGGAAGGGACGATGAGAAGTGGCGCACGCCCCGTGGATCCGTGAGCCAGGCTATTTCTTCTTGCGCTCTTCACGACGACGCGCAGCCCAGCCTTCGACCACTCGTTGGGGGACTCTGCTGAGGGCAAGCGCATCGGCCGGCACATCTTTCGTGATGGTCGATCCGGCACCGACATAAGCGCCCTTGCCGACTCGTACAGGCGCGACGAGCTGGGTGTCGGAGCCGATGAACACGCCGTCCTCGAGGATGGTTTTGTTCTTGTTCACGCCGTCGTAATTGCAGGTGATCGTGCCCGCTCCGATATTCACGTCCCGGCCGATCTCCGCGTCACCAATGTAGGAAAGATGCGAGGCTTTCGCCCCCTCAGCGAAGACGGCGTTTTTGGTTTCCACGAAGTTCCCGATTTTGACGTGCGCTCCGAGCCTTGTACCGGCCCGCAGATGGGCGTAGGGGCCGACCGCCGCGTGCGCCTCGATGACCGATTCTTCCGCCACGGTTCCGGTCTTGATGTGCACATCCTCGCCGACGGTCACATTGATGAGGTGAACTCCCGGTTCGATGATGCAGCGGGAGCCGATGGTGGTCGCACCCTCGAGAGTGACGAACGGATAGACCACCGTGTCGTTGCCGATGGAAACCGTCGAATCGATCACCACGGTCTGAGGGTTGCGGAAAGTGACTCCTTCCTTCATCAGGCGTTCGACCACCCGGCGCTGGATCTCGTTTTCCACGGCTGCCAGGTCCGCGCGGGAGTTCACGCCGAGAGCCTCGACCGGATCCTCGACCACGACCGCTCCGACACGCTGGCCGGACTGGCGCAGAACGGCCAGAAGGTCGGTGAGGTAGTACTCGCCCTGCGCGTTGTTCGTGGAGAGATTGCGAAGGTGGTCGAAGAGGCCGTCGGCATTGAACACGTAGATGCCGGCATTCACTTCGCGGATCGCCTTCTGCTCCGCGGTGGCATCCTTGGCCTCGACGATCCGCTCGACGCTTCCCGAGGCATCGCGGACGATCCTTCCGTACATGGCCGGATCATCGAGCTTCATGGTCAGGAGGGTGAGCGCGTTGCCGGCACTGGAGTGTTCGTCGAGCAGAGCGCGGAGCGTTTCTGCGCGAGTGAGAGGTACGTCGCCCGACAGAATGAGGATCCTCCGGCCCTTCAGGTTTTCTCCCTCAAGAGAGGAGGCCGCCTGAAGGACGGCATGTCCCGTACCGAGCTGCTGATCCTGAGTGGCGTAGCGAGCCCGGTCCCCGATTGCCGTCATCACGGACTGACGCTGGTGCCCGACGACCAGGATGGGAGGACGGTCGCAGACGCCGGAGGCGAGATCCAGAACGTAGTCGAGAATCGGGCGGCCCGCCGCCAGGTGAAGGACCTTGATGGTCGCGGACTTCATCCGCGTTCCCAGTCCCGCGGCGAGGATGATCACATCGAGATCGTTACTCATGGTTGCGTCGGCTGCTCCTGCCAGAGTGGTTGCACACCTGACCGGGAGCAGTGTGCGGTAGTCATGCCTCTTCCCGGGAAGAACGCATTCTTTCCAGCGTCCGGCCGTAGCGATCGTAAAGCCGGAAGATCGTTTCAGCCAGAGCCCCGGCATCGTGCCGAACGTAGTTTCCTTCCTCGATGATGTCGCCGAAGAACGGCGTGACTCCAAGTTCCCTCACGGCATTGACGTCGAATTGAACGGGATGCTGATTCTGGGCGGCATAGGCACTGAGGATCGTCTCCGAAGGCCGGCTGCCATTGAGGACCATGACGTCTGCGATCAGCCCGGCATGCTCCACGATGGCGCTGAGGTGTTCTTCCGCGCTGTAGCCTTCGCTTTCGCCCGGCTGGGTCATGACGTTGCAGATGTAGACGCGCAACGCTTTCGCTCGCCGAAGAGCATCGGCAATGGGCTTGATGAGCAGGTTGGGCAAGAGAGAGGTGTAGAGCGATCCCGGTCCGATCAGGATGAGATCCGCTTCCTCGATGACGGCGAGCGCGCGGGCGGGAGGCTCGGCGTCGGGGGGATCGATGGTCAGCTGGAGGATTCGCTCGTGTGGGGATCGTGCGGTCGCAGGCTCTCCCAGATAGGAGCCGCTGATGGCGACTTCGCCGACCAGCACCTTGCCATCCGCGAGCGTGGCGCGCAACCGCACGTCCGAAAGAGTCGAAGGGATGATCTCTCCCGCGATGTTCAGAACCTCCGAAGCGGTGAGGATGGCTTTGTCGAATCCCCCGGTAATGTCGGTCAGTGCGGCCAGCAGCAGATTTCCCAGTGAGTGGCCGCCCAGCGAAGAATCTCCGCCGCCGCCGAACCGGTAGCTGAAGAGGCGCGAGAGAAGTTGCTCCTCTTCCGCGAGGGCCACGATGCAGTTCCGAATGTCGCCCGGAGGCAGCATTCCGAACTCTTTGCGCAGCGCGCCCGAACTGCCTCCTTCGTCGGTGACGGTGACGATCGCGCACAAACGGGCGATGGACCACGCTCCTTCGGCATCGACGTATCGCTTGAGGCCACGGAGCAGGGTCGAGAGACCGGTGCCCCCGCCGATGGCGACGATGTTCAGGCCGTGATGTCGCATGAGCGGATCAGCCGGTCGCCGCGACCGGCCTGACCCGGCCGGTCTCCGACAGGAGAAGGGATCACTTCTTTTTGAGTTCCGTCAGAACCAGCTTGGCGACGGCCTTCAGGGTGTCGAAAACGCCGGTGCCACTCATGGCCACCGCTTCGAAGGTCGGCTCCCCTTTGAAGTTCAGCTGACGATACATCTCGTCCGCGGGCAGGGCCGTCGGAAGATCGCGCTTGTTGAACTGGAGCGCGTAAGGGACGTTGGCCAGTTCGTAGCCCTGTTCCTTGAGATTCTTCTCCAGGTTCTGGAGCGACTCGACGTTGGCCTCCATCCTGGCCTCCTGCGAGTCGGCGACGAAGATCATGCCGTCCACACCCTTGAGGATCAGTTTGCGGGAGGCGTCGTAGAAGACCTGTCCGGGGACGGTGTAGAGGTGAAAACGGGTCTTGAAGCCGCGCACGGTGCCCAGGTCGAGCGGCAGAAAGTCGAAAAAGAGGGTGCGATCCGTTTCCGTTGCCAGGGAGATCAGCTTGCCCTTGGATTGCGGGTTGGTCTTGTCATAGATCCACTGCAGATTGGTGGTCTTCCCGCAAAGGCCCGGGCCGTAGTAGACAATCTTGCAGTTGATCTCGCGAGCTGCGTAGTTGATGAACGTCATGAACGCTATTCGCTGAACAGGCTGTCGATGTCCTCGTCGGTGATTTCGGCGAAGGGCGAGTCGAATCGATCGGCCAGACTTCCGCGCTCAGCTTCCGACTTCTTCAGAAGCTGTTCGAAAGTTCGTTCCAGTTCCTGGGAGGCCTTCTTCACGCGCAGTCGCACCAAGCCGAGCGAGGAGCGTTCGTCAAAAATCACCACGAGAATGACGCGCTGAGCCACCAGCGAGATGTGGATGTTGTCTCGCTCACCCTCATGGAAGAGGATGGAGAACTCTTTCTCACCGATCAGTTTGGCCAGACCGTCGGTGGCCGCCACGTTGCCGGCCGTCAGGGACGCCAGAGAGGTCGCGTCGACGCCGCGCATGTCGCCATGCGTGGCGATCTGCTGGCCGTTCTTATCGACCAGGAAGACGATTTTCGAGTTGGAGTCAACCTGCAGACGCGCGAGCGTGTCCTTGATCAGCAGGTACTCCTCCTCGTACATCACGAGATCAGGAGAGGCCATTTTGCGGTTACCAGTGCCCGGAATGCCGGAGGGGGAATGTAGCACAGGTCGGCCGCGATCCGTCTCGCGTCCGACTTGCTGTGGCCCGCGCCAGAATCAGATCTCCCGCCGCCCTTCGAGAGCCTTGGACATGGTGACCTGATCCGCATACTCGAGGTCGCCGCCCACCGGCAGGCCGAAGGCCAGCCTCGTGGCGCGGACGTTCATCGGGCGAAGCTGGTGTGCGATGTACAGGGCCGTGGCCTCCCCCTCCACGTTCGGGTTGGTGGCAACGATCACCTCACGGACCTCCCCGCTCTGCAGCCGGCGCAGCAAACCGTCGACGTCGATGTCTTGCGGGCCAATCCCCTTGAGCGGCGACAAGGCACCCAGAAGCACGTGGTAGACCCCTTTGAAATCGCGCGTCTGCTCGATGGTGGGGATGTTGAACGCCTCTTCCACGACGCAGATCGCTGTTGGATCACGGCGGGGGTCGGAACAGATGGCGCACGGCTCGACGTCTGTCATGTTGTTGCAGATGGAGCAGCGGAAGATCTTCGCCTTGACGTCGAGGATCGCGGTGGCCAGAGATTCGGCCTCCCCCGCCGGGCGTTTGAGAATGTGATACGCCAGCCTCGAAGCAGATTTGCCGCCGATGCCGGGCAGCTTGCTCAGCTCGTTGATCAGATTGGCCAGGGGTGGGGCGGTCATGGGAAGAATGGTCGCTGTACAGATCAGAACAGGCCGGGGATCTTCATTCCACCGGTCATGGCTCCCATCGACTTCTGGAGCTCTTCATCAACCTTCCGGGCGGCTTCATTGACTGCGGCGACCACGAGATCCTCCAGCATCTCGACGTCGGTTGGGTCGACAGCTTCTTTGTCGATGGCCACAGCCAGCAGCTCCTTCTGGCCGTTCATGGTGGCTTTGACCATTCCGCCGCCGGCGGTGCCTTCCACGCGCAGGGCTTCCATCTGCTGCTGCATCTGGGCCTGCATCTGCTGGACCTGCTGGAGCATTTTCTTGGGGTTCACGGACCGCCTCCTTACCGCTTTCGAGACTCGACGATTTCGCCGCCGAGGTGTTTCTGAAATGACTTGAGTACGGGGTCGTCGCTCAGCGCGGAGGGGGTCTTCGACACTGCCACTTCGGGGCGTACCTGCGATCCCTCGGTCTGGAATTCGAGCTTGATGGGATGGCCATACACCTCCTGGCCAAGCTCCTCGAGCGTGCGGATCTGATCCTGAAGCGAGTCAGCAAAAAAACTCTGCGCAGCGTCAAAAATGAAAAGCAGGCGGTCCCCGTTCTTGCGAATACTCTTCGCTCCGGCGATGTAGCTGCCCAGAAGGGGCCGCGCCGACTGCACGCGATCGACGAAGTCCTGGGGATCGTCATTGCCGGGCGCCGCGGGAACTCGAGAGGACTGGACCGATTTCTCCTGAGGTGCCGCCGAGGGTTGCGCTGGTCCGGAGGTTCTCGGGCGCACCGGTGGCGGTTCTGGAGAAGGAGTTGATGGAGCCGCGCGCCTCACCGGCGTCGGTGCAGCCGCCCGAGTCTCCGTGGCCTGGACGGTGGCGCCCTGACCGAGAGCATCTTCCACTGAGCGCAACCGGGGAAAAGTCGCGGCTTTCAGGAGGGCGATCTCCACTGCCAGCCGCTGGTGTTCTGCGCGATTGACCGTCTCGTCATCGCGAAGCAGCAGGTTTGCCACGCGCAGCAATTCCGAATAGGAAAATCGACTGGCGCAGGTCCGGATGGCCAGCAGGTCCTCGGGCGTGGCGGAGAGCATCGCTTCGTCCGCTCCTGCCGCGATCAGCAGAAGCCCGCGAACGAACGAGAGGAAGTCGCGATACAGCATTTTGAGATCGCGGCCACGGGAGACCGCGTCGTCCAGCGCCTCGACGATTCCGGCATGGTCGCCGGCAGCGATCAGCTCGGCAACGCGCGCAAAAAAACTGATCTCGGAAAGGCCGAGCACCGCGGCGACATCTGCGCTGTGCACGGAGCGGCCGCTGAAGGCGATGACCTGGTCGAGGATGGAGAGAGCGTCACGAACGCTGCCTTCACCGCGACGGGCCACGACTTCCAGAGCATCGCGATCGGCCGCGATCTCTTCGCTCACACAGATTCTCTGCAGCCGTTCAATCAGTTCATCGAGAGTGATCTTTCGCAGCGCGAACTTCTGAACGCGTGAAAGGATTGTCGCCGGAATCTTCGGCATCTCTGTGGTGGCGAACATGAAAACCACGTGGGGGGGCGGCTCTTCAAGAATCTTGAGCAGCGCGTTCCATGCGGGCGTGCTGAGCATGTGCGCCTCGTCGATGATGAAGATGCGGTAGCGGTCGCGCGCGGGCTGGAACTGGGTGACATCCTTCAGCTCTCGGATGTTATCCACGCCGTTGTAGGTCGCGCCGTCGATTTCCCGGACATCCATGTCGATGCCCTCGGTGATCTCCCGGCAGTTCGTGCATTCGTTGCACGGCTCCAGAGTGGGGCCCTTCACGCAGTTGAGGGCCTTGGCCAGGATCCTGGCCGAGGTGGTCTTGCCCACGCCGCGCACGCCGGAGAAGAGATAGGCGTGGTGGATGCGCTGCTGCTCGATGGCGTTCTGCAGCGTGCGCACGACCGTTTCCTGTCCGACGACATCATGGAAGGACTGCGGCCGGTATTTTCGGGCGAGCGCCTGATAGGACATGGTTGCGGCGAGTATAGAGCGGGGTTCGGTCGGCTTGAGGTTGCGGCTCGAAGTGGGGGCAGAACGCTCGGAAGAGCCCAGGTTTACTGCGGCACACAGGGAAAGCACCTTATCGCTGCTTCCTTCCGGACCTGACGAGATTCGGCGCGCCTGCTGCACAGGACCCGGGCTCATCCCAGCGGACGGTCGCGGACCGTCGCCGAGTTGGCGGAGAGAGTGGGATTCGAACCCACGGTACGGGTTAACGTACACACGCTTTCCAAGCGTGCGCCTTAAGCCACTCGGCCATCTCTCCCAAAGCAGAAGGTAGAAAGCAGAAGGGATTCGCTTTTTACCAGCTGATTTTCACATCTAATTTAAAAGAGCAAAACCAGCACGATAATGCCGGCTATCAAATGATCAACCAAAACGAGCACGGCTGTACTTCTGTTTTCTGCCTTCTTACCTCTGTTTTCCCGGACTGGCGGAGAGGGGGGGATTCGAACCCCCGATACCCGTAAAGGTATAACGGTTTTCGAGACCGCCGCGTTCAACCGCTCTGCCACCTCTCCGCATCCGGGGAACGTCCGCGTAACTGTTGAAAGAACTCCTGAAGAAGACGACGAGAGCGTTCTTCCTGAACCCCTCCGGTAACGATCAGCCGGTGGTTCAGCCGGCTGTCCTGAACGAGATTTCCGAGGGAACCGCAAAAGCCCGCCTTCGGATCGAAGGCGGCGAAGATCAACTCCCCGACCCGTGCGTTGACCAGCGCGCCTGCGCACATGGCGCAGGGTTCCAGAGTGACCACCATCGTGGTGCGTTCCAGACGCCAGTCACCGATGCTCCTGGCTCCTTCGGCAATGGCGATCAACTCGGCGTGACCGAGGGGATCGCCCGACTGGCGCCGGTTGCGACCGCGCCCGATGATCCGGCCGCCGTCATCGACCAGCACCGCTCCAACCGGAATCTCGCCGTCCGATGCAGCTTCTTCGGCGAGCGCGAAGGCTTGCTCCATCCATTCCGCTCGTTCCATAGTTCAAAGATTACAACGGCGGGCTTCTCTGCCCGCCGTCGTGTTGATTCTGATTTGGTGCACCCAGCAAGACTCGAACTTGCAACCTTCTGATCCGTAGTCAGATGCTCTATCCAATTAAGCTATGGGTGCGAGCAAAGCGGCGTAACGGCACCCGCCGGAGACGAAATTCCTTTCTGGCAGGGCCTGGCGCGGTCGCGGATTCTAAGTCCGGCAGGCCAGTCAGAGCAAGGACGCGGTCAGCGCTACCCCTTCCATTTCCAATTGCGATAGACTTCTCCGCTCAAACAGCAATCGCTTCACGGCCTCTACGGTTGGCTACTGCCTGTCCCACCCTTCCCCAGCCAACCGTGGAGGCGTGATTTTTTAACGGCCCGCCCCGCGACCCGCGCACCCACGATGACGCTCGACAAGAAAGCCTTCTTCGCGCGCACCATGCACACTCCTGACTCCCCCCAGAGGGCGGCGCTGCGCTCGTCTCTTCGCGAGGTCTCCCGCGCGCTCCTCCCTCTGCACCGTCATTTGATCGAGCACGCCAAGGCGGAGTTTGCCGTTGCGGTCGGCCCGGTCGCCAGGCCAGCCGAATTGCTTCAGCTGCTGACCGACGACCCTTTCTTCGCCTGGCTCAAGCCGGTCACTGCGCTGATCGTCGACATCGATGAGATGGCCCGAATCGACTTCGAGCCGGAAGCTGCAATGGCGATCGGAGACAGGGTGGAAGCCCTTTTCACGAAAGGCGATCCTGCATCGGCGTTTTCGCAGCACTACGTTCCCGCGCTGCAGAGCAATGTGGAAGTGGCCATCGCACACGCCGACCTGCGGAAGGCGTTCGAGCCGCTGCGCCACCAGAAGTAACTCCCGATTGGTCTCCCCGGCAGGGATCGAACCTGCGACCCACAGCTTAGAAGGCTGTTGCTCTGTCCAACTGAGCTACGGGGAGAAAGGAAAGGAAGCACGCAATGGTCGGGGCGAGAGGATTCGAACCTCCGACCCCCTGCTCCCAAAGCAGGTGCGCTACCAGACTGCGCCACACCCCGACAAGACGTGCTGAAAACAACCCCTCAACAGTAGCACTCGTCGCGAGGATTCCGCGACCGGGGTCGACCATCGCGGTCTCCATGGAGCACGGACCGCGATCGCGCTGATCTAAACAGCCTGCGCGGTCCCTTCGTCGATCCGGTGGGCCGGCAGCGCGGACTGCCACTGGTGAGCCGCTTTCGCGTCGAGCACGAATTCAAACATGTGACCGTGCGAGCGCAAGCGAAGGATCTTGCCGATGACTGAATGGCCGGTGGCCGTCTCGTCGTCGTACTGGACCTCGTCGATGTTGCGCAACTCCAGTGAAGCCTGCAGGTCGGTATTCTCATAGTAGAGGGTGTCATCGGTGATGGCCAGAGCGACAGGAATCCGTTGTCCCCCTTCCACCAACTCTGCCCCGCTGCAGGCCCGCGCTCCCTGCTTTCTGCGCTGGATGCAACCGTCGATCAAATCCTTTGATCGAACCCGGAGAAAAATGACGACCAGCGCCACCAGCACGACCGTTGCCACGAGAGTCATCGTTCCGAGTGATTGCATGAGGGGCTCCTCCAAGAGTCTGCGTTCAGAGAAAGACTACGCCTAATCGGGGCGAACGTCACTGGATGACGGATAGAAATCTTCAACGCTGGAACGCATGACTTCGGCTGCGAGGGAAGGAAAAGACTGGCCGCCCGTTCCTGACGAGCCGACTGACCTACAATCAGTGTGGATGCCCGAGCCCCGGCGGAAAACCCGAAACGAACACTCCTCCGGTGGTGCGGTCATCTCCATTCGCGAGGGTCTGCCGCACGTGGCGATGATTGCCACTCGAGGCCGTACCCGTTGGGGCCTTCCCAAAGGTGCCGTGATGAAAGGGGAGACCTCGGAGCAGGCGGCGCTGCGCGAAGTCCAGGAAGAAACAGGATTGCTTGCCGACATCGTTCGCCCGCTCGACACCATCGAATACTTCTTCCGGGCCGGAGACACCCTGATCCGCAAGCAAGTCGACTTCTACCTGATGCACTACGTGGGCGGCGCGCTGGTCCCGCAACTCAGCGAGGTCGACGACGTGGAGTGGGTGCCACTTTCCGAGGCGATCGCGCGCGCGAGCTTTGAGTCGGAGAAGAAGCTGCTGGCCTCGGCCCTCGAGGGGATCGAGTCGAAGGTCGCTGCGCCTTAGGCCGGCACGGCCGGCGGCGCTGGTTGCCCAAGGCTCCGCCATGATCGCGTTTTAAGACTTTCTGCCGCGCAGGCTCCTAGCGCTGGCCGGTTTCGTCGCAGCCTTTTTCCGGGGCGATATTTCTTCAGAAGGTCGGACATCGTGGGTCTCCGCTGACTGGGGCCATCTGGTCGGTGTCAGGAGGCGCGGCGCTTGCGCGATGATGTGGATCGACTCCTGGCCTTGGTCGTGGCGGGCCGGGGTGCACGACGGGAGCTCGAGGAACGGCTGGAGCTCTTCCCCTTTTCGAGACTGCGACGCAGCGCTTCCATGATGTCGATGACTTCGCCGCCGGTCTCTTCTTCCTGCTCTTCGGCAACGATTGTTTTTCCTCGGCCTTTGGCTTTGATCCGCTCGAGAAGTCTCGCGCGGTACTCGTCCTTGAAGGCGGCGGGGTCGAACTTTTTCTCGGTCAGCTCGTCGATCAGCATCTCTGCCAGGGCGACTTCTTTCTCCTTCACTGCGCCGGCCTCGATGTCGACCGCTCCGAAGTCCCGCACCTCATCCGCGTAGAACATGGTGTGCAGCACCAGACCGTTCTCGTACGGGCGCAGGACCACGAGGTGCTGCCTTCCCGAAGAGACCCATTGCGCGACCGCGACCTTGCTCTGCTTCTTCATGGCCGAGGCCAGAAGGCGGTAGG
Source organism: Thermoanaerobaculia bacterium (assembly GCA_046594105.1). Lineage (GTDB taxonomy): Bacteria > Acidobacteriota > Thermoanaerobaculia > Gp7-AA8 > Gp7-AA8 > JBDSGC01. The sequence continues at coordinate 21,943 of JBKJQB010000347.1, forward strand.
TCTTTCCTCCACCAGCGGCGGGACCGAGAAAATAGGCCTTTTCGAAAAAGAGCGGATCGATCTGCTCCAGAGCGACAAACTCGGTGATCTCCAGAGCCCGGTTGTCGTCGGTCTCCAGTGCCTCGATTTCTTCGTCGCTGAAGGTGATGTACTTGCTTTTGCTGATGGCGTATCCGCGGACGAGTTCCTCCGCTTCGACGATTTTTTCGTGTTGCGGACACCACCACTTTCGGTTGACCCGGGAGCCGCAGCTTTCGTGGAGCAGATTGAAGTGGATGTCTTCGGACTTGGTCGCCGTGTAGAAACGGACGGGGATGGAGACGAGACCAAACGAAATGGTGGCATTGCGAAGGGGTCTGAGAGCCATGCGTCCTCCTGAGGCGACCGCTTTGCAGCCGGCATACCAGAGCGATCGAACTCCAATTGCTGCAAGTGCCATGCTTGCCAGCAATTGACGCACGTGACGCGGCCTCGATCTTGCAGCCGGAGGAGCCGCTAGCCGCGCTATGGACTCTTCGATCCGAAAGATGCTCTGGGGCGCGTTCGCCACCCTGGCTGTCCTCATCGCCGCCGGTCTGTCGTTGACCGTCACGTTGCTGCAGATTGCCAACGAGCAGGAATACAAGATCGTCGAAGGGTCGGCTCCTCTGGTCGATGCGGTCCGCGTCATGGACGGCGATGTCGATATCCTGATGGGGGCCGCCCGCGGTTTCAGCCTGACCCAGCAGACGGTGTATCTCGGTGACTACGAAGCAGCCGTCCGCGATTTTGAGCGGGTGGCGGCAGGAGCCGTGCAGCTGGCGGGGGCGCCGCGCGACGCCCAGCTGGTATCCGGGCTGCGCAAACACTTCACCGAGATCCGCCAGCTGACCGATTCTCAGATCGCCTTCAGCAAAGAGGACAAGCTCGGCAACGCGAACGAGATGATGGTGGAGGCTGCACGGATTCACCGAGCCACGCCCGACTTCGCCGGCACCATGGCCGAGGAACACGGCCGCCAGCAGAGGCGCGATCTGCAGCAGATGACCGGCATGCGCAACGGTCTGACCATGCTGGATGTGGTGGTCAGTCTGGTGATCATCGTCTTCGCCGCATACCTGGTGTGGCGGATCAAGCAATCGCTGCTCGCTTCCCTCAACCGGCAGGTGAAGCGGACCGAGTCCATGATCGCGGGGATGTCCGACGGCGTGATGCTCGTGGATGGTGAGGGTCGCACCGCCTTTCTCAATCCGGCCGCCGAGCGATTGCTGGGACGGAGCGACATCGGCATTGCCATCGACGACCATGCTGCGGCCTACCGTTTCAAGAGTGATTCGGGCGGTTCGATCGATGCGACGGAGCTTCCGGCCAGCCAGGCGTTGTCCACGGGAAGGCCGGTTCATGACGTGAGAATCCGGATCGCTCGCGAAGACCGGCCCATCACCGTCTCAGTGAGCGCGACTCCAATCAAGGAGGAGGGGCGTGTTTCCGGAGTGGTGGTCACCTTTCGTGACATTACCGAGCGGCGGCGGCTGGAAGCGGAGATGAAAGCGCAGGCGGAAAGAGCGCAGATCCTCGCGGATGCCGGCGCCTTCTTCTCCAGCGACATTGAGCCGGTGTGGGTCACCCAGGCCATCGCCGAGCGACTGGCGGAGGTCCTCGGTGACTGGAGCGCGGTCATACTCAAGACTCCCGATTCGAACGACCTCCGGGTGGCCTCCATCTATCACCGCGACATGGCCTCCCTCGGTCTAGCCTGGTCCTACATCTACCGGCAGCCACTGGTCGTCGGCGAGGGAATCATCGGCCAGGTGGTGAGCTCGGGCTATCCGTCCCTGACCCAGAACGTGGGGAATCGAGGCGATCGCGACACGGCGCCGGGGTATCACGCGGCTCCGATGAGTCTCGCCTCACTCCTGGTTCTTCCGCTGCGAACCAGCCGCGAGATTCTGGGAGCGATCGTCATCGCCGCGAATGACCGCGACCGAGCCATGACCGACGAGAAACTCCCATTGGCGCAGGTCCTGGCAGAGCGTGCGGCACTGGCCATCGAGAACGCGAGGCTCTACACCGAGCAGGTGGAGGCCCGGCGGAAAGTCGAAGATCTCTCACGACTCAAGGACGAGTTCCTGTCGATTGCCTCGCACGAGCTCCGCACCCCGGTGACCTCCATCAAGGGGTACACCCAACTGGCCAAGACGCTCATTCGGGAGGGCGACCTGGTCACGTCGGAGGAGTATCTCAACATCGCTCTCGATCAGATCGATCGGATGTCCCGCCTGATCCTCGAGTTGCTCGACGTCTCGCGGATCGAGACCGGGCGCCTGGAGATCCGCAGAGACGCCATCGCCTGGACGAACTTCGTACGCGATGTGGTCAACCGTCATCACACCGCCGTCAGCGACCGCCGCTTCCAGGTCAACATCCCCAGCAGTGTGAAAAACGTGGTCGGCGATCGAGACCGTCTCGAGCAGGTTCTGGGAAATCTGCTGGACAACGCGGTGAAGTACTCACCGGATGGCAGCGAGATCCTGGTCAGCGTGGAAGACCGCGGCGAACAGCTGGTGACGGCCGTGGCGGATCGAGGAATCGGGATTCCTACGGACGAGCTCAATCAGGTATTCGAACGATTTCACCGTGGCAGGCAGGTGTCCTCAACCAACTACGGGGGGCTTGGTCTCGGCCTCTACATCACCAAGCAGATCGTGCAACGTCACGGAGGGACGATCTGGGTGGAGAGCCGCGAGGGCGCGGGCACGACCTTTTTCTTCTCGCTGCCCGTGGGGAATCCGCCGGCGGTCACCGTGGAAGGCGCCGAACCGAAGGCTCTGTCGCACGCCTGACCGAATATCGAGCAGGGCCGCGGCGTTTGCAGCGGAGCATGCCTCGGCTTCCCTCACTCCTCTTCGTTCTCCTGGCGACCGCCGGCGTCGCAAACGCTGAGGATCTCCGCCTGGACTACTTGCGGGAATCGCTGACGGCGACGTACCGGCACTACACCCAGTATCTCGACGGCGTGCCCGTCGTTGGCGGCGAAGTCATCGAGCGAGCCGAGCGCGACGGTCGCAACCGGGTCACTCACCGAAGACTGGCGTCGTTGCCGGTGGAGCCGAACGGCGGGCACAGGATTCCGCGAGCGCAAGCTCTGCTGGCGATGCCCGAGGGGCGCCTTCTCGACCAGCGCCCGGTGATTCTCAACGAGAACGGCACAGGCCGGCGGGCCTGGCGTGTGGTCATCGAGGAGACTCCTCATCACCCGTGGGCCCACTATGTGGACGCCGCGACCGGAGTGGTGCTCCGAGTGGAGCCACTGTTCTCTACGGTGAAAGGAAGGGTTTTCGACGTCAACCCGGTGGCGAAACTGAATCGTCCCGATCTGCGGGATCAGAACGACTCCCCTGCCGCCGTTCCCGATGCCGCGTATTCAATCGTCGATCTGCTGGATCTTCCGTCCTCCGGATTGCTGGTGGGGCCGAACGTACAGATCGTCGACGTCCAGAGTCCAACCACCCCGCATGCGGATGCCGGTCAGTCCTTGATGTTCGATCGCGGACAGCCGCAATTCGAGGAGGTCAACGCGTACTTTCAGATCGACCGCTCGCAGCGGTACCTGCAGGCGCTGGGATACGTGGGGACGCGTCGGGTGGCCGGTTACTCCATTCCCGTGGACCCTCACGCGGTGGGAGGTACGGACAATTCGTTCTACACCAGTGGGGCCCTCCCTGGTCAGGGAGAGCTCTACTTCGGCGATGGGGGAACGGACGACGCCGAGGACTCGGACATCATGCTGCACGAGTTCGCGCACGTCATGCAGGACTCCATTGCGCCCGGCGCCTTCTTCGGATCATCGGCGAGCGAGTCGCGGGCGCTCGGCGAAGGCATCGGCGACTACTGGGCGTTTTCTTCGAGCTACGTCGCCACGATCGCGTCCGGTCGCGACCCGTATTGCATCGCTGACTGGGATGCCCGATGCGCCGGTGACGATCCTTCCCAGAATTGTGGGTACCCGGCGGAAGCGGACTGCCTGCGCCGGGTGGACGGGACGAAGACGATGTCGGATTTCATGAACCGGAACGAGTCGGGGATCGAACATCTGAACGGAACGATCTGGTCGTCCGCACTCAGGGAGATCTTCGACAGTCAGGTACTGCAGTACGGAACGGAAGCCGGAAAACGACGGACCGACAAGCTGGTGATCGAGTCGATGTTCGGTGTACCACTGAGCCCCACGTTCGCCTTGCTCGGGCGCCGACTCCTGGATGCCGACCGCGCCCTCAATGCCGGCGCTACCGCGTCGGTGATCTGCACCGCGATGACCCGTCGCGGCATTCTCGGTGCCGCCGACTGCGACCTTGCCCCACGCGGAGACGTCACACTCTTTCAGTCTCCGCAGCAGGGGCTGGCCATTCCTGACAGCGCGGTGACCGGACTGGTTTCCACCCTTCGCGTCAGCGATCCCCGGTCGATCGAACGGGTCTCTGTGGACGTCGATCTGGAGCATTCCAGCCAAGGTGACCTCGAGATTTTTCTGACAGCGCCGGATGGCACGCGGGTGACGCTGGCCAGCCCCTCCAGCAATCGAACGCCCTTCTCGCGGAAGCAATACGGGCTGACGGCGATCGGAGTGGACTCGCTCGATCTGCTGCGCGGCCGCAACGCTTCAGGAACGTGGACTCTGACCATCCGCGACCTTCGGCCCGGCGCGATCGGAACTCTGCGATCGTGGGCGCTTCTAATCACGTTCGTAGGGGAACGCCCGGCTACCTCCAGGCCCTCCTCCTTCGCCGTCCACCGTCACATCGCGGTGGTCGGACATGCAGACGGTGCCAGGAGTTCGACATTCATCTCTCACGTCCGCCTCTTCAACCGCGCCAGCGCCGAGGCTCACCTCACGATGGTGTTCACACCGTCGGGCGAGAACGGGCTGACCCGATTCTCGGCCGTAAACGTCGTCGTCCCATCGGGAGCAACCGTGGCGCTTGACGACCTGGTGGCTTCCCTTTTCCTCTCTCGGGGCATGGGGCAGCTCGAGATCCTCGGCGCGATCGACGGACTGCTCGCGACCAGCCGGGCCGTCCTCTCCTCCCCGACCGGCAGGACCAGTGAGTCCATTCCGGTCTCGCGGAGTGATGAGGCGACGGGAATGGGAGTGGTGAAGGTGCTGCCGCAACTGGAGAACGACGCAGCCTTTCGAACCAATCTGGGAATTGCGGAAACGGTCGGCGAAAACGGAGTGGTGCAGTTCACCCTGCGCGATGCTGCCGGCGCAGCGCTGGGCACCATCCAGCAGCCCATCCTTCCGTTCAGTCACCTGCAGTTCCCTCTGGCATTCTCCGGCTCGTTGCTCCGCGCCGACGTCGAGGTCGTGAGCGGGAAGGCGCGGGTGCTGGGGTACGGCTCGGTCATCGACCAAGGCTCCGGCGACGGGATGTTCGTGCCGGCCACGCTCCCGGCCACCAGCGATGAGGTCCGGGTGGTGCCAGCGATCCATGCGGAAGGTGAGACCTCTGCCTCCTGGAGGACCGACCTCACAGACACCAACGTCGCTGCCAGCGCGGCCGGCATCGTGGTCAGTGCGGGCAGCGAGTCGGTCGTCCACAATCTCGCCGCCGGCCAGTCGGAACGGATCGAGGACGTGCTGGGCAGCTTCTTCGGGCGGAGCCGGTCGATCGAACCGCTGTTCGTGACTCTCCGCGCCGGCACCGCGGCGACCGCTCATACCCGGACCCTCTGTGCAACTGGAGGATCGTGCGGGGAGTTTGTGCCATCGGTCCCGGTCACCTTCTCCTCGGCGGGCAACGGTCCGATCGAGTTGATCGGGCTGGAGGAATCGATCAGGGAGCGGACGAATGTGGGATTGATCAACCCGAGTGAGGAGCCAGCGCTGGTCCAGCTGACCGCGTACACGTCAGGCGGATCGGTCATCAGCAGGACGGAGTGGAGCGTACTCCCTCGTGAGATTCGACAGATTCCCCTTCGTTCCCTCGTCGGCGGACCGTTGAACAACGGGCGGGTCCGAGTCGAAATACTGTCTCAAAATCAAAGACGTTTAATCACGTATGCATCTGTGCTTGATAAAACTACTGGAGATCCTTCCTATATTCATGGTCTTGAATAATGCCTGAGAATCGTCGATTTGCGCAGCCCGGCAGAAACTCTTATCCTTCGGCCCCCATGACCCTTCAGCCGCTGGCGGCGCCGCAATCCCTCTCCGAGGTTCCCTTCCGGGTCCTGGATGAGACGCTGCGGCAGCTGCGCAACACCCGCAACGACATCATCCGTTTCGCTGTCTGGAACCTCCGCAACGTCTCCGACGAAGAGTTCAACCACACCGACGACCGCAAGCTGCTGGGGTATTTCCGCCAGGATCTTCTGGAGACCCGCTTTCTGTCGAAGGGCCGGCGCATCGATCTCATCCAGCTCTGGCACTGGTTCGACGACCAGATGAGCGGAGTGGAGCCGATGCTGATCGGCAAAGAGGAAGTGTTCGTCAACATCCAGGACAAAGATCTGGAGAAGGTGCGCAAACGCATCGCCGAGATCCAGTCGTTCCTTCCCACGCTGCGGAGCGACGATCTGGAGGCCTTCAAGCGGATCAAGTACAAACTGCGTCGGACGGTGATGCGGCTGACCTACGACCTCCATCACCTCTTCAAACGGCTGGAAAAATATCGCAAGGGTCCCGGCGCGCCAGTAGGGCATCGTCCGGAGCAGGTTTCCCTCGAAGCGGCTGTAGAGGTTCCCGAGCTGCCTCCTCCCGGACCCGAGCACGAAGACGAGACCTAGGCCGGCACGGCAGAACGTCTTGGAGCGTGATCTTGGCGGAGCCTTGGGCAACCAGCGCCGCCGGCGGCCGTGCCGGCCCGCGGTGATCAGACCTGGTAGCTGGCCGGCTGACCCTCGTTGACCACGATGTCGATGGATCGAACCGACTGATCAGCAGAGTCCAGAATCTCCAGCCGGTACCGGCCCGGAGCCACATTCTGCAGCGTTGTGGACGCGGGGCTCGCCTCGATGGTGATGATCGGCGAGCCGAACGGTCCGCGGTTCCCCGGCATGTAGGGAGATCCGGTCGAATCGATCAGGCGGCCTCGAAGCGAGGACGAACCGCGCGCCTGCAGAACCAGCGATCCGCCGGGGCTCAGTCCCACAGTCTGGTCAGAGGGTGCGCTCATGGTGATGGTGCGGCCCGCGTATCCGGGAGCGCTCACGGTGACTCGATAGGAGCCGGGAGCGAGCGTGAGTTTGAGCGGCTCGGTGCCGCCGGAAAAGCGAAACAAGTCCCCTACAGGAACATCGCGGCCTTGCGCATCGGTGACTCTGGCCGTCGCCCCGATCGGGCGCTGGTCGCGCTGGTCCACCACGCGCAATGTGATGCCCGTGCCCGGTGACAGTTTGAAATCGAGGGGCTCGGCGGAGTCCCCGACTGTCAGCGCCAGCGACTGATGTCCGTAGCCTTCCTTCGTCGCCACTGCCTCGTAACTGCCGCGGGCCACGTCATCGATCAGGAAGGAGCCCCCGGAATCGCTCTGCGCACCGCGCGAGGAGAGCATGGCGTCGCCTCCGGCGGTGCGAATCTCAACATGTGCATCGGCGATTGGCGCACCGGTGGATGCGTCCAGCACCCGACCGCGAACGCCCGACGTCTTGATCTCGATATCGAAGTTCCCCGAACCGTGTACGTCATAGGAAGTAGTGAAGGGAGAAGGCTTCAACATGTCGTTCACGCGAACTGAGTAGGTGGCATCATCGAGCCCGGAGATCTCATACATTCCGGACCCATCGGTGGTTCCGCTCACCATTCCTGCGGCGCGGTTGGATTTCGGCATGAACATGATCATCAGATTCGGTGCGGGCTGGCCGTTCCGGGTGACCCGGCCACGGATGACGGTGGCGG